>NZ_JAHNZV010000175.1 GCF_022267535.1 Psychromonas antarctica
ACATCATAGAGAATATGATGTTTCTGAAGAATTATTAATAAGCGCATTTTCAGCGCTGATTGAGGAAAGTTTTTATGAATAATGCTGTGGGGATCTCTCAGACTAAAGTCCACGCCCCTTATTTTGTATTTTGGAGCGAAAAGTATTAATTGTCCCATTAATGGAGTGCATATCATTACAAAAATTCGCGTTTTTATAACATGAAATAGCGATTAGCCAACTAATTGCAAGGGACTAGCGTCGATTCAAAGGAACTACACCCTTATCTTTTCCCATTTTCACCTGAGTAAAGTGCATAAGCATGTAAAATTAATGGCCGATACAAACCATTAAACATTTTACCGTCTGGATGAAGCTCATCATGAATACGATGGAAAGTTTCTTGTAAAAAAACTGTCAGCTTTTTTTACAAGATAATTTGCATTTGAAAAAACATAAACTTAAATAGCTGATATAAAAGGAAAATAATATTAGGCTCGATTATTGCTTTACATTTCGTACTGCTATATAAAATTATAATTTTATTTAAGGACCTTAAAATATATGAAAGCCATCACTCAATTATTAATGCTTGCATCTGCGTTCGCGATCACTTCTGTTCAAGCGACCCCTATAACAATCAACTATACAGTAGACAACACCATCTTGGATTTTGGTATTTGTGCAAATATTGGCTGTAGTCCTATTGCAGGACCATCTGATTTTTCTACGCTGTTCCCCTCTGGCTCAAACCAAAGTAATTGGAAAAATGCTGATTCATATACTTTTGATCTCCAGCCCGGCACTTATGAGTTTGCTTTTATTGCTAATAATTTTGGTGGCGGTAGCGCTAACAACCCTGCTGGTTTTTTAGCTGAAATACTATGGGACGGTAATAGCAACATTTCTTCAAGCGCTTGGGATGTAACTACCAACGGTATTGATTATGTTGCTGCTACAGAGTGGACTAAAAACGGAACGGGTATCTGGGGCGGAAACCTACTAGGTGAAATAAGTGCTGATGCTCAATGGTTATGGTCTGCAAATAACTTTAACAGCAATACTGATAGTACTGCTGGATTTAGAACCTCGATAACAGTGCCTGCACCAGGTATTTTAGCCCTTTTGGGTCTAGGTTTGTTTGGGCTAGGTTTCTCGCGTAAGCTAAGAGCCTAGGTAGCTTCACTAATAAGTGATAGGTCGTAAGAGCAACGCAAATTGTGACTTAATCCTATCGCTTAAAAATTAATGTGTTTATTTACGCTTTGAACCGGGATTTGATATGCCGCTTCCCCGGCGGAGTATCACTACAATCACTCGGCCTCTTCCAGAATTTAGACTAAAGTTGATTGCATAAGCTTAAGTCTATCTAATCATATAAATTGACAATACCTCCCTGAATTAGCATCTTAAATTAGAATGGGTATAATAGCAGCACATAGAGTTTGCGAATCAATATAACAATTTTCTTACTCTTTATTCTAAAAGCCGTAATATCAGACGATATAACGGTTTTTTTATGTCTACAGCCAATCTACTTAGAATAAAATGTCAGCTAGCCTCTGAATGAGTAGAATGGGTACACCTATGGCTGTTAAGGAACCTCGTTTTGGCACAACTCTATTTCTATTACTCGGCAATGAATGCTGGTAAATCGACTTCTCTTTTACAGTCATCATATAACTATCGAGAGCGTGGTATGAATACCCTAGTAATGACCGCTGCAATTGATGATCGCGCGGGCATAGGAAAAGTCTCGTCAAGGATTGGTATTGAAAGCGAGGCGCAAATTTTTTCCAGTGGGGATAATTTAGCAACCATAATTGAAACAGCTCATAAAAAGCAGCAACAACACTGTATCTTAATTGATGAATCTCAATTTTTAAGTAAGCAGCAAGTAAAGCAACTCACTCATGTTGTTGATAATTTAAATATACCCGTATTATGTTACGGCATTAAAACGGATTTCCAAGGTGAACTCTTCAGCGGTAGCCATTATCTACTTGCTTGGGCCGATAAACTGGTTGAGCTCAAAACAATCTGTCATTGCGGCCGTAAAGCCAATATGATTTTACGCTTTGATGGACAAGGTAAGCCGAAACGAGAAGGTCAGCAAGTTGAAATTGGTGGTAATGAAAGTTATCAATCAGTGTGCAGAAAACATTTTAGAGCGGTTTTGTGGGATTAATTCTAAGTTGATTTAAGTAGCAGAAGTTAATGATATTCTGCTACAAATCATAATACAGAGCGGGTTATTGAGTCATTACCTTACTAAACAGCCCCTATTCACAAAGCGTTATGATACAAGCTCAGTAAACATAATTTCAAATAGCAACTTCTGTTTATCCGAATTCGAGTTACCAAATCCAAGGGATGAAAGCTTTATTACTTTTTTGATATGCGCGGTACCCGACATAATGCGCGCATAACGCTTTTTCTTCAAAACGAGCTTTTAGAGCCAACACAATAATCAGTAATAACCATGCCCCTAATTTCCAATAACTAAACTGACAGAAAAGAACGCCTAAACCGCCAAAGAAGAGAGAGCAGTACATAGGGTGACGAATAAATTTATAAGGACCGTGGACAATCAATGTCCCCGTCTGTTTGGGATGCGGACGAACATTAAAATTACCGGGACGATTAGTCATTAATGCAGACAAAGCAATAATGACAGACAGCAAAATGAATAATAAACCGACCATCGAAATATTTAAACTTGCCAGCGGCCAAGCAATCACCAGTAGCAATATAAATTGCGCAATCACATAAACCATAACATCCTCTCTATTTTGCCCCCCAAAAAACGTAACTAATGATATAGCCACCCAAGTTTATTATTTTAGCTTTTCTTTTGAATAATGACTTGCTGTTAGAGACGCTGTTGGAAATTATGAATAGATTCAGCCACAGTAAATCAAGATGGGATTGATATTTAAGTTCAAAATTATAACAAATAAGAAAGCCACAATACGACTCTTTAAAAGAGCTATGATAGGCGCGCCGTTGAGGTTTGTCACCTATAAATTAGCGAATGACTCAATCGTAAAAATAATTAATTTCAAGCATGAAGGCGTCACTACGTGGGGCGATTATGATCTTAAAATATGGAAAACATCAGAAATACGGTATATTACTAACACTATAAACGAATAATTTATTGGTGATCATTCACTTCAGGGGGGTATTATCATGCACAAGAATAGTTGGGAAATATCTCACACAACTATCTTGTTCCCCAATAAAAAAAATACAAAGGAAGGAAGTAAGCAGTGAAAAAAATAGCGGCTCCGCTAGACATGCGCAATGGAAGTAAATTTAAAACCAATAAATATGGCTATGTGAGTATTGTCGAATATTACAATTGCCACACGGTGATTGTTGTCTTCGAAAATACAGGTAATATTCGATCGATTAGCGCAGCAAAACTCAGAAGTGGTAACGTACCTGATCGAGCAGTTCCTCCTGAATCTATTATGGTTGGTGAGCGTGTTCTTTCATTGAAACACGGATGGTTAACAATTACTAAGGTTGAATCGGGAAACATTATAATAATGGTTAATGAACATAATGAAGAGATTAAGATGCTCCTTCCCGCAGTACAAAAGATGAAAAATAAATTAAATGAAATTGAAAATATAGAAGCTCAAACGAATAAGCCTATTTCATTGGAAGATTTAACAAAAAGAAATAAAAATACGACTACTCTAATGAAAAAATTGCTTACTGATTATGGCAAGTAACCCATAAATAAATTTAATTCATTGATTTTAAATGCTTATTATTCAAT
>NZ_JAHNZV010000176.1 GCF_022267535.1 Psychromonas antarctica
ACCAACAACTTTATCAATTTCAACAGTTTTGCTTTCGATATCAAGAACAGCAATTACCAGAGGGCAATTGATGTAATGTATTTATTAGTGATCTAGCAGTTTTTAGTAGTAGTAGGTTCGGTCGATGTTAAATACAGCACATCAAGTGCTGGATTTTTCTGAAAATACTTTTTGAATATTTATAAACTATTTGATGCGTTTTCTATTTGTGTAGATTCTTCTTCGGCTTTTTTCATGTCTAGTAATTCTTGTTTACGCTTTTTTTCATTATATTGAATAGAATAATATTTATCCATCAATTGAGTGTCGATAAGTTGATACTGGATGTATTCCATTTTATTTTCTAAGCTGTTATATAAATGAGCTTCTCTGTATGGATTTATCCACAAAGAACTACCATTATCCCTGTACGTAAAATCCCGTTCATATTTTTTTTCATTCGCTTGGTAAATTACTGAATGTAATCTGGTTTTTTCACCTGAATGTTGCTTCCAAAAATGAGTTATGCGAGCCAGTTTGTGCTCAACAAATGTAAGGGTTGTTTTATAAGGGCAAATATCTATTACACAAGGTGCTTTATCGTAATTATTGATAGCTACATTTGTAACTTTCTGTCTAGTGTCGGGTATGATTTGTGAACTTAATTTTTGTGATTTCAATCGATCATCCATTAAGGTTTCTATTAATTCAGTTTTCCCTAATACAAAACCGTATTTATTATTGTTAAATTTACCTATCTGTGCCTTTTTGAAAACCTCGTTATCTCTTGATGATGCAGGTTGGATCACAGATTTTTCCTTTTTAAGAATGATCAATGAACCGTAAACATCTAATATTACTCTCTGTTTTTGAGGTGATAGGTCTGCTACAAGTACACCTACATCTCCATTTCTCGCATCATAGCTGCTATCAGGATAAGATATAATTTTATCTCTTAATTTTTTTGAAATATATGGTAAATGTTTATCAATATATTTTTTTCTGTCTTTGTATTCAGTAATCCATGAATAAGATTGTCCTTTGTTAATAATTTTATAATACTCATTCGATAGAGCATTAAAACTAATGGAATAGAGGAAGATAAAAAAGAAATATTTCACTATTGGATCCCTTGATTTTTTTTTAATGCATAATACTAATATATCACCGTAGAATTATTTCAATTTGTTCTAATTGGTAATTAAAGTTGAGAGCTTCTCCACATTACTGGTATGGATGATGTCTTTGCTCAACAATCTATAACATAATATCACTTATGACCCTCTATCAATCCCACCCGTAACCACCACAACTTCATCCATATATTAATAAATTATCTTATTCAATTGAGGTAATTCCCATGCAAACCAAACTAAAACTCACCACAGCAAATATCAAATCCATCCCACCCAACGATAAAAAATCTCCATCAACAGAGAAAGAATATTCAGACACTGAGCTAACAGGTTTAAAGCTATTATCAGGCAAGAATGGTTCTAAACGATTCCTCTTACGCTATCGATTTCAAGGTAAGAAAGCATCAATCGCCATAGTAAAATTATGAAAATTATGGAAAATTATGGACACCCAATAGTTTGACTAATGATAATTACCATTCTATCTTTTAGCAATATGGAAAATTATGGACACCCAATAGTTTGACTAATGATAATTACCATTCTATCTTTTAGCAATGCTGTTTTGCATGTTAGGAGGTAGTTTGTTATGACTCAATCTCGCCAATCGCAAGTATCACTATCAGATACGCCTTATTATCATTGTATTTCTCGCTGTGTCCGTCGTGCTTATTTGTGTGGTGAAGATAAATACACAGAAAAATCCTTTGAGCATCGCCGGCAGTGGGTGGTTGAACGAATGCATTACCTTGCTTCAGTATTTAATATCGATATTTGTGCCTATGCTATTATGTCGAATCATTACCATCTTGTGCTTCATATCGATGAATACGCTAACAACAAAATCAATCATAAAGAAGTCTGTGAGCGGTGGTGTCGGCTTTACTCAAAACCTATTTTAGTTGAACGTTGGCAAAATAATAAAACCACGTCAGAGGCCGAAAATAAAGCGGCACTTGAAATTATCAATGGCTGGCGAGGGCGGTTAGCTGATATCTCTTGGTTTATGCGTTGTTTAAATGAATTTATTGCGCGTAAAGCCAATAAAGAAGATGAATGTGTGGGTAGGTTCTGGGAAGGCCGCTTTAAATCACAGGCGTTATTGGATGAAGACGCGTTGCTAACGTGTATGGCCTATGTTGATTTAAATCCAGTCCGTGCCAAAATGAGCAATAGTGTCGAAACCTCCGAATATACATCTGCTTATGAGCGTCTCCATGGTGTTGCCCAGCAACAAGAAAAACCATTGGCATACCCTTTTAATAAGAAACCCTTATTTGGTTTTGTGGGTGATGAACATGAAGAAAACCCGCAAGGCATCCCATTCTCATTGTTGGATTATCTCGAATTAGTTGACTGGAGTGGACGGATTATTCGAGATGACAAACGCGGTGCTATTTCAATACAACATCCTCAATTATTATCCAAACTCGGCTTAGATAGTGAGACGTGGATATCGCTCGCGAGTAGTTTTGGCAAAGATTACCAAGGTGCTGTTGGCTCTTTGGAGGCATTAGCCGAGTTTGCTAGTCATACCGGTAAGCGCTGGATAGCCAGTAAAAACCAATTACGACGATTGCATTAGTTAAAACGTTATTATTGCCTAAATTATTTTTTATTGGCAACTGCCAATATTTTTCATGAATGGAAAACCAGCATTACTACCAAACACCGTTTAAATTTTATTTTTATCATTATAAATCACATTATTTCGATTATGGTTTGGGTTCGTTAATAGCGAAAAGAGTATTCTGTTGCAGTCAAAAGTAATTGGCTGTCCAGATCTTTATTTAATCTAATTCTTATCGTTCATCTCATCCTCAAAAAAAAATACTCCTGATATAAAAAAATAAATTAAGGTGTAGTATGTAGAATATTGTTAATACGTCTCATAAATTAGGTTAATTATGGCCACTTACAAATTTAAAAAAAATGACATCATTGGTAATTTGGATGCAGAAACTGATTCATATCTTGAATCATGCTTTTATGAATCAAATGTATTTAAAGGTATTGTAAATTTTAATTCAGGAATAGATAACCCAGATTTCACTCGAAGGGTTATTGTTGGTCGAACAGGAAGCGGAAAAACTGCACTTATTAAACGATTGGTTTCTCATGATTACATAAAAATACATGATACTATTGAAGCTGAAAATACTGTTTTTGAGCACATAAATAATAATAAATTTATCTCGGAACTTGTAAAAAATGGTATTGATTTGAGAGTTTTTTATAAATCTCTCTGGCTCCACGTTTTATTAGTGAAAGTTATCAATCAACTTTATCAATCAACTTCGGGAAGCTTTTTAGATCTTATACGAGATTTAAATCCTACAAAAAAGAAGAAGTACAAACCTGAAATAGCAAAAGAATATTTAGAATCATATAAAGATAACTTTTTTAATGACTCCGTAGTAACTGAAATCGCTGAAAAAATGCAACAGGAACTCTCTGGTAAAGCTAATTTTGAAATTTTCAACGTTACAGGTAAAGCAACAGAAGAAAGCATTAAAAAAGTTCAAAGAGAAACTTCTAGTTACGTAAGTAGGGAGTTGATCAGAAAACAAAAAGAATTAATAAAAATAATTAAAGAAGAGTTTTCAGATAATAAACAA
>NZ_JAHNZV010000177.1 GCF_022267535.1 Psychromonas antarctica
GCTTCATTAAAAGTCATTGTTGACAGTTTTTTATCTCATTAGCATCTTGCTAAGGGATGTCGATGTTTCAATTTCTGTAAAATTCCTCATTATTTAACATAACCACAGCAAATCCACTTTTTTACAACTTCACCGCGCAAAAGTCCGATCATTTGTGGCGATCACTCGGACTTTTCATTAACATTAATTTTAAAAGATTTGGCTGTCCTACTTTTTTTCCTTTTTTTCTACTTTTTCCCGCTAACATGCAACGTAACCAGGAGAAAAGATGATCAACTTAGCAGTAATTGGAACTAACTGGATATCAGAAAGATTTGTAGAAGCCGCTCTACAGAGCAATCATTTCCAATTAGGGGCGGTTTACTCTCGTCGACTAGATAGTGCGCATGGCTTTGCTCAACGCCACCAAGCTCCAAATTGTAATTTTTACAATAATTTAGAAGAACTCGGTATGGATAAAACTATCGATGCTGTCTATATTGCATCCCCAAACAGTCTACATTGCGAACAAGCTATTCTCATGATGAAATATGGTAAACATGTTATTTGTGAAAAGCCGATTGCCTCTAACATTGACGAAGCAACACTGATGTATCACTGCGCTAAAGAACAGCATGTCATTCTTTTTGAAGCGTTTAAAACCGAATTTCTACCTAATTTTAAAGAACTTAAGCTGAATCTTAGCGCAATAGGAAAATTGCGCAGTGTGTATTTAAATTACTGCCAGTACTCCTCGCGATACCAAAAGTATCTCGATGGAGAAAATCCGAACACATTCAACCCGGCCTATTCAAACGGGTCAATCATGGATATTGGTTTTTACTGTGTTTCAGCTGCGGTGTCTTTATTTGGTAAGCCCGATAACATACAAGCGAGCGCAAAATTGCTTGATTCAGGTGTTGATGCTCACGGTACCGCCATTTTTGAATACCCAAATTTTTTGCTCACCATTCAACACTCTAAAGTATCTGATGGAAATGTCGCGAGTGAACTTCAAGGTGAAGATGGTGTGATTCTCATTAAGGAAATATCTGAATGTAATGCCTTCACCATCCAAAAAAGAGGGGCAAAACCGCAAGTGATGCATGTTGAACAAGAAGACAATTCAATGATATATGAAGCAGTAGCTTTTGCTGAACAAATCCATGAAGGCTCAATGAATCCAGCCTTTGTGCAACGTTCTTTAGACGTATCGGAAGTGACGACTGAGATACGTCGTCAAACTGGTGTGACGTTCCCTGCTGATAAATAATTCCTTATATTCACAAAGCCGAAACCGTTATTTCAGGTTTACGAACACTGTAATGACTCAACCTCACGATTCATTGGTTCGCTTTGTGATAAGTTAACCTAGTCACTGATTTTAATTTAAAGGGCGAGGCTCAGATTTTTCCTTTTGCCTCTAAGTACGCTATTGGGCGTTAGCGAGTTTTCCTACTGTTGGTTGTTTTTCCTCATCTTAGCGATAAGTTACTGCCATAACTAAAGGATCTTAGTTGCTGAGTCACGGGATCAATAAATTGAAGATCCTTTGCTAGTAACTGTAATGGTGTTGAATAGTTATCCGCAGATAGTGGCTGTAATTGCGGGTAGTATTTATCATTTAGTATGGGCCAGCCCAGCGCCTGCATGTGAACACGTAACTGATGGGTTTTACCTGTAACGGGGTTTAATTCAAATAACGCCTTCTGAGTAGATTGTTGCACGCATCGAATCACAGAGTGGCTATTGGCTTCTCCCTCGGCCACACGCATGCAAAACCGTGGTTCGGATCGTATGATACGATTCTTCACTTCCCATTCCTGCCCTATAAGGTTTTCACCATCACTAATTTTGGCAATTGCCTGGTAGGTTTTGTGTATTTGTCGTGTTTCAAATAAATGATGGTAACGATGACGGGAGTCTGGGGTAACAGAGAATATGACCAATCCAGCGGTCACTCTATCTAAGCGGTGTAACGCTTGTAGAGACTCAATACCAGTGCTGCGTCGTAAACGATTTTGCAAACATTCATTTACATATTTACCGCCGGGGATAACCGCTAGAAAGTGAGGTTTATAGGCTACTAAAATATGTTGATCCTGAAATATAATCGTTTCTCTGAAGGGAATGCAAGGCTCGTTTTCGACTTCTCTGTAATAGTAGATCCGTTGCTGTGCTTTAAAAAGTGATTGTGTCGTTATCAGTGAACCGTCGTGACAATGTACCTTACCATCGGCGATGCGTTGTCGCCAAATATGGGCATCAATATAAGGGAATTTAATGATCAGATATTCCAACACTGTGGCAACGCCGGGGTTAGTCTGCGGTAAGCTCAGCTTTGAAGGGTACTCTGAAATTATCATTTAGCGAACCAAATTTGTGATTATAACATGTGCTTATAGGCTGTGGGTTATCCATTATGGGTCTATTATGTTGCGTCCAAGTGAAATTGGCCTCAATTTTGTAAGTTTATGACACGCTTTTGGGGCGCTAGCGAGTTGGTGTTCTGGATCGCTAAGGGGCGGATAGACGACACCTGTTACCAGGTGCCGTCCTCCTAAGAACCGTACGTACAAATTTCACTGCATACGGCTCAGCGGCATCATGTTAATGCGGCATCATGTTAATGTTAGCGCAAGTTTAAAATGTCACATAGTTCACCAATTTAGTAATGTCACATAAACTACTTATCTGGAGGCAGTGGATTTAATAATACAGAGTTAACTTGGCGAGCTTTTTTCTGTGCTGTGCGACTGAAGGTTTTACTACTCCGAGTTCTTTCCAAGGTTTTACTCCTTTCTTCCTGACTACGTTTAGCAAAGGCGAGTGCAGCACCCAGCCTTTTATTATCAACCACTTCAGCTTGGTTAACTTGTCGTAGCTTATCGAAGATCTGGTAGGGCAATGCATTACCACAATGTTTTATACTCACGGTGCCGTCAGGGTAGTCGTATATCATCACATTCTTGCCTACTAAACGATCTGTCGTACTGCTGGACTCTATCAGGTAGACCACTTTGTCATATTGCAGTGTTAAGGCTTTAGATACCTTGCGTGTCTTTTGGCGAGCGAAAATATCATCCAGTTCATCGTGACTTTCTCGTAATGAGCGATGAGCTTCTTTTAAACTATGTGGTGCCCGTGCAAAGCGATGATTAAAATCTTCAATAAAGGTTGGCATCCAGGCGTTTGCTTCTTCCATTGAGTTGATGCTAGAGTCGCATTTCTTTGATTAAGCGGTCTTGTAATGTCTTATTCGCACGCTCAACTCTTCCTTTAGCCTGAGAGCTGTTTGCACAAATTAATTCAATATTCAGTTCATAAAGTGCACGCCCATATTCGGTCATCTGCTTTCCAGTTAAGGGGGCTTTTTTATTGATTTTAAAAACAGAATGCTTATCACTGTAAAAGGCGACAGGCTTGCCGTGCTGTTCGATATATTGGCGTGTTGCGTTCATATAGTCATACGTTGACTCTACTTCACTGAAGCGCAATGTCATCAGTCTGCCCGTAGCATCATCAATGAACACCAGTAGACAGCATTTATCTGATCGACCTTCAAACCAGTCATGATGCGAACCATCGTGAGCTTACGGCTGCATAGTTTGACTTGGGCGGTTAGCCCAATTCAGTCTTTTTTGGAAAGCAAGTCAGCCGTTACTCACTATTTTCTAGATAATTCCATGGCAGGTAATTTTCTGGGTTGGC
>NZ_JAHNZV010000178.1 GCF_022267535.1 Psychromonas antarctica
AGTTCAATTTTTTTTACATTTATTAAAAATAATTTGAAGAAAAGAGAAATTTAGCGCGAAAAGTATTTTTTGATATCTCTCGCAGCCCTTGTATAGCTTGAAAATTATTTTCACCGAGAATTGCTGGCCGTCCCTTTTGTAAATGAAAATGAAAAAATACAGATAGGTAATGGTGAACCGCAAACTGATGGAGTTACCGCAGTATTCGGTCCAGGGACAGGATTAGGTGTTTCCCACATCGTCAAATATGAAGGTAAATGGGTCAGTTTAGATGGTGAAGGCGGTCATGTCAGCTTTGCACCGAACACCCGCGAGCAAACAGATATTTTACTATTATTACAAGCACAGTTTGGTCATGTTTCTGCAGAGCGTATATTATCTGGACAAGGCTTAGTTAATTTATACCATAGTCTTTGCCGTTTAGAAGGCAAACAACCTGAGTTCCACGAGCCTAAACAGGTATCTCAAGCTGCGTTAGAAGACAATTGCGATTTAGCACTGCGAAGCCTGACTGTGTTCTGTCAAGTAATGGGCGGTTTTGCTGGTAATCTCGCATTAAATCTTGCTTGCACTGGTGGCGTTTATATTGCAGGGGGCGTTGTACCTCGCTTTGTTGATTTCTTTAAAGCAAGTGAGTTTAGAAGTTTCTTTGAAGCTAAAGGACGTTTTAACAACTACCTTTCATCTATTCCAACTTATTTAATAACACATGATAACCCCGGGCTCTTAGGTGCAAGTGTATATCTTCGCCAAGAACTGAAAACAATGAATAATTAATATTAGTAGTTGATTTTACGAGGGGATTTATCTATCATGCGCTCGCTTTAATGAAATGTTGAAGCATTTGGTGAGCTGGCTGAGTGGCTGAAGGCGCACGCCTGGAAAGTGTGTTTAGGTTTATCCCTAACGAGAGTTCGAATCTCTCGCTCACCGCCATATTAATACGGAAATGGGCACTTCATTAGAAGTGCCCATTTTTGTTTGTGGAATAGTGTTAACTTAAAACTAAAATCGTTTAATTTCCTACCTAATTTTCAACGAAGTAGATCAATTGCAAGCAAACTTAAAACACAACATTGAAATATAAGATAAATTAACCAAATCCGTTTAACACAAACAAACCTGAAATATTGCCCCGCTTCCAACTACGATTCAAAAAACCGATTGGCATACATTTGGAAAATAGGAGCGAGTTAAACACCAAGCCCATTTATTTATAATTTCTACACTTCCCAACGTGGAGTAAAATTTAACGTCAGCAATAAACGGCGCGTAGGTTGGCGATGTTTTTGCTGGCTTTTTGTTTTTAGCAAAAATCGCGACAACTGTATCGAGTCTGCGTGCGCTTGTTAAACCGCTTTTCCATAGCTATAATAACCGAATCAAAGACCTATTAAGAGACCTTTATTATGGCCACTAGAATTTTAGCTGACGTTGCAGCGAGTATCACTGAATTTAAAGCAAACCCAATGAAAGTAGCAGCGAGCGCCTATGGTTGCCCTGTTGCAGTCCTTAACCGAAATGAGCCAGCATTTTACTGTGTTCCAGCAGAAGCTTACGAGATGCTGATGGATAAAATCGAAGATCTTGAGCTTTTAACTTTAGCTAATGAACGTAAAAATGAACCTAGTATTTCGGTAAAGATCGATGACTTATAATCTCGAATTCAAAAAAACCGCATTGAAAGAATGGAACAAATTAGGTGCAACACTCAAACAACAATTTAAGAAAAAATTAATTGAACGATTGAGTAACCCACACATTCCATCCGCTAAGTTATCAGGCGCTGATAACATGTACAAAATTAAACTTCGTCAGTCAGGCTATCGCCTAGCGTATCAAGTCGACGATAATGTAGTCACTGTAACAGTACTCGCAATCGGAAAACGAGAACATAGCGATGTATACAACAAAGCAACGAGACGTCTGCATGACTGATTGTGGTTTAGCGCCTCGTTCACCGGCGAGTAAGTTAGTGCTGTTTTCGATGATTTTCTTTTAGCAAGAACCGCGACAACAGTAACGTCCAGTTGATTAGCTTTTATGCGGTTTTGAATGCTTTTTGATACTCAAGGGTTTGTATCCGTTTATCCGCGTTCCCCATAATATTAAACATGAACTTTGATACATTGTTCATTTTTGCTATTTTCAAATATTCACTTGGTAAACTCACAAGGTTTAACCCACGCGCTTTTTCAAAAAGCGCTAGATTTGGGAAGAACAAGTCAGGCTGTCCTTTTAAAATTTCCAGCATCTCGTCTAACGTATAGCGTCCAGTGATTTGACTTGTTTGTTATGTTTTTAACCAAAACAAGAGATTTCTACTTTAACTTCGTAATGCCTACCAAAATAGAAATAACACCACCAACCATTCCAACCCAAGCTTCGATAGGCGTATCACCGCTTAATGTCCGACTAAGTTGAGAGCTAGCTGAATCATAAATATTGTAACCCCACATAGCTAACGCGGCACCTACAACGATGAGTACAATTCCAATGATTTTAGTATTCATTTTTGCTCCAATATATATATAAATTTACGGTTGAATCGACCCTGCAATTACGAAAACACATACGCCTTGCTCACCAACGGTATCGAGTCTGCGTGCAGCAACTTGTATGTTTAGAATTTATAACCAATATCTAATGTAAACATTGCTTTTTTTGAAGGATTAACCCGCTCATTACTAGAAAAAACTGTATACGATTCTTGATCATAAACTCCCACTCCGGCACCTAAAACCCACCCACTACTTTTAAAAACATCCACATGATAATTATAAGTTATCAAACCATATCGTCTATCTCCATCAAGGATACCTACAATTTCACCAAGCGAGAAACCAATAGAATAATATTCATCATCTGTAATAATTGTCTGCATTCCTAATGAATATCCTGGCAAACCAGCTGATATGAAATATTTACTATCTTCATGTTTTACAGCGAATTGAGCGCCAATAAGCCCGCTATATTGAAAGCTGCCCCCATCGAAAACTCAAATTCAGCTCCCAAAGCAGAAATAGGGAGATAAGATAATAAAATAATTAGTGATTTTTTTAGCATAATTCCATCCTTAGATTTATAAACATAACGCCGCTGAACACTAGCGCATAGGTTGGCAGTGTTTTTGCTGGCTTTTTATTTTTAGCAAAAAGCGCGACAGCCCTACTGCGTCCGATTTAATTGCCTTGTATACTTGTTGTGACATATTTGCTTTTAGCCTAAACAACACTCTTTTCTAATATTGGTTTTAACTTGAAACGCCAAACCAATTCATTTAACTCTGAGCGAATAATAACTATTAGATCACAGACGATCACCACGTTCAAGTACATTTTTCATACAATTAGGGTTGTTGGACAAAAGAGCATGAAATGCTCTGTTTGGAGAAATTCTACAGCCTCAACGCCTTGCTCAGCGGCGAGTAAATTGGTGCTGTTTTTTTCTTTTAGCAAAAACCGCGACAACTGTATCGAGTCCGAGTGCAGCAACTTATAGTTTGACCAAGCCACTTATTTAATAGATTAATTTCCTACTATATAAGTGGAACATGCTTCTGTTGGTTACGAATATGCAGCAACAAACATATTATGTTTCTAACAAGACGTTCGAGCCAAC
>NZ_JAHNZV010000179.1 GCF_022267535.1 Psychromonas antarctica
GTAATAGTAAAGCTCAATGATAGGCCAAGAAAGAAAATAAATTACAAAACACCAGCCAAATTAATGGCTGAATACATGGCAGCTATAGCTGCGTAGCGGTTATGCACTTCAGAGTTGAATCTGCCACTTAAAAAAATCAATAATCGATTCCGTTTACTGTGGCATATTGTTTCGTGATAGCATCTTGCAAATGACCTAATCTGATCGCACCTACAATATTTAACCGAGTCCGACTGCCTGTTGTTTCTATCGGTTTATCAACCCCCGTTTTTATCCAGCCACAACTTACTTTGGTTGCTTGCGTTGGGTGTATGGCATCCATAAAAAGTATAGGTTCATCACTTGCTACGACTGCTTTTAGCTCATTATACTTTTCAACAAAAGTATCTTGTTTTTCTTGGTCATATTTGTGTGGGACACCTTTAAATTGCTTGTAACTAAAGCCATTGCAGTGAAGCCACTTTTGCAAACCTGAAATGGAATACTCTACGTCAAAAACACTCTTTATATAGTCTCGAATCTCGTGCATATGGAAGTAAGTAATCTCACTCAAATGCTCAATAACCAATTCGGTTTGTGCATCATTGAAGTAACTATCTGAACCACCATTATCTGATGTGGTTTTCTGGTGAGATGCATAATCATTTAGATGGCGAATAATACTTGTTTGGTGTTTTCGTAAGGCTTGAGAGATCATCGTTGTTGACCAACCTTCATTTGACAATAAAATAGCTTTAATTCGGTCGCACTCTCGCTTATCACTGCATTTTTTATGGCGTGATTCTAAGGCTGATTTTTCTTGATAGGTCAGAGATATTTGCATTGCCTTAGTTTGATCCTTCTAAAATAAAATTCAACATTTTTATTCAAATGAAAAGCATTTTCAAAGATCACGGGTATAGATACAGCGATTTCTTCAACTCGCAACTGCAAACCTAAATCCGAATTAAATAACGATGCCTTACGTCCATCCCCGTTAAAATATTGGATCCTTGCATCACGGGATCTAAAAGGTAATCATCACGCTCAACTCCTAGCAGTTTAAATTGATCAGTAATGACACTTTCAACCGTTATATTTTCATCTTCCGTACAGTTATTGACAGAACTCCAAGGGCGGAACTGGCGTTCCTCAAGGTCAAAATGACTTTCCTCTCCTACTTTTGTGATAACCCAATCGTCAGAGTGCGTGATCATCGTTTTATCAAATGACCCAACCCCTTTCAATTTATTAACAGTCTCGCCGTATGCATTAACCACAGGCTTATAAACCATACGGATAGGGAAACTATCGCGAGTGGCAAATAAACCGCCCATTGCATGAATAAACATGCCCCAGTTGTTTGAGTCTGCAGCAATACGGGCCACTTCAATGTCATGCTCTTCATTTTTTAAATCAGTAATGGCTCGGATTTTAGGTTGATATCTTTTTCCTTTATCTTTCGCGGCAGCCTTTTCTTCTTTCACTTGTTCATCTTGCGGTAAACGTCTAAGTTCACGCCACACAGAAACAGAAGGACCTCCAATTTGTTGAAACTGACGAATACCCCATGTACTTGCCCAGCCACAAGCAGCCTCTGCATTACGGTCAGCAGTCGTATTTGAATTTTCATCATCTTCCATTTTGTAGCCATCAATATTCTTGGCGATATACTTGGCAATATATCCCGTTGCACCGCCCTTACTTGGATCCATGCGCTTGTATAAAAATCGACGTTTGATACGACTTGAAATATCAGACAGCATATTGTTAGCAACATCAGCATCAACGGTTTTAATGAACCGACCATCATCACTTTTACCAATTGCTAAGTTATACCAATCCTTAAACTCACCGTGATCAACATTAAGCTCATGCCTATCAGCCTGTGTAAAATATTCAGCCAACATATAACGGATGACTTGCTCATGTTCAGGTTTGAAAAAGAAAAGTGCATGCCAATGAGGTGTTTCATCATGGTGTGGTTCACAAACTCGAAAGCCAAAGAAGGGAATATTCAGTCGTTTCAATGCGGCGCGGGCTTTGGCCCAGATTGCAGATAAATATTGCTGTGTTTCTGTTGGTGTAAATCCTTTATATTCTGTATTTTCTCTGGAACATTTTTTATCCTTACTCATCTTGTAACCATGATATTGAGAAGGCGCGGTTAACGTAAAAAAACCACTAATTAACTTATTTTCTTCTGCAATATCTTGAAAGCCACGCATCCGCACCATTAACTCATGACGACGAATAGCAGGATTAGAAACTGATGTATTAAAAGCCTCAAGCATATTGATTTCATCACCAGTTTCTTCATTACGCGCAACCATTTTAGACAGTGCAATTTTGGTTGCTGCTTTTCTGAATCGAAAATCACGCAAACCAACATCGCTTAAATAGAGAGAAACACCTTGGCGAGCACGACCATTTAAAATTTGGCAATGCTCGCAAAACCGTCTGTATGCAATATTAATTTTTCTTAACCACCAAACCTCATCAATTAATCGTGTAAGTCGAAACCCTGCATTTTCATTTATAATGCGAACCGAATAATCTTCATCACTTTCATTTTCAAGTGGCTCAAAGGTCTGAGCCGGTGTTTTTACAGTGAAGCCCCACTGATCTGAAAATAATTTCACGACTTGATAGGCTTCATCCATATTTTTATTTTTATCTGCTTCCTCAACAATAGCGGCCATACACTTATCAGCCCACATTTGTGCAACACTTTTACGCAAGCCATCATATTTTAAATTATCCAGAGAAACGGGAAACGCGGCAACACCATGTTTCACCATGTTAATACGCTTGCGCAACCACACATTACTTTGATTTGTACGGCTTTTCTTTGTTGGATTAGCCTGCTTCTGTAAGACATAACTTTCCCACCTTTTTGCGTACTGAGCAAAAAGAGAAATAGCTAAATCAGAAGGAACCGCTTTATCTAATAACGAACAAGCCCATTCCTTGTCGCGTTCCCATAATTTTTCGGTAGCAACGTGCGCATTTTCAAGGACTTTTTTAGGTGTAGCACGAAAATGTTTGAATTTCTGTTTAGCAGTCGGATCATAAGGATTAAAGGTTTTCCACAAACCATCTTTTGACAGGGTTTTAACTGGATCCTGCTCATCTAAATAAATAGGCTGATATCCCGCAGTACCATCTGTGGAATAAAACCCTTCAAAATATGCTTTATCTATATCTTGCCCTGAATTAGTAGACTTATTCATAGCAACCTTCATTTAAAATGATGAAGTGGAATGCCCGCAAGTCGATTCATTTCTTGAGCAACCGAGTTAATCGATTTAATAGATTTGAGCAACTGAGCACGATCAGTCTCATTGAATTCATGAAGCGGTAAGTTGATATGCCCTGTTTTCAGCTGCGATGCTCTACAAAAAATAGTACGTGTAGATTCGGGTAATGAATCCCACACTAACCCACCGATACTAGTTACATTAAGTAAGGCATGTATTTCAGCTTGGCTTTGTGAGCTTACGGCTGCATAGTTTGACTTGGGCGGTTAGCCCAATTCAGTCTTTTTTGGAAAGCAAGTCAGCCGTTACTCACTATTTTCTAGATAATTCCATGGCAGGTAATTTTCTGGGTTGGCT
>NZ_JAHNZV010000018.1 GCF_022267535.1 Psychromonas antarctica
TATCATACTGCTAAAGGGGCTTCTAGTCTGTTATGTCATTTGATTCTTACTTACATATGCGGTAACAAATCTTTAAATGTAGTATGTTTTTTTAATGAGGCAATACGACCGGTCAAGTTAATTGTCGTCTAATAGCCTTAACTGCTTCTTTGTATTTCAAGTTAATAGATAGCTCAAGTGAACCACTTAAACATACTCCTCAACAAGTAAAACATAGAGAACCTAAAGCTAACACCATACCTCGTGCCTACAAACATCCAGTAACAGGTATGATGGTGCAACTTAACTTTTGTAAAAATGCAGATTGCTGCAATTTTGGTGTGGCCGCGAAAAATCCACGTTTAAAACCAGATAGAACACCTAATAGAGGGTTAGGGAATAAATATAAACTTACTTATAGCAAACGTGTTTCATCATATTTATTGACATGTCAGCTATGCAATGAAAGCTTCACGATGATTAACAATAGAGCTCATGTCCAAGAGTCCATTCGTATTGATTCTATTGGCGTACCCAACGAACCTTCATGTACTAATCGCTCAAAAGATTGCTGCAATGTGGGTAAGGGTATTTATAGCTACCCTAGCATCTATAAAAAAAATGGCTTTACTAGAAAAACAAGAAGTTGGGCTATTCCTATAGTTGAGAAAGGGAGAAATAATAGTAAGCCAAAAACTAAGGTTGAGATGCAATTAATGCATGGCTCACAGCGCTTTCAGTGTAAATCATGCGGTAAGAATTTTTCAGTAGTGCTCGATCCTCAACAAAAACATTATCGTAGAGATATAAATGAGCAACTGTATTTAGCATTCGTAAATAAAGGCATCGTCAACAGGCAGACTGACTTACTTGGTCTGAATCCGCAAACGGTATACGACAAGATAGATTTCTTTTATCAACAGTCTTTATTGTTTAGCCGGTTTCACGAAGTTACTTTAAAGAGTCGTTTCGCTGAAGTTTCTCCTGTATTGAGCTGTGATCGCCAATACTATTTGTCTAATTGGAATGATACGCATACACCTATGCCATCTAGAATTGTTAATACATCAACTGTAGATAACTTGTCTGGTTATGTACTGGCATCGACTGTGAATTTCGACTCTACATCCGATTCAAACTATATCAAGAGTGAATACAAGCGAAAAAAAGAAGGTGATAAACCTCGTTACTACAGGCGATTTGCTCAATACATTTTATCGGATGATGAAGTTGAATCACCAACAGACAACAACTTTATTAATGTACCATTGCAAATCCCACGTAAAGGACTTTTAGTTCATCAAACGTATAGCACGTTAGCTCACTTTGAAAAGGTTAAAGGCTTGCTTATTGATTGTCCTCGTTTTATCTATTTTCTGGATAACGACAGTGGTTTTAAGCTTGGTTTTCCATCTGTATTTCAAGATTTGATCACTCAAGATAAGCTCTATGCTTACATTTTAACAACAGATAAAAGTGGTGGGGCAAATTTATTAGATGCAGGGATGACTGAAGAGTTAAAAACAAGAGCATTAGCTCTACAAGCTGAATATCCTGATGAATCAGAAAAGCAACTGTGGCAACGTATGTGGAAAACACAGTTTGATAGGCCTGTAACACAACCAGGTAAACGTTCAGAATGGCTAATTAACCCCAATCCAAATTCTCGTTATGTGGCCGTACAGCCGTTGACTGGCATTAATGAGGATTCAATAGAGCAAGCATCAATGATATTACAGTCTACATCGCTGAATGGCGTAGATAACTGGTTTCAAGTATTACGTAGACTAGTAAACATGCTTGAAAGGCCGGTTACTAGTGCAACAAACTCAAAACGCTGGAATGCATACGCAGGCTATAACCCTACGTGGATGTGTAAACTAATCGAAATAATGCGTGTTTATAATAATTTTTGTCGCACTAATGAAAAGTCTCTAAAACAGAAGAGAAGTAAAGATGAGCCTACGACACCGGCACAGCGCGTAGGTATAGTAGATAAAGTTTGTAGCGCCCAAGATATTTTAAATTTTAGCTTCAATCGTGAATTCATTCTTTAATACCAATATTGAAACTAGTAACTAATTAATCATACCGTCCGTTCAAAGCTTAATAAAAATATTTTTAAATATAGTCACGCTTAAAAATATTTTTATTAAGAAAACAGTACTCTTGATTAATTTTATTTATCAAATGAAATATCTCGCCTTCAAGTTCGTAAAAGTCATTTCTCGGTAATCGTGGTAATTTGATACCAACTTTAGTTAATACTAAAATTATTCTAGTTTGGTGTTCTTTATAATCAAAGCCTTTGGGAGTAGTTCCATTAATCATATTATTGGAATTTTCAACTTGAGAATTAAGATCATCAATCCAATTTTTATAATCATCACCTATATCTAGTTTACCTTTACTGGATAAAGGGAACGCTATGTTATACCACTTAAAAGTATTAAAGCTTTTAATTTTCAATCGGTCATGAGCTTCTACTTCAGATATTAGATAATGCTTGAATGTATTCAAGTGTGTTAAATGTATATTAGATCTAGATGCATCAATGCTACTGAGATAATTATTTAAGGCATGATAAACACCAAAAATTGTAACAGAGGCGACTAAAATTTTTATTAATAGTTCAATTAATGAAATAACGCTAACTATGGCGACAAAAACAGTGTCAATACATTGAAAACTAATACAAAATGACAGACTGTAGAGACCTTCTTTTCCAAGTAAGAATATTACAAATAATATAACTAATACCAAGGATGCCCATAAATAAATCTTTATGTATTTTAAAAGAATGTGAACTTCTTCATATCCAGTATTCATAGGTAATCTTCTCGATTAGGAGTGATATTTTTTAATCTTTTTCTTAAAGATAAAGCTGTTTTACTATAGCTTCTTTGAAGTATGTTAAGTTCTGAATGCGCTTTGTTACATAATCGATAATACCAATATTCATCTGCCTTTGTTGTTAGGTGCCAACCCTCAAGTTTCTTAATTAAATTACTTGCAAGATTTATGTCTTTTTTATTAGGCAAAGGCCAAATTCTTAATACCCGAGTCAGGAGAGTTGCATGTTGTTTATGCCCTAACCTGCCTAGTTTATTAACTCTACCTAGACATCTGTCATAACTTTTCCGGTAATCACGACTAACACGATATATTGAGTCTTGTGACAATAACTCTAAATGCTTAACTGAAGCTCTAATTCTAGAAACCTCACTTGATGGTAGTCTTGGTTCTTTAAAGTTAACTCGAAGTCCATGTACGATTAATTCTTCTGTAGAGCAGTTGGAAATTATTGTTTTATTTAAGTTTATCGGTAAATCTTTTTTTGACAGCATATCTGCTATGAGATTCTGGGCAAATGTAAATTCATAATTCAATTTTTGACTAGAAACAGTAATATCATCTACTAAGCGAGTATACGTGAGGCCTTTAAAATGCAACCGCCTGACAACATCACCTTCAACGTCAAATAATACAGCGCTTGCGATGTAACTTGATGTTAAGGCTCCTTGTACAACATTTCCTTTCAAACAACACAACGCAGTAAGTAAATCTGAAACATCATCGGGTATTTTTAACAGATCAGTAAAAACACTTTTAACATGAACCGAATGAATGTTATCAAAAAAGTCACTTATATCCATTTTTAATAAACTTTTAGAGCCACAGTGGTTAGCTGCACATGCAACATAGTCTTTTGAAAAATCTAAGTTTTTTTGATTTGAATTATATTGGGGGGTATTCGGAATTGAACCATATATGTAATTAGGCCAAGATATCAATCCCCCCTTATTACCACGTTGGTTAAAAATTCTTTTATTTATTCTTCTTTGAATTTTTCGTAAAGTTTTATCTGGATTGTAAACAACACGAACAGTTCCGTCAGATTTAACGGTTTCCTTTTTTTTGTATTTTTGTGTTTCAGTTAGTAAATTAACAATGTCTAACTCTTTTTGTGTAATATCTAATACCGCTATCAATTTAGCAATACTACCTATAGAGCGTTTCGACCGTTTACCAAAGTCGTATTTATATGACATCCGAGATCATTCCAAAATAATATATACCTAGCCTACCCATACAATAGGTTACAACCAAATCCAGCTACTTAACAAATCTATTCATTCACATTTACCTGATCTTGATTGCGGCTAGGCATATCATGGCGCTTTAGCGCTACTTTCGCTACGGTCGCTCGCGGGCGGAGCGAAGCCAGAGGCCTTGGTGTTGTCTTAATGCAAAAGCTTAAGACGCTAGTCAAAACTGAACTAGCTAAAGTGAAAAATATTTTGTTGATTTACTAAAGTAGAGCAGCGATACGCCACCGTTGATTAAAATTAGCACGATAATTCATTATAATCAAGATATTACAATTACTAAGCTCCATTAATAGGAAGTCTTAACATATAATAAAATCAGTCGTGATCATTAAAAAATAATGCCAGTAAAACTATTGAATAGTGCATAGCAATCATTGGTATCTTTATCACCCTATGAGTAATACAAGCATTCTATTTTCTAATAACCTATACCTTTAGAAAAAATGTTTCATATTCTGTGGATATGATTAATAAAAATTCAAAAAAATGACAGTAAGTAATTGAATAAAAATGGTTCCTCGTGTGATTTTCACCTAAAAAACACTGACTTTATATCGTTTTTATTGGGCTACAGGAACAAAAAAGGCTATTCACCTTAGTGAGTAGCCACAGTTTGACTTAATAGCCCACGTTTAGCGTGGCGTTTGTCTATCCACGACGACCAATTAATTTTATCTCTTTATCAAATCTTGCTCATCATCTTCAACATCAATGTTATTAACTTTATGCTTATGTTCCCAAAAATCAGCATTCTTAATACCTAATTTGAGTGGATCAAATGTATATACCTCTTTACGCGCTTTGCGCTGCAGTTCGTAATCTTTTAAGGCTTTAATAGCAGGTCGCCCCATAAAGAAGATGATTAATAGACCAACAATATTTAACCAAGCCATCAAGCCAACACCTATATCTCCCAGCCCCCATGCGAGATTAGCTGCCTTAATCGTGCCATAAAAGGTTGCCAGCATCAGCGCAACCTTAAGAATGAACGTAAAGTTCGGTAATTTTAGGGTACGGCGAATATAAGCCACATTAGTTTCAGCTATGTAGTAATAAGCCAAAATTGTCGTAAACGAGAAAAAGAATAACGCCAAAGCGATGAATGGTTTGCCGACCCCAGGAAGCACACCTTCAACGGCTATTTGCGTGTAAGCGGGGCTATTAGCTGCAATATCAGCAGAAACATTCTGTATTAAAAATGTTTCACCGAGACCATGCACGTTATAAGCGCCGGTGATTAAGATCACAAATGCAGTTGCACTACACACAAACAACGTATCAATATACACAGAGAATGCCTGTACCAAGCCTTGTTGTGCAGGATGTTCAACTTCTGCAGCGGCGGCGGCATGTGGCCCAGTACCTTGGCCTGCCTCATTAGAGTAAATACCTCGCTTAACTCCCCATCCAATCGCTGCCCCCATTCCCGCAATCGGTGTAAATGCATCACTCAAGATCATCATAAACACATTTGGCAACTCAGTAATATTGAGCGCTATAATTATGCAGGCGACAATCATATAGGCCAAGGCCATAAATGGCACAACAAATTGAGCAAAAATTGCAATACGCTTTACACCACCAAAAATAATAAAGCCTAAGATTAAAACAATCACAGATGCGGTGGCTATTTTAGTTGAGCTGATCATGCCAATACCGGTATTGATCATATCACCCGTGCCAAAAGTCAACTCAACGGCATTACCAATGCTGTTTGACTGAACCCCCGGCATGAGCAGACCACAGGCTAAAATAGTCGCCAGTGCAAATAAAATGGCATACCATTTTTGTCCGGTTATTTTTTCAATATAATATGCAGGTCCACCGCGGTATTGCCCCTGATCTACCTCTTTGTAAATTTGTGCCAATGTAGATTCTATATAGGCTGTGGCGGCGCCAAGAAATGCCACCATCCACATCCAAAATACAGCACCAGGTCCGCCGAACCCGATCGCAGCAGCTACACCCGCAATATTTCCCGTACCCACGCGCCCCGATAATGACACCGCTAATGCCTGAAAAGAGGAGATACCATGTTCTGATTTTTTACCCGAAAGTAATAACTGATACATCTCACGAAATAATCGAACTTGTACAAAGCGTGTTTGCATCGAGTAAAAAAGACCCGCGGCTAAACATAAATAAATTAGCGCGGGACTCCAAATAATTCCATTTAAAAAATCCACTATTCCTTGCAAAATGTTATTCCTTAATTTGTTATGCTGCCATTTATATAGCCATGCCACCCCAAGATGCTTTATCAGTCATCTTGCTGAAAGTGACTATCCTCAAGTGACTTGAGTTAATGGCGAAAAAAATAAAAATAACATCGAATAGTAGTCAAAGCAAAGAGAGACAAGAAAACTATGCGCCTACGCACCGTTTGCTGTAAAAATGGCTAAACAATAGACAAACAAAATAGCTTAGCGAACAATGCCTGTCATAATCGCGGCTATTTATGAATAATCTTTTGTTCCTAAGAAATTGCAAGCGTAACTAAATTTAACCTGTGCATCCATATTAGAGCAGGCCTATTGAGAATTAAAAGAGCTCTGAAACTGCTTAAGTAATACTTTTAGCGCAATTTTTTCCGGCTTTTTTTGCTAAATAAACACCTTGATCTGCCATTTTAATTAACGCTTCCATTTGCTGCATATTATCTTGTTTACTTGCCACACCAATGCTGACGCTTCCTGCCCAATGACCTTCCCCAACGCGTACGTTAAGCTCGCCCATAGCATCAAGCAGTAGCTGGGCAATATGCTTAGCGCCAACAATGTCGGTATTTTCACAAATAACCAGAAATTCATCCCCGCCTAAACGGCAGACAATATCGTCATTACGTAATGTTTGTTGCAGTTGCTGGCTCAGTGCGATTAATACATCATCACCCGCATCATGCCCGTAAGTATCATTAACCACTTTAAAATGGTCTGCATCAATCATCAAGCAGGAGAGTGGTCTATTATTCTGCAGTGCTTTCTCCCATAAGAGCGTTAGATGAGTGATAGCATAACGACGATTAGGCAGGTTAGTTAACATATCAGTTATCGCAAGTTGCTCAAGATGTTGATTGGCCTCCTCCAGTGCTTGTGTTCGCTGTGCTACTTTTATTTCCAACGTTTGATTTAATAGGTGCAACTCTTTATTACCCTCAGAGACCTGCTGAAACAAACTACTTAAAGAGCTTAATAACGCTTCGGTCGCACTATCAACTTCTGTACTCTCTGCCTCAAATGCTTGCGCTGCACTGCTGCCATTTTGAATGGCAGTAAGTTGCCTAGCCATATTTTGGTCCATACCTAAAATATGGTACACCAGCCAATGGGTCAAAAACTCTAAAAGATGAATTGATCCTGCTGGATTTTCAACTGATATCTCACTATGCATCTCGGTTATTTTTAATAAAAAATCTGCATGTACTTTAATATGCTGCCCGTAAAAACGTGGGTCTATACCCGCGGTTTCCATTATCTTTTCCTCTTCCTGAAAATGATAAACCGTATAATCTTGCAGTTCTTGATAAACGCTTTCAATATCTTCCAAAGATAATTTGTTTTTAGCCAATAAGTGACCAAATTGATTGATTAAGCCGACCAAATAAAGATGCTGCTCGTCAACCTCTTTAACTCCGGTAACAAAATACGTGTCCCATCGAAATGATTCATTCATTCATTTGTCTACCTATTAATGGTAAAAAAGTAAGAATTTGATTATAGCGACACACAATACAAAAAAAAGCGCAACACTTGCGAACACAGACAGTAAGCGTTACTTTATATAAAATATTTGCTTAGGATCACTCATGAATCACCTCTTTTATTCATTTCGTCGCTGCCCTTATGCGATGCGAGCACGTTTAGCGATCGCCTATAGCCAACAATTGGTTGAACTGCGAGAAATTTCTTTAAAAGCAAAACCACAAACAATGCTGGCAGTCTCTGCTAAAGGCACGGTTCCCGTTTTACAGTTAGCTGACGGCACTGTGCTTGATGAAAGTTTAGATATTATGGCATGGGCACTGGAAGGCTCCGATCCGGACGGGTGGCTACAGGGCAACTTATCTGAGATGTTAAGCTTGATTGATGAAAATGATTTTGAATTTAAAGGCTGGCTCGATAAATATAAATATGCGGACCGTTACCCAGAGCACTCCCCTCTTTATTACCGGGATAATGCAGAAGAGTTTTTAACCCAACTTGAGCACCAACTTAGGAATAACGCTTATCTATTTGGTGACAGAATCAGCCTTGCTGATATGGCTATATTGCCCTTTATACGTCAGTTTTCCGCCGTCGATAAAGCGTGGTTTTCACAAGCGCCCTACCCAAGGATAAAAATCTGGTTGGCCAATTTTATCGACTCCACGCTGTTTCAGTCCATAATGAAAGAATATCCCACTTGGCTTGAATCCAAACAGCAAATCACTTTCCCTGAAGCACAGTAAAAAACCACAATTTCATCGCCTATCCTCCAAGGTAGGCCAACAATGCATTTAAATCATCAAAATATTTGAACAAACCATTCTGTTTCTGTCTATTGGCTTCTCAAAAATATCACCTACAATTAACTCGCAAAAATGTTTTTTTTGTCAAATCAAAAAGGTGATCAAATGTCAAAAGTGGTAAAACAATATAATAGCAGCGCCAAATTCCTGCATTGGACTTCAGCCCTATTGATTGTTGCTCTATTCCTATTAGGCTTATGGATGGTTGATCTCACCTATTATAACCAATGGTATAAAATTGCTCCTTACTGGCATAAATCGATTGGTTTGTGTTTACTGGCGCTGACTCTGTTCAGGCTTATTTGGAAAATAATCACAACAGCACCGCCCATTGAGGGGAAAAAATGGGAAATCCAAAGCGCAAAATTAGCACATGCAGCGATCTACCTTATCCTGTTCTGCATTTTCATTTCCGGCTATATGATTTCGACTGCAGATGGACGCCCTATCGAGTTGTTCAATTGGTTTTTAGTGCCTGGTTTCGGCTCTTTTTTTGACAATCAAGAAGATATTGCCGGCGTTATCCATTTCTACCTTGCGGTAACCCTAATAACATTATCGACCGTTCATGCGCTTGCCGCATTAAAGCACCACTTTATTAACAAAGACAATACGCTCAACAAGATGCTCCGCTTTAAATAACCATAAGGATTTATTAATGAAAAAATTACTTTTACCAGCAACCTTAGTCGCGGCGATGTTGATACCCACATTTGCCAATGCAGCCGATTACATTATAGATACTAAAGGCGCACACGCTTCAATCAATTTCAAAGTGAGCCACTTAGGCTACAGCTTTATCCAAGGTCGTTTTAATACCTTTGACGGAAAATTTAGCTTTGATCCGAAAAATATTAGCGCTTCTAAAGTAACCGTCAACGTGGATACAAGCAGCTTAGATTCAAATCATGCAGAGCGAGATAAACATATAAAAAGCGGCGATTTTATTAACGCGAGTAAATTTTCAACAGCAAAATTTGTGAGTACGACAGCAAGCCCCAAAGCCGATGGCGGCTTAACAATTAGCGGTGACTTAACGCTACATGGTGTCACTAAAGCAATCACTATTGACGCACACTTTATTGGCGAAGGTAAGGATCCGTGGGGAGGATACCGGGCCGGTTTTCAAGGTACAACACGTTTACAGCTAGCAGATTTTGCAATTCCTGTTATGGGCAGTTCAAGTTATGTCGATATGGAATTACATGTTGAAGGTGTGCGTTTATAAGCCAGTCAAGGCATTCTTTTTTAGCCTGCTTAAACTATCAAATATCTTATTATTGGTAGTTTTTGCTTTTCTTAACGCTAGCTGCGTAATTCCAGTGTCACAGATACAATTGCATGATCTGTGCTTTCCCCATCACGATCAAAGATCGGGTTGATAAGATGCCTATCGTAAGTGTGGTAGGCCGCTAATTCAAAAACACTCGATTGGTGACAGGCATCAAACTCACAGGAGAATAAAATATAATCGAGCACAGAACTGCTTTCACCAAAGTAATGGGTCGCTTTACGGGTGATGTGCTGTGTGTCGTTATCAGTTGCCAGATAGAGATCCCATGCGTCTTTTAAACAATATTTAGCAACAAAAGCTTCGCTATCGTATTTCGAAACAAAACGCAGAGAGTCGGTGATTAAATGCGTTAATACCCCATCCGCTAAGGTATTATTAAAATCCCCCATCAATATCATCGGCAGGCCGCTCTTCTCTCGTCGGCTTATCATATTCACTAATAACAGAGCCGCTTCTGATCCGCGTTGTATGGTCGATCCCCAGCCCCCCACCACCTGACATTTTAAAGATTCAATAATGTTTTTTTCCGATGAAAACTGGTCATTTTTGACATGTTCAAGCATTGGTCGCTTAGATTTAAAATGCACTACGTAACAATCACAATCGCCAATATGCGGAAGTTCAACCGTTGCCCGAATCACTTTACGGCTAAAGGAGAAATCTCCCTTCAATCCCATAGCAATAGCCAAATCAGCATCGGCAGTCACAGCTTGCACCTCTTTAATCGGATAGCGCGAAGCGAGCGCCACCACCGGACTCCTGCAGATAAAATCATCAGTAACTTCGGCCTGATCCACTACAGCAAAATAGCGATATCCATGCTTCAAAAGCAAAGTGGATAATGACTCGGGGCTAAATACCTCCTGAAAACCGATCACGTCCGGTTGAAATTCATCCAAATAATCACCAATCCAGCGCTGCTTTTTAGTCCACTGCAACGCACTGTAAATACGCTCAAAATCATAATAGGCGAAAGGCGGCTCGAGATAATTAAAGAGGTTAAACGTCGCTATTTTAATCTGAGAATGAGGGATAGATTCATTTAAGGAGTAAGTGCAGACAGGATCAAATTTTTTTTTTGCTGGCAAAGTGCTTTTCCCGTAAGAGAGTTAAGCCGTGATTATAACTGAATCTACGAGGAGGTTGTTATTTCTATACTTTTAAATCGCAGAGGGAATAAAAAATGGACTGGTCATTTAACTGAGCAGCCCATTTTTTGTCATACTGTTAGCGTTTATATTTAACGCTAATCAGCACATTTACTGACCATCATTTTGTTTGCTGAACCGTCGTCATTAACACTAAAGCTAAACACATAATCCCCTACTTCTGGAATCGCGATAGAAGACTCAGTACCGGGGCCTACCGCTGGAGCTAAGCCCTGCTCTGTAGCCAGAATAACTGGCGCACTGCCAGCAACCGCAAATTCAACAGACCAATCACTCGCGGCAAACTTAAAACCATAAGAGGTGGTGCTTGCTTCATTAACCACAACCTGATAAGTATTCTGGCCTTTGTAGCTAAACTGGCGTGACGTTGGTGTTGCATCAAAACCAGCGCCACCGTCATAAGTACCACGAATAAACATATCACTAGTAAGCGGAGCACTTTCTGAAGAGTTTGGATTAGTGCAAGATGCCATAAAACCGTTTCCGACAATCGCATCGCCTGTTGGTGATTGTGGTCCATCAGCTAAAGGTGACTCTATATTCAAAAATTGAGCCTCAAATGGCGCTAATGTTAATGTATAAATACCACCCGCTATTTTGTGTACGTCACCCGTTAACAGATCCGTTAGATCGCCATCGCTACCGATACTTAGACCCGTTAACTCATGAGTTACATTGCTATCACTAATATTAATCAGATAAAGCACATTATTATCTTTAGCACTTTTATGATCAATATAAATATCATTGTCTGAGTAGATATGAGTACGTTCACCATTAAATAATGCTGGGTTAGCAGTCCTCATCGCCATTAAATCGGCAACATAAGCTTTTAGCTCGGTTTGCTTACTGCTTAATGTAATGCCTGTTACACCTTCAACTTTCGCACTAGTGCGTGCAACATGATCGTCACAACGTCCTAAAGTCGCATCACATGGACTTTCATTATCCGCAAAGCCCGGTAATTCATCACCGATCTCTTCACCATAATAAAGCGTGATAGGACCAGAATAAGCGGCCATAAAACTAAATGCCCCTTTATGCCTTTCCCAGTATTCTGCATCGACAGGATTAGCAATATCACCACGTTGTAGCAGATCACCAAAACGCACTAAATCGTGATTGCCTAGCATTAGATTTGGCATCGCGTGAGCGGGATAAGAAAGATGGCTCATATAACCGCTGTTCAATGTTGTTGCAGGGCGTCCACCAGCACCGCTTTCTTCCACAGCAAAAGTTTGCACCACGCTATAGCGCATAGGGAAGTCAAAGTTAGAATGCAGGGCAGGAGACTCATCAGAACAATATCCTTGCGTAGCGATATCATTCTGACCTTTCCAAATTTCTCCGACCATATAACCTAACGGATTGACTGTTTTACCCTGTGCGTCGGTGTAAGTCACACTCGCCGAAGCGGCTTCAACAGCTTCGCGCAGTTCAGTCCACTGTGCAGCCGGAACTTGGTATGCTTGGTCTAAACGCCATCCGTCAATTTTAAGCTCATTGATCCAGTACGTTGCCACTTCTTTATAAAACGCCAAACTGCCCGGATAATCGACTGGATTATCACCTCCTTGCGGTGTTAATCCATTAGGAGAAGCGGCTACATTACTCTTGTGATGACCAAAAACGCCATCAAAAAACACATATAACCCTTTAGCATGAGCTGCATCAACGAGTTCTTTTGCTTTCGCCATATCGCCAAAATTAGTATCAATTTTAAAATAATCACTAGCAAAATAACCCGTTGCATCTAAACGATCAGTCCAATCGTCCTGCCCCGAAATAGCAGTAGATTGGAAGATCGGCGTTAACCAAATAGCGTTAACACCTAAACCTTTAATATAATCAAGAGAGTCTATCACGCCTTGCAGATCGCCTTCATGGTGGCTATCACCATAACCGGTTCCGTAGCCGATATTCGTGTCGCCATCGACAAAAGATTCCACCATCACTTGATAAGTGATCAAGCCACAATCAGCAGCAACAGCTTCATTGCCTTGGTAACAAGCCAATGTTGAATGCTCAATTTGACAGTCTACAATTGGTACCACACCGCCACCGCCGTCACCGCTGTCACCACCACCGCCACAAGCTGCTAAATTTAGTGCCAGCGCCATTGCCAGCGTCATTTTTGAAATTGTATAATTCATATAGCTTCCTTGCAAAAATAGATTAAGTATTCTATGACAACAGAACTGGATTCATCACCTATAAACTTAAAAAAAGGCGGTTATTATGATGAATATTTGAAGTGGTAGGCAAAATAGAGAAAAATACTGACAAACGAGATGGAATATTTTCAATGCCCAGCCTAACGAATAAGTTAATGCTAAAGAATGTTCCCCTCTAAAATCAGATCGATAATAATACAGTGGGTAGCTGATTGCGCTTAATTGTTGGGTCTAGTATAACAGTGCAGCACCACTCACTCGGCACTGGCTATATTTCTTTTAACTGAGAAACGGTTGTTAGGCTATGCAGACAACCAAAACCACTTGAATCGATCTCAACATGCCCGACAGTAGAGGTGGAAAATGCGGGAACTCCAGCCGCGGGGGCCAGTTCACCAACGATATACCCCACTAATGGTAGATGAGAAACAATTAATAATTTATCCACTCCCGCAGCTTGTAACGCCAAAACTTTATTCACTGTTTTATGCGCACTGCCACTTGGTGTTAAATATTTCACCGTTTGCACATTCTTTACCTCAGGGAGAAATGGTCGTACAGAATCCCACGTTTGCTGGGCTCGCAAATAAGGACTAACCAATACCGCATCAAAACAAAGATGACATTGCGCTAAATACGCGGCCATTTTTTCAGACTCTAAGCGGCCAAGCAAAGTTAATTCTCTTTTTTCATCTGACTCTGCCATCATTTCAGCTTGACCGTGACGCATAATATAAATCTGCATAGTAAACATCTCACCATAAAAAGCGCAATTAACCGCGCACAGGAAACCTAGATTGGCTTTGCCCTGCAATCTTCGTTATTAATCTTTAATTGCTGTTTTGTAAAAATAAGCTTAAAACAACAACAGCGATAAGTCCTGCAATAAAAAAAGTTTGTATGGGCAAATAATGTGTATAGCGAATAAAAAATTTTAATTTGCTTATTGTATTGGCTCATACTTAGTTGCGCTAATGTTAATGATACGTAAAAACGTCCCAAAAAACATGTGCAAAATCATAAAACATGCACAGCTCTCAAGGTTAATGCAGAAAAATACGTTTTGCAGATAAATTAATTTCCACCTTATCAGGGAACTTTTATGCCTTGAAGTTGACTATTATTAGCAGTATATTTTTACTTATCTTAATTCAAGCAGATTATAAACATGGCAAAACAACAACTTGACGCATTACGAACTTACCTTAATAAAATGATTTTAGGACAAAGCGAATTGGTAGATGGCCTATTGATTGCTTTACTGGCTGATGGCCATATTCTCGTTGAAAGCCCACCGGGACTGGCAAAAACCCGCGCGATTAATGCACTTTCAAAGGGTATCGAAGGGGATTTTCATCGCATTCAATTTACGCCTGATCTGTTACCATCAGATTTGACTGGCACTGACATTTTTCGTCAAGAGACGGGTGAATTTATTTTCGAAAAAGGCCCACTATTTCATAATTTAATTCTTGCTGATGAAATAAATCGCGCCCCTGCTAAAGTACAATCCGCTTTATTAGAAGCGATGGCCGAGCATCAAATTACCGTCGGTAAAAAAACGTACCCGTTACCGGAACTTTTTTTAGTGATGGCGACACAAAATCCAATCGAGCAGGAAGGCACTTATCCATTGCCGGAAGCGCAATTAGACCGCTTTATTATGCATCTCGAATTAGATTATCCCGATGCAGCAACGGAAAAAGAGATCTTACATCTCAATCATAAAGAGATTTTAAAAGAGACTATTGCCGAAGTAACTCCCTTATTAAATGAACAAATATTTGCTATCCGTAAAGAAATAATGACGATTAAGATTGCACCGCATTTAGAGCAGTATCTGATTGATCTTATTATCGCGACACGGCAGCCACAACGCTATGGCGCACAATTAAAGGAATGGATAAGTTACGGCGCCAGTCCGCGTGCAACGCTAGCCTTAATGCGCACGGCAAAAGCTCGGGCATGGCTTGATAATCGTGATTATGTGATGCCTGACGATATTATTAGCAATCTCTATCCAGTGCTGCGTCACCGCCTTATTTTGAGTTATGAAGCGGAGGCACAAGGGATCAATGCCAACCGTGTTATTCAAGAGATTGTCAATCAGGTAGCGATCCCAGCCTAATGAGTATAACTAAGCCCATAATCTTTGCTAATACCCCCTATATCACCGGGACGAATATTAGCCTGCAAGAATTACTCAGTTATAAGCCGCATGCAAAACTGCATCTGCATCCAGCGGCCAGCGCGGCCCATCGACAACTTGCCGGTAACTATCTGGCTAAAATTAAAGGCCGCGGCATGGAGTTTGCTGAAGTACGCCGTTATCAAGCTGGTGATGATATACGCACTATTGACTGGGCCGTCACCGCGCGCACAGGTAAAGCGCATACCAAATTGTTTCAGGAAGAAAAAGAACGCCCAGTTTTTATCTTATTAGATCTTTCCGACAGTATGATTTTTGGTAGCCAGTTTGTTTTTAAATCAGTACAGGCTTGCCATCTTGCCGCATTACTTAGCTGGCAAGCAAAGCAGCGTAATGATCGTTTGGGTGGCATTATCTTTAACCAAGAAGAGGTTGCCGAGTTAAAACCGACAGGTAGAAGCAAAGGATTAATGACTTTTTTCCACCAAAGTGAACGCTTATGTAAATCACAGCCTTTAAAACCGGTAAACAGCACACAATCCTTATTTACGCAGCTTAAACGTCTTTCCTGTTTAGTACAAACAGGCAGTCAAATTCACCTTATTAGCGATTTTTCACAACTCGATCAAAATTGCCAAAAATTGATCGCACAGATGCGCCGTCATAATCAACTCAATGCTTGGCAAATTAGCGATCCGCTTGAACGCGTTTTACCCCAAGAAGCGCTGCAAGCGAGATTGAAAATAAATAGCCTCTATGGCAGTGGATTCTTTAAACAAAAAGGCGCGTTACAACAATACCAAAATGACGCTAACGAACGCCAAATAAATGTGCATAAGTTATTTACTAAACAGGGAATCCCCCTTTATCAGTTGTCTGCGTCGATACCATTAATGGAGCAGTTCCATGTCCCCGCTCGCTAATCAAAACCCACTCGACAAACTAAACGATATAATAGCACCAATAGCGCCCAGTTGGTGGCCCCCTGCTCCCATCTACTGGTTTTTGTCGCTGGCTGTTATTATTTTACTTATTGCTACATTCTATTTATTTAGAAATTTAAAAAAAATGCAATTAACACAACAGCGACCATTATTAGAACTGCAACATTTAAAAGAGAGTAACGCTAATTTCATTGAATTGAATCAGCTGCTTAAAGGAGTGGCATTAGTCTATTTCCCTCGCCATCAGGTAGCCTCTCTGCATGGTCCATTATGGTTTGATTTTTTACAGTCTTACTCAGCGCGCCCCATTTTTGGAAAGCAAGCAACTTTTATTGCTCGACTTTACAATAACGTCGAGCAACTCTGCTCAGCGGAAGATATTACACAGGCAAAAGCGTGGATAATAGAACTTCCTAAACAGATCAAAAAACAACAAAAAGAGAGCAATAAAAATGTTTGAATTTGTTTATTTATGGCTATTTTTACTGCTCCCCTTGCCACTTATAGTTCGTTATTTCTTAACCGCCAAGAAACGTGACTACACACAAATTTGGATCCCATTAGCGCAAGGTCTAACAGGGCAGCAATCAAAGCGACAAAAGCATTCACTTAAGGTATTTATCCCCTGGCTAGTTTGGCTTTTATTATTAAGCGCATTAGCCAAACCGATCTACTTTGGAGAGCCCATTCGTCTGCAGCAGAAAAGCCGTGACTTAGTTTTATCACTGGATCTTTCCGGCAGTATGGAAGTCGAAGATATGTCCTTAAACGGACAGGGAGTAAATCGTTTAACCTTAGTAAAAGATCTCTTAAAAACCTTTATCGAAAAACGTCATGGAGATCGCTTAGGGCTTATTTTATTTGCAGATCACGCCTACCTGCAAACACCGCTAACTTTTGATCTAAAAACCATCTCGCAAATGGTTGATGAAACAGTAATAGGATTGGTCGGCCGCGGTACGGCAATTGGCGAATCAATTGCGATGGCGATTAAAGGGTTTGTGGAAAATAAAAATGAGCAGCGCGTTTTAATCCTCCTCACCGACGGGATGAATACTGAAGGTACACTAGATCCAATCAAAGCAGCCAAACAAGCCGCAAAAAACAATATTACTATATACACTATTGGGATTGGAGCAGATGAAATGGTTCAACGTACCATATTTGGCCGCCAACGTATTAATCCCTCAGCCGATCTCGATGAAAAGACGTTGCAGGAAATTGCTAAACTCACAGGTGGTCAATATTTCCGAGCTAGAAACCAACAAGAGCTGCAAAATATCTACCAAAAAATAGACCAATTAGAGCCTATTGATAGCGACTTTTTAGAGTTTCGCCCCGAAAAAAATCTTTTTTACTGGCCATTAGCGACGGCTATTATGCTGCTATTTATGTTTGCCCTCTCGGCCAAATTAAGAGGTAATTATGATGCCTGAAAGCATTTTTCTCCCCTTAGAATTTTTACGACCTCTGTGGTTATTGGGATTAATCGTTGTTTTTTTATTTGCAATATTGCGCCATCAAAGGTCTAAAAAAGATACCCCACAACATTTAATAGCAGCGCATTTAAGTAAGCACTTAGTTAGCTCCCCAGATAACCTAAAAACGCAGAAAATCACTTTTAATCTACTCGCGATTATTGCTTGCATTACATTAGCGGGACCAAGCTGGCGCAGCTTAGAGCAGCCTGTTTATGAGATGGAAAAAGCACAGATTATTGCCTTGGATCTTTCTTATTCTATGTATGCAACAGATATCAAGCCGAACCGCTTAAGCTTGGCAAAATACAAAGCGATTGATCTTATAAAAAAATGGAGTGAAGGTGAAAAAGCACTGATCGCCTACGCAGGAGATGCTTTTACGATATCTCCTTTAACTCGCGATGGTAATGCCATTATCAACCATATTCCACAGCTTTCGCCAGAGATAATGCCAGTAACAGGTGCGCGCACGGATCTCGCATTAGAAAAAGCGATCGCTTTGCTAGAAAACGCTGGTTATACAAAGGGCCATATTGTCTTTATCACTGATGACATTGATCAGCAAACGTCACAAAAAATGCTAAAACGGTTAAAAGGCAGCGACTGGGTCGTGTCTGTTTTAGCGATGGCGACCGTGCAGGGGGCGCCGATAAAATTAAACGATGGCAGTTTGCTTAAAAATAAACAAGGTGAAATTGTCCTACCCAGACTAAATACGCAACCTTTATACACTATCACTCAGGCTAGTAATGGACTGTTTTTAACATACAGTAATAACAGTCATGATATAGAACAATTAGCCACTTTTTTTACTCTAAAAAATGCGCAAAAAAAAGAGAGTGGGCAATCGGGGCAGAAGCAGTTTGCAATAGATGATGGTTATTGGTTGGCGTATTTACTGCTGCCACTATTCTTATTACTGTTTAGAAAAGGTATTTTTTACATACTTGTATTAGGTGTGATCATGCCTTTTTCCAGCCATAATGTGCAGGCATCGATTTGGAAAAACCAACAACAAAATGCTTTTCAGGCATACCAAGATAAAAACTATAAAGTAGCAACTGATCTCTATCAGACCCCACTTGCAAAAGGTAGCGCTTTATACAAAAACAAACAGTATCAACAGTCACTTGATGAATTCACCCAAGCAACCGTTAACCATCCCAATAATGCCAACGCTTTTTATAATCAGGGTAATGCTTATGCACAATTACAGGAGTTCGATAAAGCGTTACAAGCATACCAACAGGCACTGAGTATCAATCCTGATTTGCAAGCGGCACAAGAAAATAAAACATTAATTGAAGAACTGAAAAAGCAGCAACAACAAAAAAACGATCAGCAGAAAAGCGAGCAGCAGAAAAGCGAGCAGCAGAAAAGCGAGCAGCAGAAAAGCGAGCAACAGAAAAGCGAGCAGCAGAAAAGCGAGCAGCAGAAAAGCGAGCAGCAGAAAAGCGAGCAGCAGAAAAGCGAGCAACAGAAAAGCGATCAGCAGAAAAGCGAGCAGCAGAAAAGCGAGCAGCAGAAAAGCGAGCAGCAGAAAAGCGATCAGCAGAAAAGCGATCAGCAGAAAAGCGAGCAGCAGAAAAGCGATCAGCAAAAAAGCGAGCAACAGAAAGCCGAGCAACAGAAAAGCGATCAACAAACTGAAAAAGAAAAACAAGCAGCTAAACGTCAAAAAATGGAACAAGGCAACCAAGAGTTAGAAAACTTACCTAACTGGTTAAAAAACATGCCTGATGATCCCTCTTTATTATTGCGTAATAAAATGCGTCTAGAATATCAAAAAAGAGCACAATCCCAACCTGTCAAGCAAGAAAATAACGGAGATATCTGGTGATGCAAATAAAAAAAACAAGCGTTATAGCCCTATTTATATCACTTTTTTTAATATCAAACGCTTGGGCAACATCCGAGATCCAAGCTTCAGTGAGTGATAATCAGGTATCATTAGGAGATCAATTTATATTAACCATCGATCTCAACGACAGTGATTCAGACTTTCAATTAGACACTCGACCATTAGAGCAAGACTTTACCGTTTATCGGCCATCACAAAACCGCAGCAGTAAGTATATCAATGGAGAGTTTAGCCAGCACACACAATGGCAAATAACGCTGCAGCCTAAGAGCATCGGCGAGTTAACCATTCCCCCATTAAAACTGGGGACACTGATAACCAAAGCGATAACAATATCAGTCAAAAATGCTTCAGATAAAGCAACAAAGACGCCGGATAATCAAGTCTTTATGGAAAATAGATTAGATAAAAGCAGCGCTTATCTCGGTCAACAACTTATATTAACCACGCAATTATTTATCTCACAAGAAGCGAACGAATTAGCACTGCTTGCACCGGAATTAGCAGGAGCTGATATTAAGGTTTATGGGCAAGATAAAAAAGGCCAGACTATCCGCAACGGCATACGTTATCAGACAATTACAAGGCAGTTTGAGATAAATGCCAAGCAAGCGGGTCAATTTACAATAAGCTCACCATTACTCAGGGGGAGCTTGCGGGAAGTTGTGAGCGTAAGTGATTGGCATAATCGAATAATTGCTAAACCAATCAATATTCGAGGCGACAGTTTAGATGTCGAGATAAAAGCAAAACCGGCAACCTATCAAGGAGAGTGGTTGATTAGTGAAGATGTGCGCCTGTTTGAAGAGCCAGCATTAAACCAGCAAACTTATCATGTGGGTGAACCGATCACCCGTAATATCACTCTGCAAGTCGCTTCAGTCGATTCCGATAAACTGCCCACAATAAAATTTAACTACCCTAAATCATTACGTTTCTATCCCGACCAAGATCAAGTAAAAGAGGGACAAGCCAACGGATTGACCTATGGGGTCCGCAGCCTACGCCATGCGATTATCGCCAATCAGGCGGGAGATCTTACTCTGCCGGAAATAAAACTGCCTTGGTGGAATAGTCAAACAGATAAACAAGAATTTGCGGTTTTACCCGCACAAAAAATCACTATATTAGCCGCCGAAAAGAGTCAAAAAGATGTCCCCATGCCCTCTCCCGCGACGCCGATCATTCCCGAAAAGCAGCTTCCTGAAGCTGTCGTGGTTGATAACCCAAGCCTAATCTACTGGCAAATTGCTGCAATTTTATTACTGCTCGCACTTATTCTACTGTTTTTTTACCACCTCTCATTTCGACGTTCTCAGGTATTAAAAGCAACCGCCCAAGTACCAGCGCCCTTGGATAACGCCTATTTAAGTTTGCAAGAGGCACTCAAAAAACGAAATGCACAGCTGACTTATCAAGCGCTCTTAAACTTTGCACAAAGTGAGTTTCCAACGCTAACGCGACTTACTCAACTGGTACAATACAGTAACTTAAGTGCTTCGGAGAAAGCCGAATTGTTATATGAAATAAAACGCTTAGAAATGGCATGCAGCAATCCTTCCATTAACTGGAGTGCAGACCCACTGTCATTATTAATAGAAAAACACAGACAACAAAAAAAGAACCAATCAGCAGATAATATTATGCAGTTAAATCCGCAGAAATAAGCACCCTGTAAGGCCTCTTCACCCACCAATTTGGCGCACCAAGTCAGTGCGCTGCGCACCATAAACCAGTTTATATGGCAGCCAACGGAGATAAAAAAAAACGTTGGCCACACCCTCAAGGCATAAATAAAAAACCATAACCAATTGAATAAAAAGCAATTAAATATTTTCCTTTAGCAAAAAACCAAGTTGGCTCGTTATTTGCGATGCACTCTGTAGCCATTTCATTATTTACCATGAAATATAGAGTAGTAACCTAGCTAAGGAAATTAACATGAAATTTACAAAAATTGCTTTATTACTAAGCTCAACCGCACTACTGCCTAATCTCGCGTCTGCAGGCACACTAGAGCAAGTACTTGAAAAAGGGATAGTCAGTTGTGGTGTCTCAACGGGCATTCCTGGTTTTTCTAGCGCCGATTCAAAAGGAGTTTGGGAAGGACTCGATGTTGATTTTTGTCGATCTGTTGCAGCCGCTGTACTTGGTAGTGCTGATAAAGTTAAATATATTCCACTAACAGCCAAAGAACGTTTTACGGCTCTGCAAAGTGGAGAAGTAGATCTACTGTCACGTACCACAACGTGGACGGCAACACGTGACACTTCTTTAGGGTTAAATTTTGCTGGCGTTAACTACTACGATGGCCAAGGTTTCTTAGTTAATAAAAAACTAGGAATCACTTCAGCTAAAGAATTGAATGGAGCAACTTTTTGTATTCAAGCGGGGACAACGACTGAACTTAATCTGACCGATTATTTTAAATCAACGGGTATGGAATATAAAGCGGTTACCTATGACACATCAGGTCAGACGATCGATGGTTTCAAAAAAGGCCGTTGTGATGCAGTAACCTCTGATGCATCACAATTATATGGCTTAAGACTTAAAATGGACGATCCTAATTCTGTAATGGTGTTACCCGAAATAATCTCAAAAGAGCCTTTAGGCCCGGCTGTTCGCCAAGGTGATGATGCTTGGTTTAATATTGTCCGTTGGACGCTGTTCGCAAGCTTAGAAGCGGAAGAGCTAGGTGTTACATCAAGCAATGTGGATGCAATGCTTAAGTCTAAAAACCCAAGTGTAATGCGCCTACTAGGTACGACAGGTACTGCGGGTGAAAATTTAGGTTTAAAAGCTAACTGGGCATACACAATAGTAAAAGAGGTCGGTAACTATGCTGAATCTTTTGATAAACATGTCGGTAAAGACTCTCCACTAGGTATTAGTCGTGGTTTTAATAAATTGTGGAACCAAGGCGGGTTAATGTATCCCATGCCAATTCGATAAACTTTATCTTCTGAGGGGGTGCTAAACACCCCTCTTTTTAAAGGCTTATTCTGAATACTAAAGGTTCACTATTATGAAAGACTCGCAACGCGCTCCCAGTTCCCATGTATTACTCAATAGCAGCGAAAAACGATCCGTTATTTACCAACTCTGCGCTCTAATATTAGTTTTTTTATGTGCCTACTATTTCACGACTAATATGTTTGAAAATATTGCCAAGAGAGGAATAACGACGGGTTTCTCTTTTTTAAATGAGACAGCCGGTTTTGGCATCAGCCAGTCATTAATCGCATATAGTGATAGCAGCTCTAACTACTTAGATGTATTTGTGGTTGGCTTATTAAATACGTTAATGGTTTCTGTAATAGGCATAATTATCGCCTCAATATTGGGGTTGCTGCTCGGTATAGGTCGTCTATCCTCTAACTTTTTAATCTCAAAGATGTCTCTGGTTTATATCGAGACATTTCGTAACATACCTATCTTATTACAAATCTTATTTTGGTATAACGTGGTCCTCGCTGCACTGCCAAGCCCGCGTAATAGCTTAGATTATCTTGGCTCTGTATTTTTAAATAACCGCGGTTTACAGTTACCCGAGCCTATTTTTGAGTCCGGCAGCCTAGCTATCCTAATCGCTTTTTTACTTGCCTGTGTCGCCGTTATATTTCTAAGTAAATGGGCGGTAAAACGTCATAACTTAAGTGGTGAAGAATTTCCTTTAGTGAAAGTATCACTCGCCATACTCATTCTTTCACCTCTGCTGGTTTATTTTTTAAGCGGACAACCTATCAGCGCGGAATATCCCATACTAAAAGGGTTTAACTTTCAAGGTGGACTGAATGTTCTTCCTGAATTTATGGCCTTGGTTTTTGCTCTCAGCATCTATGCTGCGACCTACATAGCTGAAGCAGTACGTGCAGGAATCCAATCCATCGCTAAAGGACAAACAGAAGCAGCGGAATCGCTCGGGCTAAAAAAGAGCATCGTACTGCGCAAAGTTATTCTACCACAAGCACTTCGCGTGATTATTCCGCCGGTTATCAATCAGTATCTCAACCTGCTTAAGAATTCATCGTTGGCAACCGCCATCGGTTATCCCGAAATAGTCACCCTATTTTCCGGTACAACCTTAAATCAAGTTGGCCAAGCGGTTGAAATTATATTAATGACGATGGCGGTGTACTTAACATTCAGCATACTTATTTCTCTGCTGCTGAATTGGGTAAATGCAAAAATGGAAATTAAAGGAAGATAATATGGCAGTTTATACGCTTAAAGAAGCACAACCCGCACCTTCCTCCAACAGAGGCCTGTTTTTTTGGCTGCGCGAAAACCTATTTTCAGATATTACCAATAGCTTCTTCACACTGCTGGGATGCTACATTATCTATCTTATTGTTCCGCCGTTAATTGACTGGATGATCATTGATGCAACTTGGACGGGAACCAAAGAGGAGATAGTCAAGTCGGGTGCCAGGTGGATTTTTATTATCGAAAAATTTGATCAGTTTATGTACGGTTTCTATCCAGAAGCGTTGCATTGGCGCCCCAACCTAGTGCTATTGCTCTGTGCTGCTTTTATTGTCGCGATGAAATATGTCCAGCATATGAAGATTAAAATAGCCATGATCCTCTTACTACCGGTTATCTCTTTCATACTTATCAGTGGCGGCTGGTTCGGTCTTGAAACCGTTGAAACTGAACAATGGGGCGGATTGATGCTCACTATGATTGTCGCAGCGGTCGGTATTATTGCCTCATTTCCACTGGGCATTGTATTAGCATTAGGGCGTCAATCACATATGCCGATTGTAAAATCTTTGTCGGTCGGCTTTATAGAGTTTGTTCGTGGCGTGCCCTTAATTACTATCTTATTTATGGCTTCAGTGGTGTTGCCGTTATTTTTCCAAGATGGTATCGATTTTGATAAATTACTGCGCGCATTAATAGGTATCACACTCTTCCAATCAGCTTATATTGCCGAAGTGGTTCGAGGGGGATTACAGGCTATTCCCAAAGGACAATACGAAGCAGCAGATTCACTGGGCTTAGGTTATTGGCAAGGGATGATTTTAGTTATTTTGCCACAGGCACTTAAAATATCGATTCCAAATATTGTTGGCTCATTTATCGCGTTATTTAAAGATACGACACTGGTTTTAATTATTGGGCTGTTCGATGTTTTGGCGATGGTTACACTGACCACTAGTGATACTAACTGGTTAGGGTTTGAAGTTGAGGGGTATGTTTTTGTCACAATGATCTACTGGTGTATCTGTTTCAGTATGTCGCAATACTCGAAATCAGTTGAACGTAAATTTAATACTGAACATTGATAACCACTATAAGCAATTTTAAATGGCCATTTGTTTAATCAGAGGGGCCTAAAAGGAAATGTCATGTCTGCACAAGAAAATATGATCACAATGCACAAAGTGAACAAGTGGTATGGTGATTTTCACGTACTTAAAGATATTAATTTAACCATTAAAAAAGGCGAAAAAGTGGTGATTTGCGGCCCATCGGGATCAGGAAAATCAACCACTATTCGCTGTTTAAATCATCTTGAAAAGTTCCAAAAAGGCACCATCACAATCAATGGTACAGAGCTCACAGATGATATAAAAGTGGTACGTCATATCCGCGCAGAAGTAGGCATGGTATTCCAACACTTTAACCTGTTTCCACATCTTTCGGTGCTAGAAAATCTTCTTTTAGCTCCGACTTGGGTGCATAAAAAACCGCGTAAAGAAGCAATTAAAACAGCGATGTATTACCTAGAGCGGGTAAAAATTGCAGATCAGGCAGATAAGTATCCGAATCAATTATCGGGTGGACAACAGCAACGTGTCGCTATTGCTCGCTGTTTATGTATTAACCCTCATATTATGTTATTCGATGAGCCGACTTCGGCATTAGATCCAGAAATGGTATCAGAAGTACTTGATGTCATGGTTGAATTAGCCGATGAAGGGATCACGATGATCTGTGTAACCCATGAGATGGGGTTTGCTAAAAAAGTCGCCGATCGTGTTATCTTTATGGATGCTGGGCAGATTATTGAAGAAAATGAACCACATGAGTTCTTCGATAACCCACAATCGGATCGTTTAAAAATATTTTTAGATCAGATCTTATCGCACTAATCAATACTGTTTTCAGATAAAAGGCTAACTTGACAACAAGCTAGCCTTTTTTATGCGTATCAATCCCCCCCCCTGCGGTTGAAAACACAGCGATGCACACTGCTATCAGCATTGCGGGCGATCAGGCAATATAATCTGTAGGGGAGCCTCGAACAAACGTAATATCAATCAGCAAGCCGCTTCAGCAGTCTCTCTTGATAAACGACTCAGTATAAAATATCTTCCCAAAAGTATTACGTCGCAGCATTCGCTAGGAGAGCCAACATTAAAGGAGCTAAATGCTTGTGGCATTTATACACCTGCAAATAATCCTCTATCAGTCCTCAGACTGCGCCTGATGTTGGTCTTCGAGTTGAGTTTTGACAATATATATTGAGCGCTGACGAGACTATGGTGTAGACGTTAAGCACATTCCATTTTAGAGGCATTATCAATATAAAAAACACAAAAAACATTGCCCCGTTATTTGTACTATTCTTATTGGTGATTTCACTGTTAAACAAAATCATAATATAACCAACACAAGGAAATTAAGATGAAAGTTAATAAAATAGCTTTATTGGTCGGTCTTACTGTACTTATTCCTAACTTATCTTTCGCAACAACACTCGAAAAAGTGATTAAAAAAGATGTGCTTCAATGTGGTGTATCAACGGGTATTCCGGGCTTTTCTTCAACTGATTCGAAGGGAGTATGGAAAGGCTTAGATGTTGACTTATGCCGTTCAATTGCAGCAGCCGTGTTAGGTGACGCAGACAAAGTAAAATATATTCCTCTTACCGCAAAAGAACGTTTTACCGCACTGCAAAGTGGCGAAATTGATGTGTTAGCCCGTTCGTCTACTTGGACAGCATCCCGTGATACCTCCCTCGGCCTTAATTTCGCAGGAGTTAACTACTACGATGGGCAAGGTTTCTTAGTTAATAAAAAACTCGGAATCACTTCAGCTAAAGAGTTGAATGGAGCAACATTCTGTATTCAAGCGGGGACTACTACCGAGCTTAATCTGACTGATTATTTCAAATCAACGGGTATGGAATATAAAGCAGTTACCTATGATACCTCAGGTCAGACTATTGATGGCTTCAAAAAAGGTCGCTGTGATGCTGTGACTTCAGATGCCTCACAATTATACGGCCTACGCATAAAAATGGACGATCCTGAATCGGTGATGGTTTTACCCGAAATCATCTCCAAAGAACCATTAGGGCCGGTGGTGCGTCAAGGTGATGATGGCTGGTTTAATATCGTACGTTGGACTCTATTTGCCTCATTGGAAGCAGAAGAGCTCGGCGTCACATCAAGCAATGTACAAGCAATGCTTAAATCTAAAAACCCAAGCGTTATGCGCCTATTAGGCACAACGGGTACTGCGGGTGAAAACTTAGGCTTAAAAGCTGACTGGGCTTATCAAGTAGTGAAACAAGTAGGTAACTACCAAGAGTCATTTGATAAACATGTAGGTCAAAATTCACCACTAAAAATAGAACGTGGTATTAACAAGTTATGGAATAAGGGTGGATTAATGTACCCAATGCCGATCCGATAAACACATGCAAGGGGGCCCCCTAGTCCCCTTCTTTAAAGGCTTGTTATGAATAAAAAAACTCATCAAGACTCAGCGCTCGGGTTTTTAAATAACCCTCAACATCGAGCCATTATCTATCAAATAATGGCATTGCTATTGGTTTTTTTCTTAGCCTATTATTTCACTAATAATATGTTTGATAACGTTGAAAAACGCGGTATTAACACTGGCTTTTCTTTTTTAGATAATGTCGCGGGCTTTGGTATAAGCCAAACCCTAATAGCCTATAGTGATAGCACATCAACTTACTATGATGTCTTTATAGTCGGCATACTAAATACCTTGCTAGTCGCTGTTATTGGGATTATTTTGGCTTCGGTGCTAGGGCTATTAATTGGCATCGGACGATTATCAAAGAACTATTTGATTTCTCGACTATCACTTGTTTATATTGAACTGTTTCGAAACATCCCAATTTTGTTGCAAATCCTGTTTTGGTATAATGTCGTCCTCGCAGCCTTACCAAGTCCTCGGCAAAGCTTTAACTATTGGGATGCTATTTTTTTAAATAACCGCGGTCTACTATTACCTGAGCCACTTTTTGAAGCCGGTAGCAGCGCTATCTTGATTGCCTTTATACTCGCTATTATTAGCGTATTCTTTCTCAGCAAATGGGCAAAAAAACGTCACATATTAACGGGTGAAGAGTTTCCGTTAATTAAAGTGTCCCTAGCCATTTTAGTTATTTCTCCCGTTCTGGTGTACTTTATGAGTGGCCAACCTATCGGTGCTGAGTATCCGGTGCTTAAAGGATTTAATTTCAAGGGCGGGCTAGCTATCATCCCTGAATTGTTAGCCTTAGTATTTGCACTTAGTATCTACACTGCAACCTACATCGCAGAAGCAGTGCGCGCAGGCATTGAATCTGTGCCCAGTGGCCAAAAGGAAGCAGCAAAATCACTGGGTCTAAAAGAACATGTTATTTTAAGTAAAGTCGTTTTACCACAAGCCTTACGCGTGATTATTCCACCGGTTATTAACCAATATCTAAATCTGGTAAAAAACTCCTCATTAGCAACTGCCATCGGCTACCCAGAAATTGTTACTCTGTTTTCTGGGACAACATTAAACCAAGTAGGTCAGGCCATTGAGATAATTTTAATGACTATGGCGGTTTACCTTACATTTAGTCTCGTTATTTCAATGGTGCTGAACTGGGTCAATTCAAAAATGGAAATTAAGGGGAGATAGCATGGCGGTTTATACAATTAAGAAAGCTGAAAAAGCGCCTTTAGCAAGTAAAGGCGTGCTGCTCTGGTTACGCGTGAATTTATTCTCTGATGTGACAAATAGCCTCTTCACACTATTGGGATGTTACTTTATCTACCTCATTGTTCCGCCATTAATCAATTGGATGATTATTGATGCTACTTGGAGTGGTACAAAAGAAGAAATTATTAATGATGGCGCCCGATGGATTTTTATCTTCGAAAAATTTGATCAGTTCATATATGGCTTCTACCCAGAAGCACTGCATTGGCGTCCTAATTTAGCTGCTTTGATATCGATTTTTTTCATATTATCCATGAACTTTATCTCCAACCTTAAAATCAAAATAGGACTAATACTCGTTTACCCCATTATCAGTTTTGTTCTCATCTCAGGAGGTTTCGGTCTGGAGATAATACCGACTGAAAAATGGGGGGGGTTAATGTTAACTATACTGGTGGCTGCAGTCGGTATTATCGTATCATTTCCGATCGGTATTGTATTAGCTTTAGGTCGCCAATCTAAGATGCCAATTGTACGCACCTTATGCATCGCTTTTATTGAGTTTATTCGTGGTGTACCACTTATCACCATTCTCTTTATGGCATCGGTCATTTTGCCCCTTTTTTTCCATGATGGAATTGAATTTGATAAGTTACTACGCGCTCTAATCGGAATCACTCTTTTTCAAGCTGCGTATATTGCAGAAGTTGTTCGTGGTGGCTTACAGGCCATACCTAGAGGGCAATATGAAGCGGCAGATTCATTGGGATTAAGTTATTGGCAAGGAATGATTCTAATTATTTTGCCACAAGCCCTTAAAATATCGATTCCAAATTTAGTCGGTTCTTTTATTTCGCTGTTTAAAGATACCACGCTGGTTCTTATTATTGGCTTATTCGATGTACTCGCCATGGTCAGCCTCACCAATAGTGACACCAATTGGCTTGGCTTCGAGGTCGAGGGATATGTCTTTGTTACTATGATTTACTGGGTGTTCTGTTTTTCTATGTCGCAATACTCTAAATCAATTGAACGCAAATATAATACTGAGCATTAAGGAAATATCATGTCAGCACAAGAAAATATGATCACAATGCAAAAAGTAAACAAGTGGTATGGTGATTTTCACGTACTTAAAGATATTAATTTAACCATTAAAAAAGGCGAAAAAGTGGTTATTTGTGGCCCTTCAGGTTCAGGTAAATCGACCACCATTCGTTGTTTGAATTACCTCGAGAAGTTTCAGAAAGGAAAAATCAACATTAATGGCACCGATCTCATTGACGATGTTAAAGTAGTACGCCATATCCGTGCGGAAGTTGGCATGGTATTCCAACACTTCAACCTATTTCCGCACCTTTCAGTGCTAGAAAACCTCCTTTTAGCGCCAACCTGGGTGCATAAAAAACCGCGCAAAGAAGCTATTAAAACAGCCATGTATTATCTAGAGCGGGTGAAAATTGCAGATCAGGCAGATAAGTACCCCAATCAATTATCAGGCGGGCAGCAGCAACGAGTCGCCATTGCACGCTGTTTATGCATTAATCCCACTATTATGTTATTCGATGAACCGACCTCGGCATTAGATCCAGAAATGGTATCAGAAGTCCTCGATGTCATGGTTGAATTAGCCGATGAAGGGATCACGATGATCTGTGTAACCCATGAAATGGGGTTTGCTAAGAAAGTCGCCGACCGCGTTATTTTTATGGATGCAGGGCAGATCATTGAAGAAAACGAACCACACGAGTTCTTTGATAACCCACAATCGGATCGCCTAAAGCTGTTTTTAGATCAGATTTTATCGCACTGATCTGGTATGTAAAAAGGTTAATGCCCAGCAAGCACTAACCTTTTATTATTTAACCTCCGCTGACGTTATGAAAGCGTAATAATCTTTAGTATCATGAGGTTGAAAAATTCATCACCTACGGTATTGATAATTACACTGAGTTAATCGCAAAAACGTCGCACCATATTGATTTACTTTTCCTCTCAGCTGAGGTTATTTACTTACTATCGATTATATTTATCCCTCTGCGCTTAATTAAGTGGGCAAACATTTAACCCGTCAGATTGATTGAACAGATATTTATGAAAATGAATATTAATCACTGATGCTAATATTGTCTATCATTAAAACCACTCCGCGTTGGTTGCCCCAATCAGGCAGAATTGCAAAGGGTGTATTGACATTAGTAATATCAAGATTCGATCCCGGTTGGTTAATTAAATCCGCTAATCTAATTTTATAGTGTGTCCAGATATTGAATGGCGGTTTTTTTATTGAGTACTCACCCGAGCTACAATTTTCAAAACAGTCCATCTTAATTGATAATCCCCCTTCCTCACGCGGATCAAAGACTAGCTTTAGATCGAATTCAAGATAATTATATTCGGAGTAATCTATGCCTCTACTGCTTTCAAAATATGCAACGCCCTTGCTGGTCGAGTAGCGAATACGTGTAACCATACCTTGGCCTTCATCTATCTGAGCCTTCGCAGAAATACTATCATACTGAGCATATGTCCTTAGAAGGTAGGGTTGAGCAACATTATCTGCATAAATAGTAATAATTCTTCTTTCTTTTGCTTTTAATTTTTCTTTAGCTATTTGCGCGCGTTTAGCTGCTATAATCGCCTTCGCTTCTGCTAGCGCCTTCGCTTCTGCTAGCACCTTCGCTTCTGCTCGCGCCTTCGCTTCTGCTCGCGCCTTCGTTTCTGCTAGCACCTTCGCTTCTGCTAGCACCTTCGCTTCTGCTAGCACCTTCGCATCTGCTCGCGCCTTCGCTTTCGCTATCGCCGCCATTACTTTTGGATCGTTCTTAATGACGAGACCTGTGACCTGCTTTTTGGCTTTCTGTTTTTTTTCAGTACAAAGCTTTGATGCAGAAGTAGAACTTAAACAAAAATCTTGCAATACCGTATTAAGACCATCAACACATTGTTGGAATGATTTCACCACTGCATCTGGAACATCCGTTTTTGTATAAACAGGCATTGCTTGCATCACGTTTCCCTGACGAATAGATATTGTTTCAGCAGCCAAAAAACGAGCGAATAAATTTGCCTTATAGAAAATATCGCCGTGTTTAGATGCCTCGGCAGTATATTCATAAATTTTTCCGATATTTTTATCGTGAAATACCAGTGTCGCAGACTCGCCGGGTTTAATCCCATGCGGTAACCAGGATTGCGTACCTTCTTGTAATCCGCCATCTTTGATTTCTACTTGAAAATTATAAAACACAGAAAATCCCTCGCTAGTGAGGTGATCACTATTTTTATAGTTTAAAATACAAGCTGAATCACCTATATTTTGCACTACCACCTCACTATTACCATTTGCTTCATACGCAAGTGTCTCTGCATCTGCGATTACTGAATATGTGATAAAGCTTAAAGCCGCTATTAAAATTTTACATTGCATATTTTATAATATTCCTTTTTTTAAATGCGAGAATCCGTTAACTGCTTTTGTCCAAGTCAAAACCGGGGAGACTTAACCTCACATTTTTTTAAATTAGCCAACCACCCGCACCAAAAGTAAGCGCTTACTTTAACGTCAAAAAAAACACTAAATAAGTGCAAAACACCCAGTAAAGTATACCTATTTAGGCGACAGATAAAAGTGAGTTACCGCACATAAGTAAGCGCTTTCACAAGAAGAGTCTGAAACTAACGGAAACGAGAAGAAGGCGCACACAAGACTCTTTGAGGCTAAGCCCCTAGAGCAGGCTAAATTCGACTCATCTGCATCCTTATAAATATCAATGTCAATCCACCAGGCTTCAATTTTTCGCCGAGCATTTTATTGCAATTTTGCATATTGAAGTAACATAGGTATATATTCTTTTGTTGAATTATTGCGTTTACGTAACAGTAAAAGGAGCAATCCAACTGACACCCAGATCCGATATCTGCTGCACAATATATTACAAGTAAACAACTTTCCCGCTTTACAAGACAAATAAAAAAGGTTAACGATTTTATCTCGTTAACCTTTTTATAGAATCACTCTTGTTGTCTCCATCCAGAGTGCTTTTGCTGTTCACAAATACATTCTGGAGAACAATTTATCACTACGTTGATTTCAATTAATAAATATCAGTGACGCTATATTATCATTAGTAATTAGTCAAATAGATGCTATCGATCAGCAATGCAACACCTTTTTGAAAGCCTCTATCAGGCAAAATAGCAAATGGTACATTGACGCTGGTAATATCTAGGTTTGAACCAGGGTTATTAATTAGATCTTTAAAACTCACTTTATAATGCTTCCACTCACCTAACCTTGGCTTTTCAATTTTGTATATACCTGAACTACAAAAACCTAGACAATCCATTCTAATATTGAGACCACTATCGTGACTAGGATCCGCTATTAGCTTGAGATCAAATTCAATATAATCATACTCAGAGTAATCAATGGCTTTATCACTAGCATAATATGCGACGCCTTTATCGGTCGAATAATTAACACGCATTACCTTGCCGCGCATCCCACTATTGGCTGTTTTAGTAATAATGCGATCAAATGTTTTGAACTGGTAAGGGGCTTGAGCTTTATCATCAAAAATAGCTAACTTCTTCCTATTTTTGATTTCAGCAGCCCTCGCTGCTCTCTCCGCTATTCCAGCTTTCTTAGCTGCTGTAACAGCTTTAGCGACTTCAAGGGCGACCGCTGCTTCAAAAGCTTTAGCTTTGGCTGTGGCTTTGGCTGCCTCGGTTGCTTTCATCTCTGACAGTGCTTTATCTGCCGCTCGGGCCTTAACGGCTGCAATCGCGTTGGCTTTTTCCAGTGCTTTAGCTACAGCAATAAACTTCGGATCGTCCTTAATAACCTCGTTCATGTAGGGCTTTTGGGACTCGATTTTTTTAGCTTCGCATAATTTCGATGCATCACTAGAACTTTTGCAAAACGTCGATAAAACTTTATTAAGATTGTTGATACAGTTTTGAAAGGATTTTTGCGTGCTCTCCGATATATCGGCCTTTCTATAAACAGGCATATTTGTGGTCACATTGCCCTGACGGATAAATATGTTATCCACAGTGAGGAAATGTGGAAATAAATCCGTTTGATAAAACAGTTCGCCGTACTGAGAAATATTGTCAGTATATTCATATATTTTTCCAATACGCTTATCATGAAAAGATAATGTTGTGGGCTCTCCAGCGGTAATACCATAAGGCAACCAAGATTGCATTCCATGCTGCAATCTCCCCTTACCCAGTTCAACTTGGAACGTATAAAAGACTGATTTCCCCTCACTTGTTAGGTAATCACTATTTTTATAGCTCAAAAGACAAGCGCTATCACCTATACTTTGCACTGTCACTTCACTATTTTCGTGTACATCATGAGCGAGAGTTGTTATCTCCGCAAAAACCGAACATGACATAAAGCTTAACGCTGCCATTAATATTTTAATTTGCATATTAATAATATCCCTATTTAAAAAAAATGTTGACTCGTACAAGTGACCTTAATAGAAGAAAAAACTAATATTGGTACACGTTTCTATACTGGCAAATATGATAGTGTTAAATATACCATGAGTTATAAATAAATAGACGTCATATGAGATCAAGCAAATATAAAATATAAAATATAAACAACAAATAAAAACCATCTAAAAATTAATTTTAACTGATTAAATATTAATGCTGTAAATAACGCTTTTCCCATTGCCTAAATATAAATATAACGGAAAAGGTTAGGCACATATATAATAAGGCAGCCGCCAAATACGCTTCAAATGGCGCATAATAACGCGCGTTTACTACGCGCGCGGCGCCTGTGATATCGACAATAGTAACGATACCAGCAATCGCGCTACCGTGAATCATAAAGATCACCTCATTACTATAAGCAGGTAACGCACGACGCAATGAGTTGGGGAGAATAATTCGATGTAACATTTTCCAGCGGCTCATGCCATAAGCTTTAGCTGCTTCTAGCTCCCCCTGAGGTACCGTACCTATAACTCCACGCACAATTTCGGCAGTATATGCACCCGTATTTAATGTTAAAGCTAATAAAGCACAAAACCAGGCATCTTGAAAATAATCCCACAACCAACTTTCGCGCAGAAAATCAAACTGCGCACTGCCATAATAAATAATAAACAACTGTATTAATAACGGCGTGCCGCGAAAGAAATACATATAAATCCAAATGGCCCCTCGAATAGCTCTGTTTTCACTACTTTGTAAAATACCAGCGGGTATTGCAATGAAGAGTCCCAACAATAATGAAAAAGAGACTAAGTAGATAGTTGTCCATAGCCCTTCGAGATATAACGGGTACTCATTAGTAATAATAGCTAAATTCATCTCTACCTCGTTCTAATGGTATATTTACGCTCTGCCCACTTTAAAAAAGTAGTTGAAACAGAAGTAAAGAAAAGGTAAATAAAAGCAACCGCCAAATAAAAGGTAAAAGGCTTTTGTGTTGAACCCGCAGCATCTCCAGCAATCTTAACCATATCCTGTAAGCCAATAATAGATACCAATGCCGTCGTTTTTAATAAGACCAGCCAATTATTACCGATCCCAGGCAGCGCATGGCGCATCATTTGCGGAAACATCACGCGTGTGAATATTTTATAGCGATTCATACCATAAGCAGTTGCAGCTTCTAACTGACCTTTTTCCACTGACATAATAGCGCCGCGAAATGTTTCAGCCATATAGGCTCCAAAGATAAAACCGATAGTGATAATGCCAGCAAAATAGGGGCTGATATCAATGTAATCGGGTAGAAAAGCGGACCATTGATGTGTCGGAATAAAATGCATAGCCACTTCATTAAGCCACCCATTTAAACGGTAACTTAAATCATTAACTAACATCTGACCGCCAAAAAAGATCAGCAGCATCAGGATCAGATCAGGAATACCTCGAATAGCCGTGGTGTATAATGTCGCGATCCCTTTTAAGATCGTTGAGTGCGACAGCTTAGCCAATGCACCGAGCAGGCCTAAAAAAATAGCCAGTAATAATGAAAGTAATGCAACTTGTACGGTTAACCATGCACCTTCAAGCAATATTGTCTGGTAACTTTGCAGTTCAAGCATAAATAGTTCTTATTCCGTTACAACTGTAAAGGAGGGGAAACCTCCTTTACGGTTAAGTTAATTAATGCTTATAGTTCACTGCCATAAACATCGAAACTAAAGTATTTATCTTGGATTTTATTATAGGTTCCATCAGCACGGATGGCTGTAATTGCACGATTGAATTGCTCAACAAGATCTTGATTTTGTTTACGGGTGGCTATACCAGCACCTGCACCAAACCATTTAGGGTCGGTAAATTTAGGACCAATAAATGCGAATTTATCACCCCCGTCTTTGTCTAACAATCCGCCAGCAATAGCAGCAGAATCCGCTAAAATAAAATCTAAACGCCCCGCTTTAAGATCAAGATAAGCTTCATCGGCAGAACCGTAACGTTTAATTTGCGCATCCGGGTAATTATCTGAAATATAAAGATCCATTGACGTTGCACGCTGTACGCCTATCTTCTTACCCGCCATAAACGCTGTAGATGCCTGATATTCAGATCCTTTTAATGCTACAAAGCGTGCTGGTATATGTTGGTATTTATCAGTAAAAGCAACCATCTTCAAGCGCTCTTCTGTAATATCGATAGTGGCAATAACAGCATCAAATTTGCGCGCCAATAGTGCTGGAATTATGCCATCCCAGTCTTGTTTTATATAGGTACAGCGCGCTTTCATCTCGGCGCATAAAGCATTGGCAAGATCAATATCAAATCCGGTCACACTGCCATCTGCTTCAGTTTTACTAAAGGGAGGGTAAGCCCCCTCAACACCAATGCGTATATCTTTCCATTCTTTGGCCTGTGCCGCATTAAAAGAGAAAGCAAGCAGAGCGATTAATAAACTGATTTTTTTCATTTTATATCCTTTTGAGTGAGTAAATAATTAAATTGTTAATCTCTGCCAACAAGCAGAGGAGTTTTGCGCATTACTAATAAACTGATGAAATAAATTTTTTAAAACGCTCTGAAGATGGATTTTTAAAAACAATTTCAGGTTTTCCTTCTTCCTCAACTAAACCTTGATGTAAAAAAAGCACCTTACTGGAAACATCGCGCGCAAAGGACATCTCATGAGTCACCACTAACATAGTACGTCCCTCATCCGCAAGACCATGCATTACATTTAGTACTTCTCCGACCAACTCAGGATCAAGTGCAGAGGTAGGCTCATCAAATAACATCACGTCAGGCTCAACGGCAAGTGCACGGGCAATCGCAACCCGCTGCTGCTGACCACCAGAAAGTTGACCAGGGAAATAATCTTTTTTTTCATACAAGCCAACACGCTGTAAAATAGCTTCGGCTTTAGCAATGGCTTCTTTTTTAGGAACCGCTAATACATGTACAGGTGCTTCAATTACATTCTCTATCACTGTCATATGCGACCATAAATTAAAGCCTTGAAAGACCATCGCCAAACGAGAACGAATCCGCTCTACCTGCTTACTTGAAACGGGTATTGCTCCTCTTTTCTTATCCTGTTTCATTTGGATCAATTCGCCATTGACCCAAATGTCGCCGGAAGTCGGCGTTTCAAGCAAGTTAACACAACGTAATAGTGTGCTCTTACCTGAACCAGACGCCCCTAGAATAGAGATAACATCACCTTTGTGTGCGTCTAAATCAATACCTTTTAATACTTCATGATTTGCAAACGATTTGTGCAAATTTCTTATTGATAAGGTTGGTATAGTCATAGTTAATATTCATTTTTATTGGCAATTGCACTTATTGTACCTGCTTTATTAAACGAAATTAATCAAATTAATTGAAAGCTTTGCTTTGAGTGACATTCATACAAATATGGATACCCATCTGCACAAAAACAATGCAGGCACAAGAGCTGAGCACTAAATTACAACGCAAGTGGGTCTAAAAAAAGAGAGTTAAATCCTATTTACACTATTTTCTTTACAAAAAACCGCACCATGCTATTGTCCGCGCGATTTATCCATCCAACTAACATAAAAAGGTACATTACGTGTCACAAACTAATAACTATGCTAATCCAGGGCCTCTAGGCCTGATGGGCTTTGGGATGACAACTGTTCTACTTAATATCCATAATGCTGGTTTTTTCCCAATGAGTGCAATGATCCTGGCAATGGGTCTTTGTTACGGTGGCATAGCACAAGTGATTGCCGGAATATTAGAATTCAAAAAAGGCAATACCTTTGGTTTAACAGCTTTTACTTCCTACGGATTTTTCTGGATAAGTTTAGTCGCGTTAATCATTTTCCCTAAATTGGGTTTAGCTGAGGCAACACCAGCCGGATTTATGGCTTGGTACTTAGTGATGTGGGGAATTTTCACCGGTTTTATGTTTGTCGGTACGCTGCGCGGTAACTTTGTTCTTAAATTTATATTCGCGAGTTTAACGGTGCTATTCTTCTTATTAGCCGTGCGTGATTTTACCGACTCCACTGTAATTGGTACGATTGCAGGTTTTGAGGGGGTGATTTGTGGATTAAGTGCGATTTACTTAGCAATGGCAGAAGTGATCAACGAACAGTTTGGCCGTAGCGTACTTCCTATTGGTGAGCCGAAATAGCCTTGATTGACCTTCAGTCTGTATAAAAAACCGAGTTTTCATACTCGGTTTTTTTACTTAATCACTACCGTGTTGTTAGCAATAAAGAATAAGCATGCCATTGGATAGCGATTTATCTTCAAATAAACGATACTGCTAGCGCCCCTTCATTGCACTCATCATATCCCACATTGGCGTAAAAATACCCAAAGCTAAAATTAACACCATACAGGCAACAATGGATATTAATATCGGTTCTATTTTAGCTGTCATATTTTTAAGTTCATAATCAACTTCACGTTCATAAAAATCGGCAGCTTCATTAAGCAGATCATCGACTTGCCCGGTTTCCTCACCCACCGCTATCATTTGCAACACCAATGGCGTAAATAGCTGCGCTGATGAGGCCGTATTTAAGAGTGTTTCCCCTGATTCAATACCCGTACGCATCGCTAATATTTTTTCTTTTAAATAGCTATTATCTACCGCAAAAGCAATTAAATAGAGGCCATTATTTAACGGCACCCCGGCACTTAACATCATTGCAAAACTACGGGAAAAACGAGCCAGTAAAGAACGTTCAATAACACTACCAATAATAGGAATGCGCAACTTCCATCTATCCCATATATAAGCCCCTTCTTGCGAACCTAACCAAATTTTGATCGCCACAAAAAGAAGGATTATAGCTGATAAAAGATAAGGCCAGTAATTGACGAAAAAAGACGAAGTTGCCAAAAGAAGTCGCGTTGTCCATGGTAGCTCCGCATGAAACTTAGCAAACATATTAGCAAAGGTTGGAATAACGTAAATATTTAAAATGACCATTGCAGCCACTAATGCAATTAAGACAAAACTTGGGTAACGCATTGCGCTTTTAACGCGCATACGCGTTTCGACTTCTTGTTCTAGGTATTGGGATAACTGTAGAAAAATACGATCTAATTGACCGGTATTTTCACCGACTTGTACCAAAGAGAGGTACAACTGCGAAAATACACGCGGATGAGAGGACATTGCAACCGAAAGGGAATACCCGTTATGCATACGATCTAAGACATCGTGTAACGCCTCACTAAGCAACGCCGAGTGAGTTGAATCGGCAAGACCACCTAATGCACGTAAAATAGGGATGCCCGCTTTTGTTAATGAATATATTTGTCGCGTAAATATAATTAAATCAGCGACTTTTACTTGTGCCGCAAAGATATTGCCAAGATCCAGTGATTGTCCCCCTGCCGCTTTTTCTTTTACCTCTATCGGCTGGATCCCTTTTTGCATTACCTTATCAACCGCAAAGTCGATTGAAGCTGCTTCCAGTTCACCTTTAACTGTATTTCCTTGGTTATCACGCCCTGTATATTTATATGATGGCATTATTCAATAAAACCCAATGGTGATGAACTTACGCCACTACTCAAATCATCAATTGGCGAAAGTGTTAAACCTGACTCAGTTAAAATATCTTTTTTTGTTACCATCAGATCCAGTTCATTGTGCGGTCTTTTAACTTTATCGAAACGGTCAACCAATTTAAAAACTTCCTCGAGGGAGGTCACTCCTTGTTTTGCATATTCTAACGCGGCTAAAGCAAGTGGTTTAAAGTACGCTGATTTTTTAGCTGCAATCGCAAAACCTTCACTATCATCTAGGCGTAATGCCGAGACCATCTGCTCATCAAGTTCTAATAACTCAAATACCCCAATACGGCCACGATAGCCTGTAAATTGGCAACGTTGGCAACCACGAGCGGAATAAAAATGGCTATCTTGCAAGTTTTCTTCACTTAGTTGATCAAGTAAAACTTGCTGATCGAGCTCTGCATGTGAACCACTTTTACAATTTTCGCATAAGCGACGCACTAGACGTTGTGCTATAACTGCACGCAGAGCACTGGCAATAAGATATCCCGGCGCCCCCATATCTAATAAACGTAGAATACTGCTTATGGCATCATTAGTATGCAAAGTTGATAGCACCAAATGGCCTGTTAGTGCGCCACGTATGCCAATTTCCATGGTTTCGCTATCGCGCATCTCCCCGACCAGTAAAACATCGGGATCTTGGCGTAACGCAGAACGTAAAACAGTCGCAAAATCTAAACCTATCTTAGCATTAACCTGTACCTGATTAACCCGCGGTAAGCGATATTCAACGGGATCCTCTACCGTAATTATTTTTTTACCAGGCGAATTTAAAGTGCTTAGAGAGGTATATAAAGTAGTTGTTTTACCACTACCGGTTGGCCCCGTGACAAGAATCATTCCATTTGGGCGCTGCAACTGTAACTCTAAACGCGCTTGCAGCTGAGCTGGAATACCTATTTCTGCAAAAGATAACACACCTGCAGATTGGTCGAGTAAACGCATTACCACCGATTCGCCTTTTTGAATCGGCATAGTAGAAACACGGATATCGATACTGCGTCCTTTAATATTGATATTAAAGCGCCCATCTTGGGGTAATCGCTTTTCGGAAATATCTAATTTAGCCATTAATTTAAGACGTAATACCAACGCACTAGCGATACTGCTCTCAGGCAATAATGTCTCCTGTAAAACGCCATCTACACGCTGTCTGATGCGTAGCACATTTTCATCGGGCTCAATATGGATATCAGAAGCCCCCATTTGCAGTGCATCTTCAAACAGCGATTGGATCAATTTTGCAACGGTCGCCTCAGATCCTTCCCCTCCCAGATCCAGACTCGCGGTAGCATCAAATGCGCTGCTATCGCCATGCTCTTCACTTAATTTATTGGCAAATGACGCGATCTCTTTAGTGCGCCGATATACCCTGTCAAATGATTCAATTAACTGATCTTCACGGGCAATCATTAGCTCAAAGGGGCGACCTTTTAATAAGCTCGCCAGTACATCTAAACTATGTAAATCAGCCGGATCAGAAACCACTAAAGTAATTATTTCACCGTTATCATGAATCGCCAGTGCGCGCAGTCGTCGGGCATGTACTTCCGGAATTAACTGCACCGCATTATGATCTATTTTAATTTTAAGTAGATCCACAATAGGTATATCAAGCTGACGTGAGAGGAAGGTTAATATTTGGTCTTCGCTGAGATAGCCCAAATGAATCAAGCTTGCACCTAATTTGAGGCCTAAATGGCGCTGCTCTTTTAGTGCATTCAGTAATTGAGCTTCGCTAATCAGCTGTTCTTCAACCAGTAAATCACCTAAGCGCTTTTTTAATTGCGGTTTCATGGTATATATACCTTAGTGTTGGCCTAAATAGCTTAAGCGTTGTTTAATATAAGTTTTGGCTTTTGACGAAAGATCGGTCTGTAGCAGGGCCTGTTCATAATTTGTAACCGCCAACTGCCTCTTGGCTTGTCTGTCTTGCACAATCGCCAGAGACATTCGCCACCGCCCATTATTCGGTCGTTGTGAAAGTAAGCTACTATACAAGCGCTCAGACTGTTCATACTTTTTAAATTTTTGCGCCAAAATCGCATAGCTCGCGTAGTAATCTAGATTGCCTTCTACCTCGGGGGGATGCTGTTCCAGATAAAGATAGGCTTTTTGCTGATCCCCCTCTTTTAAAGCGATACGCGATAACATTAAATTAAAATCGGGGTAATCTGGGGAAATAACTACCCCGTGTTTTAATAATCGTTGCGCTCTATCGACCTCGCCCTGCCCATAATAATAGAGCGCCAATGATTTACGGACCTCGTTTAATTCGGGTAATAGCCCGAGGGCTTGCTGTTTCTTTTCTGCGGCTAACTTAAAGTCACCTTTGTCTTGTGCTTTATCAGCTTCTTTAAGATGGATCTGCGCAAGCTCTTGTTTGCTTAGTTGTGACGCTTTAATCGATAAATGGCTTTCTTCATTTGCCTGTTCTGTTATTACCGAGGTCGTGTTTTTAACACCGATTTTTTTATCACTGGTTTGCACTAAGACTGCTTTTTGCGCTTCTTTTTTTATGCTTACGGGGTTAACGACCGCTAACTTATTTGGCAGATTAGTATTAGAAGATTGCTCTACGGCTTGCTTAACAAGCAGCGGCTCGGCTATCACTTTGTCTTGCATCGGGCTACTTAACAGTTTCGGTGCTGTGATTACTTTTTCTTGCACAGAGCTACTTAAAAGCGCTGCCGCTACGGGCGGCGCTATTTGTTGTTCTTTAATTATCTGATGCAGATTTTCTTTAACCGCTTTATCTTGGCTAAAAATAAGATATGAAAGCCCTAAAGAGGAGCCTATTAACAACACAATTAGTATAAAAAGCAGGGCTTTTTGTTTGCTTTTCGTTGCCGGCATTGCAGACAAAATGGGCTGTGCTTGCTGAATCTGCTGGAAGTCTTCGTGCATTTTATTGATAATACTCATAACAGCCCCTTCCACCATAATAATAACAGCAGATTTAACAACAGAAATGAGCACAGTACCATCCACCAATATTTTAACTTTGCCACTGGGTAGGCATCTTCTGTATCAACCGCTGCTGTATGGACCAGTTTACTGGTAATCTTATAATCCTGATGACCATAACTTATCAATAAAATTTTATGGCATAAGATATTAATAAGGCGCGGAATGCCACGGCTGGCTTGTGCTATTTTACGGCACACCTTACTATTAAATAACAAAGCCCCCCGATAACCGGCTTGTTTCAGGCGTTGTGCAATATAGTGCTCAATCTCTTTTTCCGATAAGGCACGTAGCTGGTAAGAGAATGTGATCCGTTGGCGTAGTTGACGCAACTTTGTTTCAGCAAGGCGCACATCTAATTCAGGCTGAGCAAATAAAACCACTTGCAATAGTTTTTGAGAAGTACTTTCTAAATTGGAAAAAAGACGCAGCGCTTCCAGCGTAGAATCAGGTAACGCCTGTGCTTCGTCCACTAGTACAAGCAACTTTGTTCCCTCTGCGAGGAGGGCTAATAAACGCGTTTTAATCAAACCAGTTAATAAAAATTGGTCATCAAAATTTTCTTTTTTAACGCCAACCTTATCTGCAAGCGCACAACGTAATTCATGCGCCGTCAGGTAGGGATTATCAATATCACAAATAAGGTACTGACCGGCGAGTTCCTGCTCGAGTTTATTGCATAACAACGTTTTGCCAGTGCCCACTTCGCCCGTTATTTTCAAAATACCCTCCCCCAAAGAAAGCGCGGTAGTGATCACTTGTAACGCTTCTTTATGCGGAATAAAATCGATATAAAAACACGGATCGGCAGTCAGAGAAAAAGGCGCTTTTTCTAGTCCAAAATGCTTTAAATAGATCATTTAGTCGGGTACCACTTCTCAACTAATTCAGACGATTTTTGCATCTCTTGCTTCCACGTATTTTGTTTCACAATTTGCGGCTTCACGAGAATAATCAATTCTGTTTTTAAATTTAATTTTTGGCGATTAGTGAACAGTTCACCAAACCAAGGAATATCACCTAATAAGGGCGTTTTTGAAACCATGTCTTTTTCAATAGTTTTCATTAATCCGCCAATAACAATAACATCACCCGACTGTGCCTTTACAATTGTATCAGATTCCCGTACATCGCTTTTGGCAACAGGAATAGTTAAATCACTCGTGGAAGTAGCGCCAAAACTAATGGTTTTTATCTGCTCTTCGATATCAACAATCGCAGGGTGAATATGTAATATAACGGAGTCATCATCATTAATTTTTGGGGTGACATCCACCGATATACCCGAGAAGAAAGGGGTTAACTCAACATTAGGCGTAGAAGTTGTGGCCGTCCCCGTTACTGTTGTTGTTGAAACATTGGTTACAAAATATTCATCCCCTCCCACTTTAATAACTGCTTTTTGATTATTCATCGCCGTGATACGCGGTTTAGATAATACATTCACATCACCTTGCGTTTCTAACATAGAAACGACCGCCGTAAATGAACCATTGGCAATGGTTAATGCGCCGCCTCCACCAATTGTATTTTGAATAACACTATCGGCTATCTTATGTACACCATTGAATAATATATTAGTATTATTGACCATGTCCCCCGCATCACTCCAACTAACACCTTGTTGGTATTCGTCATTCAACTGGACTTCGATCAACTGAATTTCTAAAATCACTTGGCGATTTAAGTTATCCGTTTCTTTTTCTAAAAAATTGCGTACCTCTCGAATTTCTTCAGGGTAAGCTCGAATAGTTACCATCCCAGACATCGGGCTGACAATCACATCTCGCCCTTTTTTGTTTTCCAATAGTTTATTTATTTTTTCTTCTAAATAAGCCCAATAATTAGTACTGGTTACGGTAATAATTTCAGTGCCGTCTTGCAGACTGTTTGACGAGAACTCACCGGTAAACTCTTTATCTTTAGTGCTCGATGAACTGCTGCTTGAACTACTTGAACTACTTGAACCTGAAGTGGAATCTGAAGTAGAATCGCTGTCTTGTGTACTTAAGTGGCCTGATAAAACACTCGTCCGCGATCCACCCATGCGGTTCATAAAGAGATAATCGAGGGTAAAGCTTGCGACTCGCATACCCGCTGGATAAATATAATAAATATGCCCTTTCTGCTTAATCTCATAGCCAAACATATCTTCGATAACGCGTAAAGCTTCGGTCAACGTTACCTGTTGGAGAGAAATCGTTATTTTCCCTTGCACGTCAGGATGAACGGCGACGCTATGTGACGCATCATTAATTAACGAAGCAAAAAACACAGCGGCATCAACATCTCTTGCCGAAATATCAAAACGTTTTTCTTCAACCGCCACTAATTCAGATTGTTGCGACAAATCTGCATACAATTCCGATGCGATATCTTCTGGTAAAACAAGATTTTCAACTTGTTTATCTATATTTGTTTGTAACAGCAATTTTTGCTCTTCAGCTGTGTTTTTTTTAGTCGCCTGACATGCTGTTAATAATAAAATACAACAACTTATTGAAAGAATTTTTCTCATTTTATCTATTTTCCATAAGGCCATAAGAGGTTTATTTAATGAAACGCTCTTTTTTTGTGTATAAATTTAATTTATATGACTGTTCTTTATCACGTAAAAACACTGCATCAGATTCAATACCTGTTATCTGGTAACCACTAACCCACTGCCCTTTTTTATATAATTGATTATTTAAAATAACGCTGCGTTGCTCACCTGCAGACAGTATGCTCTGCAATTGAGGCAATGTAGCACGAAGCACTTTTGAGATCGCTTTCGTTGAGCTATTTAGTGGTTTTGTTGGATCCACTAACGGCTCTGCATTAGCCATCAAATCGCTACTTATTATCACGCAAAGTAAAAGAATATATTTAACCACTGACTAAATCCTGTTGATCACTTAGGGTGTAAATCTGAAGAGTCACTCTGGCAAGTGGATAATCGCTTACTTGGTAAGTGATTGATAACCAATAAAACTTTTCTTGCAAGCTTTCAAGATTCAACAAATATTGATAAATCGCGTTGTAATCACCACTTAATTGCAACTCTAAGGTGTGTTTATAAAAGAGATTTTGTACTCGCTCCCCGGCAACAATTTCAGCAGATGAACGGATGCTTTCAATAGGCAATGAGATTAATGACTCCACTTTCACACCCGGGCTTTTACTCAGTACTTTCGCTAATGCAGTCGGCATTTTTTGCGCATGAATAAACTTAACTAGTTTTTTATCTAACTGTTTATCAAGCGCAGATAAAGTCTGTAAAGAAGAAGCAATTTTATTATTGATTTCTTGTAGCGGATCTTTTTGTAAACGTAATATAAGTTCAGCAATCTCACTATTAAGCTTATTTTCCTGTTCGTAGCTTAACTGCAATGCTTGCTCGGCTTTTGTCTGTTTTTCCATCGCTGGTGTAGCTATCCAAAAATAAGCAGCTGAAATAATACAAATGAGTAAGCCAGAAAAAATAATAATACGTTCACGCAAAAGCAATTTATTAAATGCTTTTTCAACTTCATTAAAGTTAAGCTTAATCATTTTTTGCGCACCTTAACGGATTTATTTTCAAGGCTGTTGCTTAATTGGAAAAAGAAACCACCAGCATTCTCTGATATTGCTAACTTTTCAAAGGCAATACCCGAGAGTTCCTTAGTAGATTGTATTTTACTTAACCATAACGGAACTGAATCGCTTCGTTTAGCTTGTCCAGATATATTGAGACGCCCTGCAAGTAGTGAAAAATAATCAATACTAATGGCATCCATACTGGCTAACGAAAGCCCCTTCATTAAAGCAGAGAAATTCACTACGACAGCAAATTCAATACCCGCTAAACTCCCTAATATACGCTGTTTTGCATCCACCTCCTCCTGCAGAGCGAGTTGCTGGCGTACTTTAGCGTCTGGGGCTCGGTTGTTTTGTAATTTAATCACGAGATCACTCAAGTCATTCTGTTTTGTTGCTAAGATGGCTTGTTGTTGTTGCTCGATTTGTTTTGTCCTACTCAGTTGTTTATTTAAAATAAACTGTAACAAAATTAACGAAAGCACGCTCACTGCCACTAACAATAAAAAATGTTTGAAGGTGAATTTTTCACGTCTTGGATAACAACTTGGCTGATAAAGGTTTATTTGTTTTTTCATTTACCATCACCTCCCATTAATGGGCCGTAAGCGATAATATTGATAAAATCATACTGATCTTTTTCGCCAAAGGGCTGAACATTTCGCCCTAAATAGCTACCTAACTTTTCAGCTAACAGGGCAAGATCAGGGCAAACCAGCGCCAAATAAAGGTGTGAGATAGACGTGATGCGTAATTGCGAACTCATGTAATCAAGTGCCCGTTGCAACTCTAAACTCAACCCATCTAGCAAGGTATTTTCATCCTCACTCAGTGGTTGAGGCAATAGTTCATTGAAACCGCGTAAACGATGAGAAAAAAACAACTGCCCTTCTTTCACCACAGTTAATACCAATTCACTTTTTTGCTGTGAAAGAAGCAGATTAACCTCTTCACTAACACCCAATAAGCGAGTAAGCGCTAACTCTTCTGTTATGATCTCTTTGAGTTTCATCCCTTTTATTAAAATCATATCTCGGATGCTCATAACACGTTGTTTAGGTACGCACACAGCGGTGATTTGCTCACCTTTATGTTGCTGGAACGGTACATCATAGTAATCAACGACGAGATCAAAAATACTCTCAGAAACCAAATCTTTTATGGCAAAAGGCAGCGTAGCCATTAACTCGTCGTCTTCTACTTTGGGTTTTTCTATATCAAATGTTTGATAAAAATCACGACTTAAAACAACCGACACCTGAGCCTGATGGAGTTTGTGCTCATCAACAAGAGCTGCAAATGCTTGTGGCCACTTCAAATCCGACGATACAGTGGCTTGGGCAAGTAAGCGGGTTACTCCGCTCTCTAATAAACAAATAGCAATTCTATTTATTCCTAAGAACAAGCTGATTTTGGTTTGTACTTTTTTAGAAAAAATAGTTTTCAACATATTGATTTTATTTTTCTCATTAAACAACAAGCTAATAATCGATGATAGGTAATAGGTGGTTAACCTATCTAATCTATGAGTATTTATTATATATTAGGCGCACAGTGAAGTGTCGAATAAATCGCTAGGGCGGTCACATTAATCACTTGCAGTTCAGGAATTTACATTCCTGAACGACGAAATATTTTAATCTCTGTGCCAGTCAACCTATAATGCGGCATAATGGCCAGCAGAAACCCTTCCGCTAAACGCTGCATGCTAAATACAGGAAAACCTAATGTCACTCACGAAGCAAATATATTCAAATCCTAGCCAGTTATTGCAGCGTAATGAGGCGCTTTTTGCTAATAAAAACATCTTAGTTGCAGGCAATATTGATGATGATTATCCAATGCAACTCGAAAAACTCGCATTATCTAGCATATTTTGTTTTAGTGATTATCGTTACTATCGCGCATTATCTACAAAATTAACGGCCTCTGAGCTACATTTTACTGCACATTATCAAGGGGAGAAAAAGTTTGATTTGCTATTGATTTTTTTACCCAAGGCAAAAAAAGAGACGCAATATTTACTGGCAAGCCTGATCCCGCATCTGCAACAAGGCGCGAGTATTATTTTAGTAGGTGAAAAAAAGTGTGGTATAAAAAGTGCGGACGCTTTATTAAAACCTTATTCATCAGCAGTTAATAATATTGATTCGGCCCGTCATTGCACTCTTTTGTACAGTGAATTAGATCAGACTGTACAACCATTTGATCAGACATCATGGATAAAAACTTACCCGATAAACATCGATAATATTGCACTGCAGATCTGCTCATTGCCCGGCGTATTTAGCTATGGAGAGTTAGATAAGGGTAGTGAATTATTACTGCTGAATTTACCTGAAAAGCTATCTGGTTCAGTACTTGATTTTGGTTGTGGTGCTGGCGTTATTGCTTGTTATATTCAAAAGAAGCACCCTCATGTAGAAATAGATCTTGTTGATATTAATGTTTATGCACTTGAAAGTGCAAAACTTTCTTTGATAAAAAACCAACTTAAAGGTAATGTTTTTCCATCGGATGTTTTTTCAGAAGTGCACAAAAAATATAATACATTGCTCTCTAACCCACCGTTCCATTCAGGCAAGCAAACTGATTACGTGGCGGCAGAAACATTTATTAATCAATCAGCTCAGCACTTAAAAGAACAAGGGACTCTATCTCTTGTAGCTAATAAGTTTTTGAAATATGAGCCCTTACTCAATAAAGTCTTTCCGGTTTTACTTAAAACAGATGAAAATAACAAATTTAAAATCTTGACCTGCATCAAAAAATTATAAATAATCATTTCATATAAGTTGATCTCTTTTTGGGAGTATCTATATTCAAGCTAGCGACTAAACTAGCATGGGTAAATAAAGAGGGATAAACCATAAAAGGATTAATACCAAATCCAATAATCTCCTATTCATTTATACCTATTAAAAATAGTTATTAGCTGGGTTATTGATTGCAGTAATTAGAACAACTATTGACTGCAATCAACACCTTGCCTCAAGCATTTTTGCTACGCCTAAATAGAAAATTTAATTAATGGAATTAGCATAATCACAAAACGACTATGTATAAATATACATAACATTCCCCTTTTCGGAGACATTTATGGCTGGGATTCTAACGATGATTCTTGCAGGAGGGGAAGGTTCTCGCCTTTACCCTTTGACACAAACACGCACCAAACCCGCAGTCCCTTTTGGTGGCAATTACCGCCTTGTTGATTTTGCATTAAATAATTTTGTAAATGCCGAGTTAATGAAAATCTATGTTTTAACCCAATTTAAATCCCAGTCATTAAGTGTTCACTTGCGCAAAGCTTGGCGCTTATCTAGCGTTGCAAAACAGTTTATTGAAGCGATACCCGCACAGCAACGAGTCGATAAAAATTGGTATTCAGGCACAGCTGATGCGATTTATCAAAACGCACGATTTATTGAAAATCACGCCCCAGACCATGTTTGCATTTTTGGCAGTGATCACATTTACAAAATGGATGTCCAGCAAATGGTTGAACATCATAAGACTCAACAAGCCTCTTTAACTGTTGCCGCGATCCGAGTCGTTAAAGAGCAGGCTTATAACTTTGGCATTATTGAAGTAGATGACCAAGGCCGTATGATCGGTTTTGTCGAAAAACCCTCTATAGCAGAAGCTAAAACTATTCCCGGAGATGACAAACACGTATTAGCCTCAATGGGTAACTATATATTCAAATCTGATGTGCTGCTTAAAGAGTTATATGATGATTCTGCCGATAGAAACTCTAGCCATGATTTCGGCAAAGATATCATTCCAAAACTTTATCCTAAGGGGAAAGTATTTGTTTACAGATTAAGTGATAATTACATTAAGGGCGAACCCGTGACCGCTTACTGGCGTGATGTAGGTAATCTTGACTCATACTGGGAAGCACATATGCAGCTACTCGCAGATGAAGCGCCTTTCTCTCTTTATAATAAAAATTGGCCTTTACACACCTATCATCCGCCACTGCCTCCGGCAACATTTCGTGACCAGGGTGACTCTGTAAATGATATATCTAACTCGATGATTGGCGCAGGTTCTTATGTTAACGGTGCACAGATAAGTAATTCTATTTTAGGTTTTAGGAGTCATATTTGTACGGGAGCGGTAATTAATGAGTGCATTTTCTTAGGTAACGTCAAAATCGGTTGCAATGCGCGTTTAAATAAAGTGATTGTCGATAAAAATGTAGAAATTGCCCCTGGTACGGTTATTGGTGAAGACTTGGAAGAAGATCGACAAAAATTCACAGTCTCAGACAGTGGCGTTGTTGTGATCGCCAAGGGCTGTAAGGTTGGTTTTGAAAGCAACCTTAACGACACAGCAAACTGCAGTTTGCAACAACACGACTGTGGTGATAAATAAAAAATATTAACAACAAGCGGTTGTTAATTAAATATTTTGTATTCTAAGTAAAAGCAGGTTCTCAAAATGGCAAAAGTTCTCTCTATGATTCTAGCAGGTGGTGAAGGATCTCGTCTTTACCCTTTAACACAATCTCGTACTAAGCCCTCAGTCCCGTTTGGTGGCAGTTACCGATTGGTCGATTGTGTATTAAATAATTTTGTAAACTCTGAGCTATTGCGCATTTATGTATTAACGCAATTTAAATCCCAATCACTTAATCAACATCTTGATAAAGCTTGGGAATTATGCAGTATTACGGATACTTTTATTGATGCGATCCCAGCACAAATGCGCATGGGTAAACATTGGTACAGTGGTACTGCAGATGCGATTTATCAAAACTTACAGTTCATCGAATCAGATGATGCCGAGCTTATTTGTGTCTTTGGCAGTGATCATATATATAAAATGGATATTCGCCAAAAAATTGCATTTCACGAGAAAAAAGAAGCCACTCTGACAGTTTCAGCCATCAAGCTAGCAAAAGAACAAGCTTACCGCTTTGGTATCATAGAAGTCGATGGTGAGGGGCGTATGATTGGTTTTGTTGAAAAGCCAACGGTCGAAGAGGCAAAGACAATTCCGGGCGATCCTGATCATGTTTTAGCGTCAATGGGAAATTATATATTTAACTCAAATGAGCTACAAAAAGAGTTGCTTCGAGATGCCGCATTAGAAACCTCAAGCCATGATTTCGGCAAAGATATTATTCCTTATCTCTATCCACAGGGAAAAGTATTTGTTTATGACTTTACGACAAATACCATTCCCGGTGAAAAAGATGCTCCTTACTGGCGCGATGTAGGTAGTATTGATTCATATTGGCAAGCTAATATGGACCTAATTAAGTCAGAGCCGCCGATCTCCTTATATAACAGCAAATGGCCAATGCATACCTACTATCCGGCACTACCTGCTGCTCATTTTAGAAATAGTGATGACTCTAATTGTATTATTCGAAAATCACAAATTTCCGATGGTTGTTTTATTAAAGGAGCTACAATTAAAAAATCTATCTTAGGTTTTAACTGTTTTGTGGAGCAAAACTCAACCATTTCTCATTGTGTTTTATTAGGAAACACCAAAATCGGGGAAAACTGTAAATTGATTAAAGTTATTATTGATAAAAATGTATCGATTGCAGACAATGTGCAAATCGGTATTAATCTAGAAGACGACAAGAAACGCTTTACCGTTTCAGATAATGGCATTATTGTTATTCCTAAAGGTGCTCGGATCGGTTTCTAGACTAAGCTTTAACTAATGATTGTATAAGCCCCAATGGTTTTCAGCTTACCTCGCATAAAGCGTAAAGTTGTATATTTTTTACTGGCACATATAAAGTGAAATTATCAAAGGAGCATTGCATTGAACCATAAAAAGCTAAAAATACTATTTATTTCAGCCGAAGTAGAAGGATTTTCTAAAACAGGTGGTTTAGCAGACGCAGCGAGAGCATTGCCCCTTGAGCTGCGTAATCTCGGCCACGAAGTTAAAATAATCACCCCTTTTTACCGCAGTATCAATCAGAGAGAACAGGCGCAACATCGTTTTAGCCTAACATTAAATACAGACAGTGCACGCCCAGAAATTCAATTTAAAGTACGACAACTGGATTTAGATGGTATCCCTGTTTTAACTATTGATAACGCACACTATTTTGACAGAGCAGGTCTCTACGGAGAAGATCATCACGCTTACCCTGATAATGGTGAACGTTTTGCTTTTTTTTGCTTAGCTTCTTTGCAGGCTTGCGAAGCTGACGGCTTTAGCCCCGACATTATCCATTGTAATGACTGGCATGCTGGTTTAATTCCTTATCTACTGAAAACGCGTTACGAAGACAACCCATATTTTATCCACACTAAAACGATATTAACAACACACAATGCCTGCTACCAAGGGATTTTTGATAAATCGCAACTTAACTTAATTCCAGAAGTGAGTGCGTGCATGGATGAGCGGGTGTTAGAAAATTTTAACCACATTAATTATCTAAAAGTGGGTGTCATTTATAGTGACAAGATCAACACCGTCAGCCCCAATTATGCCAGCGAACTACTAACCACGCTCGGATCTCATGGTATGTCGCAGCACTTCCTTGAGCGAATTAGCGATTTTGAGGGTATCTTAAACGGCTGCGATTACAATGAGTGGAACCCTGCAACCGATACATTAATACCGGCAAACTTTTCTGCGGAGGATCTCAGCGGTAAACTAATTTGTAAAAAAGAGTTACAAATAGAGATAGGTCTACCCGAAAATGATAACCCTATCTTCGCTATGATTTGTCGGCTTACCGAGCAAAAAGGGTTTGCCTTACTGTTGCCAATGTTACAACAGTTGTTAAAACATAACCTACAACTTATCATTATAGGCTCTGGTGATCCGGCTATAACAGGACAACTAAACGCGATTGCAGCACATTTTCCTGATAAATTTAGGTTTATAAATAATTACAGTCATAGACTGTCCCACTTGGTTGAAGCGGGCGCAGACTTCTTTCTGATGCCCTCCCTTTTTGAGCCGTGCGGCTTGAATCAACTATATAGTTTTTCTTACGGTACTTTACCCATTGTTCGCGGCGTGGGCGGCTTAAAAGATACGGTTTTGGACTATGACCAGGACCCAGATAATGCTAATGGTTTCGTATTTTACGAGCCGAGTCCGAGTCACTTACTTAACTTGATGCGACGTGTATTGCTACTCTATGTAGAACACCCAGAAGAGATGTTACGCTTAAAAACGCAAGCGATGCGCGCTCATTTTTACTGGTTAAATTCAGCTAAACAGTATCAAAAACTTTATTATAACGCCCTATATCCACCACAAAACAGATAGTTAACCAGCCAGAAAAATATCAAGCCAATTTCACCATCGCTAGATGGGGAAGATTGGCTTTTAATTGGGTTGGTTGAGGTTGTGTTAATTGAGTTAGTTACTTAGCTGGAACATAGGGAAAGTAGTATTAGTGGCAGATACAAGTAAGTAAAAACCTGCACCATCATTATTATGTGGCATTTTAAACTTGCGCTAACAATCCAAAAGGCGACCTAAACGGTCGAGTTTTTGTGTGTCTATCATCTTTTCTGAATCTTTTTAACGTAAAAAGTCGATCGTATTATGCTCGCTAATTCCCGTTTACGAGCACCAATCGCTAAGGCTCAAAAGATCCCAATAACGTGCAAAATAGGCTTCATTAGCTCAGATAGTAAGATGAATATCTCTGCATTTAGAGGGGATTTATTGGAATGGATCTTGTTTTCTTCAGTAAGAATAAAAAGTTAAAAATAATGCTTTGCTAGATTTAAAAATAAAAGGTTTGGCTGTCCCGCCATTCTTGGCTATAACATCAAATGAGCTTAGTAATTTGGGTCAAAGAGAAGCGGATATTGCCATTCGAAACATCCAGCCTACTCACCCAGATCTTGTCGCAAAAAAAATCTGTGATGTAGCGGCTCGTCTTTATGGATCTAAAGAATATCTCGACAAATTAGGTCGCCCCATTACCGTTGCCAAACTTAACAAAGCAGAGTTTGCAGGTTTTAATAGAAGCGATGAATCAATAATCCCCCTGTGTGAGCTTGGTCTATCCGTTACACAAAATAATTTTTCAGTGGTTTCTGAAAACCACTTGGTTCAATGGGAAAATACAAAATTAGGGATAACACTTGGAATGATGATAGAAGCCGTTGGAGACAGAGAACCGCTGGTAGAACGTGTACTCCCTGATTCTGAAGTAATTATTTTCCCGATCTGGCTGGTTGCTCATAAGCAGCTCAAGAGTAGTAAGCGTATCCGTGCAGTCTTCGATCTGTTATCAGACTCGCTTTCAGAATTATCGGTGGTTGACCCACTATAAAACCAAGACAATTAAGCCAACTCTAATGCCTTCCTTTGGCACACCTTACGAACATTTACTAACGACTGCTTCAAGCTCAAAGCTGCCGTTGGTAATACTTAGATATTTGTAGACAACTAATATTATAATGGGACACAAAACGCCTTAGCTTGTAGTTGATTTGAGTACGACTTTTTCTTTAATGTAATGATTTAAAGAAAAGAAGCTCTGAGTGTCCAGCCTTTTCTGGTGGGAAAGACGCCATTACCTCTCTAAGCTGCTGTCGCAGACACAGGACCCTGTGATTCTTCGTTGCTATTTTCGTTCTCATTTTCGTACATATTTTCTTGAGAATCAACTAGCTGCTTAATTAATTCAGGAAGTTCATTGCGGTAAAAGGCGGCGTTATGGCCACGCGCGGCGGCAGGTAATGAACGTACAAATAAGCTAACTTGTTCTTGTACAAGATCGAAGTTAATACTATCGGGACCACCAGTCGGCATAGCGCTGATAACGTTCTTAAGCAACTGTTCACAATGTTCTATATTTACAACTGTAACTGGTTGAAAAACAAAGAAGTTATTAGCAATTCGATAGACAGACTCCTGCTCTCTTATTGTTAATATTTCTTGTTCGACTAGTCGTTTCAGATCCGCCTTAAAATTATATTTCATTGTAGCGATACGTAAAACAATGGCTTTCTTATTTTCCTCTATGACCTTTTTTTTCTGCGCTTCTACATAAAAATAGGCAATGACAAGTATAACTAAAACGGGTATTACAAAATATGCAACAACTTCTAACATTTAATACATCCAATATTTAGCATCGTCCAGTCAGCAGACTAATAAACTAACTTAACCAGAGCAAAAAATTTTAATGCCAACTAAGTTTAACCAACTCAACCAGCAATTTACCAAAAAAAGTAGATCTTCACCTTTTTTGTACATTTATATATCTATAGATCAAAAAATTCAACATTTTCGGTAATGCACGCGACATTTGTAATTACCGCCCTAGATAAGGTTGAGAATTATGATCTATTTTCCAGATCGTTCAAGTTTTTTTAAAATATTCTTAAACGTTCGGCATTGGAGTACCGCGCTCGGTGTTATTCCTGTCATTGTTTTTCCTGATTGCTACATTGAGAACGTTCTCAATGTAAAAAATAGAGTTTGGGCTGGGGTCTAAATCCAAAAGCTCTTCCAAAATAAATCTCAAACAGAAAAATGTTGTTAGTGATGAAGAGATCAGCCTTCTTACTTCTGATCTTTCCAAACATATCCTTACGCAATGAACGCAGGATTGAACTGTTAGGCAAAAACATAACCATGGCTGTCACCGCAGACACTCAATCGCAGAGTAAGTAATAGTGGCAACAAATTTGGACGTTTTCTAAGGCGGTTTGGGTCGGCACATAGCGCCTTAGAATTTATGTGCACTTTGGGAATGTGTAACGTCAGCTGTTCCGACAAAGCAGACATTATTTCTAAGTCTCTTTCGCACCATTGCGCCTTAGAAATTTATGACTGTGTGGCCAATATCACTCATCCACTGCATACACCAAATAGCTTAAATAACTAGCGATAACGAGCGACTATATCCTGAACCTGTTTACGAAACACTTCATTTTTCAGTACAACATCAACCTTGTCAGTAAGCTCTCTGGCAAGGGGGTGCGATTGACGAACACCAATATGAAAGGGGATCAGGGAGTCGTTTATAAAGTCGACATGTCGGTAAGCAACCATCTCTTGATAACCAAACTTTTTAGTAATGTATTTAGCCTGCTCAGGCATTGCAATTAAAAAATCAGCCTGCTCTCTCCACAGTAACCAATGAAGCATCGTGTACAAATTATTCGCTTCAAGCTTTGGCATAAATTCAGGAATGTTATCGGACTCCCACTCAGCCCCTTTTTGAATAATAATTTTTAGACTTCTTAAATCATCAAAGCTCTTTGCTGATTCAATGATAGAGCGGTTAGTATTATTTTTATGGTAAATAAGAAATCCAAAATCTAACTCATAGACATGGCTTGACGTAAAGTACGCATACTGTTTCCGTTTTTTTGATGGGTACGTCAAAAAGCCATCTGCTTGCTCATACTCCACCTGTACCTGAGCTCGGGCCCAAGGGTATGCTTTTAACGTTACTTGGTGACTAGGCAAATAACTAAAAATCAACGTAATTATTTCAGGAATAATACCCGCCACGATATCCTCGTGTTGATAACTCAAAGGCGCTTCATTATCCGCAACCGCAAAAGTGAACATTTCCGCTTGGGCGCTAACTGAAAATAAAAATAACCAAAGCACGTAAGGGGATAAAAATCTTAGCTTCATACTTATTCCTTTATTCCTTTATTCCTTTATTCCTTTATTCCTTTATTCTAAAATAATTTCAAGTCTCTTTGCAGTGGGTAAGTGATTTTGACCACTAATTTAGAATATAACAAGTAATATTATCTGTATCTCAATGTGCCCAAAGAGATAAAAAAGCAACTTATTTAATGGCCGCTTTAGGCTCTCAGCAGCCCTTATTAATTTTCAGTTCTATCTCAGAAAGGGGCACAAACCGAGCTAGAGGTTTTGCTTTATTACGCTGTTCAGACAGCTTCATTTAGGCTCGCTTTCTCCCAATAGCGATCGTAAAGATTACAGAATTATAGATATCTCCTTTGATTCTTTGAGAAAGTAAGGAAATGAATTGCTAACATATGTAGCCGTTTGAGCCTAAAAAACACTCGAAATGAAAAAAACATTTTTATGCTCAGAAAACAGTCATTAATTACAAATTTTAAATTCTATCTTTTAAGCTCAATACCCATTAGTAACCTGCTGCTTTTAGGCATATTCTGTTAGCTCGATGATGAAATTCTTATTTACATTTAATAAAACTGCTATTTATCATAATAGTCATTAGGTGTACTTCTAAAAGATAACTTTTTTTGTACTTCTACAATCGGAACGCTTCGTACTCTAACTACTAACCATATCTTGTTTTTTGCTAATATTTGATAATTCATTCACACCTGCTATTCTAGCGCAAGTTTTCTTGAACTCAGCACAATATGTGTATCTCTAATTAATTCTTTAAGCAAAGGAAAAATGCATGAAGCAATGCCCAATGATAGTTGATATTAAATTTGATGAAAAAGTTTAGAAGGTATTGAGTATATAAAAATGTTCATAATGGAACCCAAATACTGAGGTTTGCGGTGATGATGGGTCATTTGTATAGTATTTTTGGTGGTAGTTCACTTCGTAGTGTTCAGAATAGCGGTGTATCTGGCGTAATGAATTTGATTCCAAATCAGACTGTAAAAACCGTCACGCAAAAGGTTGGGGATGTTGTTGTATCTGAAGCAACTCAGACTGCATATTCTATAACAAACGCTAATTGGGAGTATTTCTATAAATCATTTGATTCATTAGATAAAATAAAGAGAGGCCGTATTGAAAAAGTAGCTGGATTCCAAGTTTTAGCGCATTTAACTAGTCCTAAAGAAAGTTTATTTTGGAGAGCTGTTGAAAAGGGGGTTCAATAAAATGAAGAATATAATACTCTGCATTATAGGTGTTTTTTTATCCTTATCTGTATTTGCTCAAAATAAAGAAATGATTGCTTTTGAAAATTTTAATCGCTCTCTGATTAAATATGGAGATAAGGTTGAGTTGTGCAGGTCTCTAGCTAAAGAAAATGCAATATCGGAAAAGGATGTTGCTTTATTAAAAGAGTTTTCTATTGATACTCTTAAGAATGCTTTCCCATATTTGGCTGAGTTAGCTAGCAATGAATGTACGCAACCTGAACGAGGGCGGGTTGCTGAAAATATTCTTAATTTACAATCTTTAAATTTGGACGAAAAAGATCCTGTTTATTCTCATATTTTAATGGCAATGAGTGAAACTCAAAGAATGGAGTTTAATATTGCTGAATTTAATACTTCTGTTGTTTTTTTTCAATTGTCAAAAAATGAACAAGAACGGCTAATGAGTATTGAGTCCATTAAGAAAACTTTTAACATGGTTAGTGTTTTAGAGTTAATTCATCCCGAGTCGTTTAATTAGATTTAATGCAAGGGACCCTGTAAATAATTCTGTGTAATTACCATTTTTACAGATGCTTTTTCAAGCGGTCTTCAAATTCTATTATAAACCGATTCATCGCAGCTCTCCAACTGTGGATCGGTTTTGACCATTTTTTCGAT
>NZ_JAHNZV010000180.1 GCF_022267535.1 Psychromonas antarctica
CCCTCAATAAGCTAAAGGCAACAGGCTGTTTGTACTTTCTCTGGGGCGCAGGCTTTAGCCTGCTTTGTTTTTACAAAATACTGTGCGAACGGTTTGAATGAACAAACACACTGGCGGACTGAAGTCCTCGCCCCTCAACAAGGTTCATTCAACGTGTGGCAGCATGCGGCTTGCACTCTCTCTGGGGCGCGGGCTTTAGCCTGCATTGTTTTTACAAAATACAGGGCAAACTGTTTGAATGAACTGAATACACTGGCGGACTGAAGTCCGCGCCCCTTAACAAGGTTCATTCAACGTTTGAGAGCATGCTGTTTGCAGGAAATCGGTAAAGGTCTCTGCGGTATCTTGTATGGCATTAAAAAGTTTCAACAGGATTAGTAATAGTATGCACCAGCCCTGCTGCTGCTGCGCTAAATTTATCCCACGACGTTAATGTTTCATAGGTTGATTTAGCACCTTCTGCCATGCTGTAACCCGCTTCTGCATTGAGTTATCGATTAAGTGTATTTATACATTGTAAAAGAAGTTCGTTGTTTAAATGCACCAATTGCAACCATCACCTAACATGACTTTTCGTTATCAACCCAATAACTTCAAGGTTTCACGCTCAGCGTCTTCTGGTGTTAACCAGCTATCAGGGCGAACACCACTGAAAATTAAATTATTGACAATCTTGAATAGTAATTTGGAATTGGAATCTTTAAAACCTAAATATTCAACTTCAATTAAATTGGGGTATTGAGCACAGCCACCAACAGGAGGCACTAACTCTCCCGCTATGAAACCTTGCTTAATTTGATAGAGCTCTTGCACAAACCCTGATTCATATTCATTTAATGCAAAAGATGCGTTCAAAAATGAATGAATTAAAGCATCAATACAACGAATAGTGTAAGGGCTATAAACAGGCTTATATAATAGCTCTGCTTCTTCTGCCAGACCGAGTAAATTCGACATGGGGATATTAATTTCTTCTCTAATTTTATCTTCAGCACTAGCATGATGAGTTAAGGTGCCATCGGTATAGATATAAGCGAGCGTGGAAACATAAGCGCGATCGACAGGCAACGCTAAATCAACATTTTCAGCCCGCTCTTTCAGCCAGTTTAACTGCGCGAGTAAACGTCCTTCAGGCGTACGGTCTGACTGTTCAAAGTTTGCAAATTTCTTTAACAACACATTACAGTTTTCAATAATATCTAACCGTTGCTCTTCTGTATTAACCATATTATTACTTTCCTAAAAACTTGACTAAAGTGCTTGGATCCGGGGTTATCTGTGTTCCACCGCCGGGCATTATTTTCCCTAATAACCCTGTGCTATAGCCACTATTATCAGTATATTGAATTAACTCACTTGCTTTACCTATCGTTGACTCAACCACTGTGCTTTTTTCGGTCAATTCAACGATATCTAAGCTATTAGCACGATTAAAACAAGGCAACGCAAGGTGATTTTTTACTCCTTCCTTATCAAGTATTCCATCTTTAAAAAATTGACCTTGCACTTCTTGATAGCCAGTTTCATCTAACCAATATGCAGAGGTTTTTATGTTTTTTTCAAACCCTTGCGTACCAATACCATAAAGTTTATCGCCTGCATTTAACTCTTTAACTCTAAAATTATCACCAGAACTTAAAACTTGTTTTATTTGCTTAGGCTCCCAGCCTTGACCTTTAAGTGTTTTAGTGGCTAATTTTTCCATATCAGAAAGGTCATCCATATCCACCGTACGGATGGTTTTAAATTTATCTTTAGGAACATGTACTTTCTCCCACTCTTGATTATGTAGCCCCGCAGGTAATTTTGTTTTGCTCGGTGTTAATTTCCCTAACTTGCCTGCATTAGTCACCACTTTACCCATACCAGCAGAAGCCAAACCGCCCACTAACACTTTATAAGCGGCTTCACCTTGTTCGCCGACAGGTAAATCGGCAAAAGTTTCTGCAGCACCTTGGATAGCATCAAAGGTTTCAACAGGATTGGTAATAGTATGCACCAGCCCTGCTGTGGCTGCGCTAAATTTATCCCATGATGTCAATGTTTCATAGGTAGATTTAGCACCTTCTGCCATGCTGTAACCCGCTTCTGCATTGAGTTTCATCAAACGCGCGCCAAAGGCTTCAGGGAAATTGTCTGCGTTATTTTCTATATTCTGCCAATGTTGTATTGCTTGTTTTTTGCTTGCATCAAGTGCATTAGGTTCTTTTGGTGCAGATGTAGTGATTGGTTTCGCTTTAGAAACCTTAGTGCCCGTCGCCAAGACAATCGGCTTAGCTGATTTATTATTGCCAACGGTTAGGTGATGATGACTAAATGAATGAGAGAATTAGAACGCCTATATTTTTTCATCCAATAGCCAGTTATCCGTAAATTAATTTTGAAATTGAGTGAAAAGTGCCCTGGTTTCCGAATGCCTCTTTAAAGCAACGAAGTATGCATGGTTGGTTAATATGCCAATCACAGCAAGCCATTCTCATATTTATTAGCTAGCGCTTTCCAAAATTCTAATAATCCACCGTCATATAACCAAGGATCCGGAAAATCAAAACCTTGATAACTATTACTTGTCGGTTTTCTGCCATAATTGATACGGCTTAAATTTTCTAAATTGTAACCACCGTGATCAGGCCCGCCGACACAAACACCTCGGGTAAACAGTAATAGTTCACCGTCGATCTCTTCCTTGTTGGAAATTTTTCCTGCTGGTAATCCGCCCTCATTGGGGGGAGTATCAAAATAGTCCAACATTCTGATTACCCAAGGTAATACCGCTAAGGGGAAACAAGCTTGGTAAGAGAGGTATTCCACTTCATTTGTATCTGGATCTTGCCAATTACCACCAACAAATGTAACTAATATATTTTCATATTTATAAAATAAGCAATCTCTATCGGGGTCAAAAGGACTTTTTATATCTGCAATTAATTTAAAACTCGCAGGGAATAGGTTTGGGTGAGTAAATTCTGGTGGGGTGATCATGAAATATTTCCTATTGGAGTGAGTTTTTCAATAATGCTAATGGCTTTATTGCTTTTAAGCGCCGCTAAGGTTTGCGGGGTGCGCTCTAAGGTTAAGGTTTCAACAATACCAAACTTTTGTTTAATTGTTGGGTTATTATTTTTAGTTAACCCATTGCCTAAAAAGTCCTCATTACTGCCCAATTTATCATGTAAATTAACCCTTGCTTCAAAAGCATCAATATCATCACCTTGCTTTACTAATACTTTGTTAAACTTTACCATGCCCTCTTTCTTCCAAACATCCATTTTTTTAGCAGCAGCTTGGTCATACAGTTTACTGTAAGTTGCTTGGTATTGTGGCGTATAGAGTGCATCAATGGTTGCATCATCAATGCCATCTAACTCATTTTTCGCAAATTGTGAAATTTCACTAAACGTGGGAGTGATTGACTCTGCTCCAGAGGTCTCTACAGCTTTATGGGTATCAACAATCACCATTGAGTAGGTGCTTTCTGGGTGATATGTTAACCCAAGAATTTCAGCACAACGTTGCGGGTCGGTATCGGCCGCTTCAATCTGATCAAAGGTGGTAGACCAATATTTAATGCCACCGTTTTTACCTTTAAAATCGCC
>NZ_JAHNZV010000181.1 GCF_022267535.1 Psychromonas antarctica
GCGTCCCATCATGCGGGCAAATTTTATCTACTTCCGCTAAGTCATGAATGACTTCAACACGTGGTAGGTGTGCAGGTAATGTTGAACGGCCACGTTTTCTCGATGGTTTATCAGTCTTGCTGTGAGCATCGACAGTCGCCTCTTCTTCATCAGACTCAGAGATGACAATGTGCTCCGCTTCATCAAATAACTCACCCTGTTGTGGGCTCTGTTTTTCACTGGTCGGTGAAAATTTTTGATGGCGCGCCAGCTTTAGTTGCTCAAGTAGCGAACTAATTTCAGCCTCTTTTTCGAGCAATAAAGATTGTGCTTCAAGTAATAGTTTTTGAAGCGTTTCTACATCTGTAGGTAATTGATTTTCTGTGTTTTTCATGGTGTGAATTATACTAAAAACGCGCTAAAAAAGCATCATAAAACAGTGCTGTGATGTAAGGTTTTATGGGGTTTCATCGAGAAAATATCGATGCCGTCAAGTAGCCAATTTAGCTGTTGCCCATTAATAGAAAGCACCTCTTTTTTATCCTTCAATGGCCACTTAAATTGTGCATCATCGAGTGCTTTTAGCCACAAAATAAAGCCCGTTTTATCCCACACCAATATTTTTATTTTGTTGCGTCTTTTATTGGTGAAGACAAACAGTTGAGAGGAAAAGGGATCAAGGCAAAGCGTCTCTTCTACAATCAAAGAAAGGCCATTGATCGCTTTACGAAAATCAACGGGATCACGGCTGAGATATATTTTTTCAATGGTATTACAAGGCCTGATCATAACCGGCTCGCACTATTAAGCAGGTCTGAAATATCAACATCATCCAGCTCAACGATGACACCGTTAGATAATGTTATTCGGCATGAGGTTGTTCGTATTGGGGCATTTACTGATACCAAAGAAGGATGAGGACTCTTTTGTAACTCTCCTTTTTTTATTAACACCGAACGCGCATGATAAAAGGCAGGAAGAGCAAGTTTATTTTGCTTTGCATAAGCGGACATCGATACGCTTAGCATAGCCGCTTGATTAATATGATGAAGCCAATCTTGTTGTATTTGGGTAAGTGGTGCAATTTTCATAACATGATCTCTTTGAAGATAAAAAGAAATCGTGACAGTTATTTTAAAGCATTGTTAGATGGGGTTAGTTGATCGTTTACGTTTTAAATGCACAATTCGCTTTAAATTCATCATTCGTCGTAACTATAACCCATGCTATTCGCGTTAATTTATTGGCAAGGGCAACGATCGCTTTTGTCTTACCGCTTCGCAATGCAAGAGCATTAAACCACTGGCTTAATGCATCCGTTCGCTCTGGCGTATATTTAGAAACGGATCTTGCTCCATGGATGAGTAACGCTCTGAGTTCGTTATTGCCATTTTTAGTTATCTTTCCAAGTCTGGTTTTGCCACCTGAGCTAAACTGTCTCGGAACTAGGCCACACCATGCTGATAACTGCCTACCATTCGAGAATTGTTTTCCTGAACCAACCTGGCTTAAAAATGCTGCGGTTACAATTGGACCAAATCCAGGAATAGCTAATAAGGCTTGATAACGTGGTTGTTGTTTGCAAAGAGCTTCAAGATCTTGGCTCAACGACTTTATTTCAGCAGTAAGTGTATTAATTTCAGTAAGTAAATCATGAAGCATGCGCCTCATCACGATAGATAATTCATTATCAGGATCTTCTAAAGCGATAGGTACTTGTTCCCTTAAGCATTTAAAGCTCTTAGCGATGATCACGCCATATTCACTGGCTAACCCTTTCAATTGATTTGCTGCCGCCAGTCGTTGCTCTACTCTTCGCTGTCTAATGCACCTTATTGATTTAATGTCTTGAAGTTCAATAGTTTTAGCTGGAACACCATGAACGTCTGGTCTAAATGCCGCTTCACATATAGCGCGAGCATCATTAGCATCATTTTTTTGATGACCTACAAATGGTTTCACATGTTGAGGAGGAATGAGCTTTATTTCAAAGCCCATTTTAGTGAAGGTGCGAGCCCAGTAGTTTGAACTGCCACATGCTTCCATTGCGATTAATGTACCTTCAGGAAACTGACGAACGACATCTAATAGACGTGCTCTAGTTACTTTTCTATTAGAGTGGATCTTGTTGTCATCAGTAAGAACGCAGACCTGAAAATAATGTTTTGCTAAATCAAGACCAACCACTTTAATATTCATGCGATGCTCCTTTGATTAAACTGTCTAATCTAATTATGGCAAAGGTGACGCCAATAGGTATTAGGGAGGGGCGTCCATCACATCACAAAGCGAGATAGAAATTTTCTCTAAATCAGTGGACATATTTATTCGCTACTACATATTAAGATCAGTAGGTCTTTTATGTTAATATTTAATTCATGTTAAATGATGAAAGTAGATCATTAAATTCATAAAATTATTGGGAAGTAGTAATGGCAATTCCAAAGCATGATGATATTCGTATCTATGCCTTAAAGCATTTAGCTGATAATGGTGACGTTAAACTCAAAGAGTTTGAACAACCACTAGCTCAGCAATTTGGTCTTACAGGTGAAGAAATATCACAAATGTACGATTCTGGAAAAGGTCCAGTTTTTTACGATAGAGTTGCTTGGGCATTAAGTTATTTAAGCATGGCTAAGCTTGTTGATAAACCTAAAAGAGGATTATATCGCATTAATAAACTTGGTGTTGAAATGCTCACCAAACCTGATGAAATTGAAAAATTTGTCCAAGAACAGGTTAAAGGGCGAACATCTTTAAAGTCTAAAGATGAGTCTGCTACAGACCCTGTTGTTATTGATTCAGATATGACACCACAAGAGCAACTGTACAACTCTTTTGAAAGTATACGCTTATCTGTTTATGACGAAATTATTGATACGATCATTAGTAAATCACCTTATGAGTTTGAACACCTTGTAGTTAATCTGTTAGAGAAAATGGGTTACGGAGGACAAGTAAAAGATGCTGGTTCTGTTACGCAGGCGTCTAATGATGGTGGTATTGATGGAATTATAAAAGAAGATGTACTTGGTCTTGGGCGGATTCATATCCAAGCCAAACGTTATGGTCGAACAAATACAGTTGGCCGTGAAGAAGTTCAAAAATTTGTAGGCGCCCTCGCCGTTGCGCAATCAAATAAAGGCATATTTATAACTACATCCTCTTATTCGAAAGGTGCTCGTGAGTACGCTAATAACCTTAATGGATCTACCGGTCGCTGTCAAGATAGTTGCAATGATTGACTGTGATTATGCAGCTAGTTTTGCTTCTTCTTCTGAGGGTTTGTTAATGTAAACATCACCTACAGGATCGCAGTTCCTTGTTTTACCTGACCA
>NZ_JAHNZV010000182.1 GCF_022267535.1 Psychromonas antarctica
TAATAGTAAAGCTCAATGATAGGCCAAGAAAGAAAATAAATTACAAAACACCAGCCAAATTAATGGCTGAATACATGGCAGCTATAGCTGCGTAGCGGTTATGCACTTCAGAGTTGAATCTGCCAGGCCGTTCATCAATACTTATGCGGTTCTTAATAAATCCTCTACCGGCTTGTTTATCCTTACTGCGTGATTGATAAACCTTTCCTTTTCTACGTAAGTCTTTGAATAATTGACCACCACAACGCTTGTCAGACCAAATATGCTGATAAATGGTTTCATAGCTAATACTGATGCATTGCTCTTCACTAAGCCATCCAGATATTTGCTCTGGACTCCATTTTTCTTTGATTTTCGAGTCGATTAACTCAATGATTCTTGTTGTCATTTTAATGGCTTTACAAGCCGTTAATCGGCGCTTGTCGGCTGTATTTTGAGCTTGTTTAATACGATAGCCACACTTACCTGTATTACGGGAGAATTCCCTGCTAATGGTTGATTGGCTAACATTTAGTTGTTCTGCTATTTTATTTTGACTCATACCTGTTTTCTTTAAGGCATAAATCTGGCATCGTTGTTCATAGGTCAGTTGTTTATATGTTTTCATTGTTGCATCTCTTGCCGGAGAAAAAGCGATTAGCATATATTCAGCTGACCGTTTTTTCTACCTATTCAAGTTATGCACTTATTATTTGAATCCAAGCCTTGTTAAATTATGTGTGTTCAAACAACAAGGAGAAATGAACATGTCTAAACCTAAATCAGCACCAATGACACCATCGGCAGCAGCACGCATTCAAGGCGGACAAGCCAAAGCTAATGGAGGTCAGGTAGCTAAAGGAAGTTTCGCGGCAAGAGCGCAAGCGGCAGCTGCGAAAAATAGTAAATAAAAGTAAGTATGATGGGCAGAGTGCCCATCATACTTTTTATACCATATATAAAATTTACAAAGACGCACATAAATTATGCCTATCAGTTAATAAAGATGAATAGGTTATTTCATGAAGAGTATTAATATTCAATATGACTAGTAAAACAATCACCACCCCCTATTACTCAGCTCAATACTTGCTTCGCGAATTTGCCAAAGGCTTGGGAACTAAGAGCTTGGCTGGGAAGAAAATCGATGATGCATGTAAGAACGCTGAAATTAACCCATACTTACTAGACTCACTAAAAAAGGTATTAATTCATGAGCCTCTAAGTAAGTATGTCAACATTTACTTTGCTGATCATATTTTAAAGCAATTTAATAAAATTACAGATAGTTATTTCCAGCTGATAAAAACCGTACCTCTAGATGGTGTAAATGCTGAAATATCAAGGCAGTTTATAGACCAATTTTTTATGACATTTGCTATAGCGGAAATATGCTCGGATACGCTAAATGGAATGAAGCTATCAACACGATATATAGCCAGGAGTGATAGACCACTAATTTCAATTGTCCTGGAAAAACTGGACGACTCAACAGAGTGGCAACAATTTGTTATCAATAGCTCAGATTATCAAAAAGATCGATTACGTATCTGGTCTTTAGAAGCAAATGCAGAGTTGCCAGACCTTACCAGCATTGCTTCTCTGGGAGAGCAATGGCAAAGAGGCAATAGCTGGGGGACAATTAAGGCTCGCTTGATTACGGCAAGACTATGGGGCTACTTTTTCCATCGAAGTGGGTATACTGATATTGCTATGTTGGTAGAGAAGTCACCAGAAGAATGTTTGGTGGCGCTAGTAGAAAACTTGTTTAAGCTTCTTCACAAGGGAACCATTAAATATCAAGCTACAACGCCATTAGCTATGAACTTGTTTGAGTTACTTTCTCTAAGAACCCCGAAAAAAGTAGATGCTCAGAATCAATGCTTAGCTTTGCTAAAAGAGCTTAAAAAACAGCAGGTACAGCTTGATGTTAATCATGAGACCACATACTACTATCACTGGATGAGAGCTCGTTATCACTTGCACTCAGGAAAGTTAACCGAAGCTATTGAAGACTACAAGCTTGCGTTTGAACAGGTCATCTATAGACAAGGTGAAAATGCTGAGAAAATAATTATCGAAGCCATCGTAGTCGCCTGTCGAGTTCCCAAACCAGCCAAAAGTTTTATCAATCGACTTCGGCGAATGGCGGTGGTTATGAAAATCGACTTTATGCCGCCAAACTTAAATAATGACGCTTTCAAGGTTAAACCCCAAGATATCGACAATTGGGAGATATCTGCATTTAGTCAGTATTTTGATGCGTTTTTTACTAGGGAGTCATTTTTTATTGGGAGTATTTATCCTGAAAACCTACATTCTAATTGTGGCATTTGGATGGTAGATGAAGCTAGTCATGAATTAAACATTAAAAAACCAAACAAGCTTTTATCGGTGGGTATGAATGGTGGGCTCATCAAGAAAATGCCTCAACTCGTTTACTTTGCCATGCAGGATGATAATAAGGCAGTTTCTGCCTTAATAAGTGCAGGGGCCGATATTAATAAACTTTCTTCGAGTAGTGAGTCTGCTATTTTGATGGCAATACAATCAATGCAGGTTAATTTGACGCCATTGAACTCTATGAGCGATGAAGCATTCTATTTATTAAGCCAAAAGCCTCATCGGAAAAGCGTGCTGGATGCGCTAACAGACAAGAGAAAGCTATCAGCTCTTGGATGTGCCGTTCAAACAGGCAGACCAGACATAGTGCAGAAAGTACTTGAAATGGGAGCTTCTGTAGATGGAAGGCACGATATCATTGGTGAGACACCACTTTATACCGCAATAGGACTTATTGCCCACCATACAAGACCTCAAGTGAACTCGGTTCACTGGGAACGGATGAAGTACTCAGAGGTGAGTCTGCAGTCCATCCGAGCTCATGCGGCTGGATTGTTTCCTCATGATATTCAGCACTTAAAACGGGTGATGTTAGAGCAGGATAGCAATCCTTTGTTTCGTAATACGACTGAGGCATGTAAAGAATATGAAAGAAAAAATATTACGAAATATTCAACAGCCGAGGATTTTAGGAAAATTGCCAAAATATTGATTCAACATAGCGCAGATCCTAATGCTAAACACGATACCGCAATGCTTGGTTATACGCCATTGATGTTAGCAGCTGAGTTAGATGAAGTGGAATTAATAGAGGCTATGCTGGATTCAAAGCATCATCAGGTTAATTTTGCGGATACTTGCGTAGATGTGAGCTTACGGCTGCATAGTTTGACTTGGGCGGTTAGCCCAATTCAGTCTTTTTTGGAAAGCAAGTCAGCCGTTACTCACTATTTTCTAGATAATTCCATGGCAGGTAATTTTCTGGGTTGGCTT
>NZ_JAHNZV010000183.1 GCF_022267535.1 Psychromonas antarctica
TGTAATAGTAAAGCTCAATGATAGGCCAAGAAAGAAAATAAATTACAAAACACCAGCCAAATTAATGGCTGAATACATGGCAGCTATAGCTGCGTAGCGGTTATGCACTTCAGAGTTGAATCTGCCTCTTTAAAGGATTGTCGGGTATATGATTTGATAATTAATCCTTTTTGTCTCAGCTTTGGGTCATTCGCATTATCAAATGTAAATACGCCTTTATCAACGCAACGATTCAGCTGGATTTCAACGTAGAATGTTTCATTTGCTTTTATTTGTGAATGGATATCATCTCCGAGTGAGTGATACTCAACGCAATGATAAAATGAAAACCCTTTTTGGGGGTGAGCTATTACGCGAAACCCTGTAAGTTTATTTTGAGTAATAACATCATAATCAACGTAATAAACAATATGATTTGGATTCGCTACGTTTTGCTGTTTATCTATAAAAAATCCTTTGGAAAGTTTATCTGGATTATGTTTTTCTCCACCTAAAAGGAAAATTTCATAATCCATAACGGGATCACCTTGGTTGTCTTTTATAACAAAGACGAGCATTGAATAGCGATGCTTATTTTTCTGTGTCTCATGGGATATTTGTTCTAGTTCTTTGATTCGGGTTGCATAGTCATCTTTAGTTTTTACCGACAGACATTTTAATATTTCACTCACTTGTGGTTTGTTTGTTGCCTTTGGTGACAGCACACTCGCCATAATTCCCTTCTTACTACCAGAATGACTGGCTCTTGCTATTACACCTAAAGGTGCAAGTGGTGGTCTTCTTATTTTTCCATTAACTGCCAGCATATGAACTTCGATTTTATCGGCACCATGGGTTACAGTTTCAATGTTTTTTGTTTCTATAAGTGTGACCATACTATAATTAAGATTGGCGCAGGGAACTCGAACTACTCCATCGGATCCTGCTTCAACTAAATAACTATTGATAAAATCATACATCTGTTTATCAATAGATTGACCCGTCAGTACGTAAGGGAAAAAATGTGCTTCAGCAGGTTTGTAATGGAGATGAGATTTGGCCAAATCTAATTGTTGCTGACTACCTAGCGACAACCACTCAAGAATTCGCTGTCCAGGTTCTACTCCAGAAAACCATGCTTTGAGCCTTCCGACTCTTTTTTTTCCGATCGCGGCCAGTGGAGAACCATGATTGGCAGGAGCAAGCATAACGAGATGACAAAGAGGAGCCTGAGAAAGCTTTGCAGCCCCGTAATAACGATTCAGCCATTCACGGACAACAGGGCCTCCAGTGGAGTGAGTAATACATGAAAATTCTTTTATTCTACCACTACTATCGGCTATTTCATTATGCAGGGCACTTTCAAATGCCCGAGCAACATCACTTACACTCACTTTGTCATGAAAACTAATATAGCGACCTAAGCAAATATGTTTAATGTTAATTTCCAGATTATAATCTTCAGCTTGAGCTGCTAAAGCTTCTGGCAATCTGCCATAAGTGCTGGTATCTGTAACACTCCAACCGTGAACAAAAACTATTATCATTACATTTCCTTTTTGGCTTTCTTAAAACAGAAAATATGAGCAGTAAACATTTTTTATGTGCTTTATGATAATCCTGACAAGGGTGTTGTAATTCTACTGACTCCCGTAAATATTATTTCGATGCTTGTATTGCCATTCCCTCGACATAAATGCGTCTTTCTAGACTCGACTGTCTTCATCTTTTAAAAGGATTTAGCTTGGGTTTCGGCCTGCTTTAGCATGTTGCATCCTTTGGATTTTTTTTATTCAAAAACAGTGGCAAGGCTAAGTATCGATAATTACATTTCATCAGAAGCATTAAATACCAATTATTTGTAAATAATATTAGAGCAACAAAGATAAATGTCATTATTTTATGTAATTAAATAAAGGAAATATAATAGGAAAAGTGGCGTAGTCGCATTAGTTGGATTTTAAATTTCGATAGCAGCGGTATTTTTATATTCACCAGTAAAGCTAAAGATGAGCAATTATGTTCTGCGTTAACTTCTATTTTGGTTATCTTAGGGGATCGCGCTGGATAAAGAGGAATGAACAACTGAAGTTGCAGTTTATGTGGTACTTGAAGAGATCGCAGAATGACGACGTCGTGCAGTTGATATTCCATTTAACTCAACCGCAACTAGCCTGCTTTTTTATAGTCAGAGGGTACAAGTACGCACTCATTTTCCCGCCTTTAATAAAAAGGTATATTTGTCTTCTCTTCATTTTTATACTGTTACTGGGTGGGGGAATTTAATCTTTTACGACGGCCATAAAAAATTGGACATTAGCACTATCACCACTGGGAGCACTTTCAAGCGCGGTGCTTTGTAGCCTGTTGAGCTAATGACATTAGGCCCTATTTTTATTTCCAGAGGTTATTCGAGGCGAGCAAAAGGTGGCGATCTAATTGGTTAATGTTCAGCTCACTTCTTAATCTATTTGAGCGCACTGCTTAACTGTGCGCTTATAGCCAAGCATTACTTCCTTTTGAGCACTTGCTGTTGTTCGCTGCTGGACAGAATAGTTGTCTAATATAATCGCTAATGAATAATATCTTCAATATTTGTACGTTATTGTCGGAAACTTTAACACTATTTTTAATTTGTTATTTTTAAATAAATAACATGATATAAAAATCAACAATTTATCTTTTTTGGCATGTTTGTTGCTAAATTTTAGTTGCTGAATATTTTAGCAAAATATTAAATGATTTTTTCAAGGAGAAATATATGAAAATCATAAAAATAGCCTTAACGGCGGTACTACTGTTATTTTCACTATCAACTTACGCTACGCCTATGACATTTTCATCTAGCATTAATGATGGATGTACGGGAGGTTGCACTGCGTTGGGCAATAATTACAATACTTATGTTGTTCCTGATAGCACTACTGATTTATACGGAGCTTCATGGATTCAATCCCTGGATACTTGGTTTGTTGCGGGTGTTAGCTATAGCATTTGGGAAACTGACTTTAGCAATATTGGAGATAGCACATTAACATCTTTATACGTTTCCTATGATGATGACTTAATTATTTATAATGGTAGTGAAGCAATTTTTAATTCATTAGATACAGGTATTATGTTTGCTTGGACTGGAGTTGTTAATGTGTTTGATTATTTACTCAAGTTTCGGGGTTCATTTTTAGCCAATAAAAGTGAACCATCCCTCATTCTAGGGCTTCTTGCCGCAAAGTAAAGTTATCCATTTGCATGACTTGCGTAAAAAAATCGACAACCGTCTGTTC
>NZ_JAHNZV010000184.1 GCF_022267535.1 Psychromonas antarctica
GATCTCATCGTGGAGCTGGGGCTAATTATTAGTTGCCTGCAAAGACTCCGAATACATTAGCGCAAACCAACTACGTTATCGATATTATTACTTGCAATATCGAGGCGGACCATACATTTCGCCCCCAAGGCACCTTAGAAACTAAAATAAGTAGTCAACATTATTTAATCCGAACAGTCGAAGGGGCAATCAAAAAAGTCGTTTAGTCGAGCAATTAAATTGAAACTAATTTTTCATTAATGGCTGCTTCTCCGATAAAGCTGACATTAACATCAACTGATAATATTGCCTGTTTAGTGAAGTGACCAATACCTCCAGTACGTTCACTTTATCATAGCGTAGAGGTATACACTTTCAAATAATTTTACAACGCGATTACCTCCAAGGGCATTAGAACAGGTGTTCATCATTAAAAATGCAAAAAGAGATACTTGATCCTCGGCCCCTTTATTTCCCCACATTTTTTTGTAGTGAACAACCGCTTTAGCAAGATAAATCATAGATAATTCTTTTAATTCCAGTCAATACAGCAAAAGCTTTTCGTTGTATTTGTCATGCATAAAAAATGTGGATGCCTCAACTTTCTCGTTTTCTCTTGGTTCACTGTTAACGCCGATTTGTCAAAACTACTCCGGTGATCACTAGCACAGTACCGAGTAACATCGAAGAGGAAATCTGCTCATTTAGTAGCAAAGCCCCGAGCAACACACCAAATAACGGCACAAAGTTAGTAAAAACTGACGTTTGCGCCGCGCCAATCGTTTTTATTCCTTGGTAATACCAAATAAAAGGAATAACAGTGCCAAATACCGCCAAATAGCCAATAGCAACACCAATTTTCCAATTTAACTCAGGTAGCACCTGCACGTTTGGATTGAAAAACCATACCATTAACAGCAATAGCAATCCCCAAATAGCAGCATAAGTTGTTGACACTAAAGGTGATAAACCAAGCAGTGCTTTCCGTCCCACGACGGTATAGATAGCCCAGCTGAGTACCGCGCAGAGCATTGACAATTCTCCACGGCCAAAAGCCTGACTAATATCTTGGGTCACGGTAAGTAGATGACCATTACTGATCACGGTTAGTGCCCCCAATACTGCCACAGAGATCCCAAGCAACTTCTTGAATGAAATTTTTTCTCTGTATAATAGGGAAACCAGTAACGCCGTAGCGATAGGATTAAACGCAACAAATAGAGCCGTACGGGAAGCTGGCATTTCAGAGAGCGCAGTAAAAAAACACAGATTGTAGGTAAATATCCCGGTAAGACCGAGAGCGAAGGTGATCGCAACCTGCCTGAGCGATAGCTTTGGTAGCCTACCCTCTAATTTTATAGTTAGTAAAATGAGTATCAATACCGCCAGACCAAAACGGCCTATCGCCGACATTAACGGTGAAAGCGATCCCGCAAGTAAACGGCCTGCGATGAAAGTTCCCCCCCACAATAAGGCGACTAGGATAAGTTTAAAATAGGTTGGCCAGATCGAGGGTAAAGCTAAGTCGTTAGATTTATTGATAATTGGTTGCATGATGTCGCTCAATAGAAAAGTTAACCTGATATATGCTATAGTATTTCACTAATGTTAAGTCATAGTAAAATGAGCAAAGGTTCATGACATTTAATCAACTTGAAATATTTGTAGTGGTTGCTGAGCTGTGTGGATTTACCTTAGCTGCCCAACAGTTAGGTATTAGTCAGTCAGCTGTTTCGCACGCACTGAAAAAACTCGAGGAGGATTTAGGGGTAAGCCTTATCGAGCGCAATAAGTCACAAGCTGAACTTACTGCCGCAGGCGTTCGATTGCTTCCCCGCGCTCGAGAAATATTGGGATTGTCTGAGACCATACGCCAAGAGTCGGCAGATATTAAGGGGTTGCAACTAGGGAGTCTGCGTATTGGCTCTTTCGGTCCAACTTCCTCTTTGCGCTTACTCCCGGAGATCCTGGATAGTTACCGTAAGCAATTTCCCAATATTGAGGTGCGTATTGATGAAGGAAATGACCAACAGGTCGTACAATGGTTACAAGAGCGCCGGGTAGATGTTGGCTTTGTGGTGCTTCCTGATGAACGTTTTGATACCTTTGCATTGATTGAAGATCAAATTGTTGCCCTTATTCCTAAAACACATTCATTGTCGAAGAAAGATAAAATTGTACTTCAGGATTTATGTCATGTTCCTTTTATTCTGACTGAAGCCGGTTCAGCACAACTCATTTCCAAGCTATTTACGGCCGAGAATCTGATCCCTGATATTCGCTACAGGACGACCCAACTGATGACTACAATTGCATTGGTTGCAAAAGGCGAAGGCGTTGCCCTCGTTGCTGAATTGGCACTCCCTCAAGCTTTGCAAAACGATGGCTATGTAGTTCGACAACTAGCACCGCAGTACAAACGAATGATTGGTTTAGGACTCCACAGTACCCGCCAAGCCTCTCCTGCCACACAGGCATTTATCAAAACGGCCGTGCAATTATTAAAAAAGGGAAACCGGGCGCGCTAAGAGTTACGTGGTCAATATTTTAGTAGTGAAATTTTAGAAAAAGTAGAAGAAGCTGGTAAATATCGGGGCTGTAAAAATTGCTTTTGGGAGACTTTAAACTTTCAAACCAAACCTTTTTATGAAAAGCATGGTTACACAGTTCAGTGTGTCCAAGAAGGTTATCCAAAAACTAGTTGCCAATACTTCATGGTTAATAAATTGTAAATGCGAACAGCAGTTCAACACGGAATCGTAAATGGCTTCCATCATTTTTATAAAAGAAAAAGGCGAAAAAGCATCTACCGACGATCCTGTTAACTGGGTAGTTAGCAGCAAAATACGTATGCAATGGCTGCTATATTATTTACCATAAAATCTATTAAATGCGTATTAACATGATGCCGCATGTAAGTGCAATATAGTAATGTCACATTTCCCCAATTTAGAGATGTCACATTCTGATATGGTTAGTTCCCATTACTAACCGTATCCAGAGCAACGTGTCATGCAACTTTCTATGAGCCAAAAAGAATTAAATCGCGTTGATGTTATTCGCGATGTTTGTGAAAAACGAGTAACACAAATCAATGCATCAAAGTTGCTTAACTTAACGCGAAGACAAGTCCAACGGTTAGTA
>NZ_JAHNZV010000185.1 GCF_022267535.1 Psychromonas antarctica
CCGTAATCGTCAAGTACGACGTATGACGGCGAATATTGGTTTTCCGACACTGCGTTTAATCCGTTATCGGATTGGTAGTTGGACGATTGATGGTATTGACAATGGGCAATATAAATTACTTTAGATTTTATTATTGGCACGCATAGGCGAATTAGTTTGATGTAAACTTTTGCTCGATTCAATTATAAACAGGGGCATGGGCTTTACCCACAAAGAGAAAAAATTGCGTGTCCTCAACTTTTTCTTTTTTGCTTTTATTAATCAATAGTATTAAGTGCAGCTCTAACTGAGCGGTGCAAAACGTCAATGGTTTTATCAAACACCCACTTAATAAACTCAAAAGTCAGCTCTGTTATTTTGACAAATGCTTGTCCTGCAAAAGCTAACATATGCCCTAACAACCCCGTCGTCTGCTCTGCAAAACGTGCAGATGATTGTGCTACTTCGGTTAATGTGCGGGCGACTAGATCATAAAATGTCAGTGTCGAGCCAACGCCCGCTTGTGCCAATATACTACTATAATAGCCCGCATCTTTTAGCAATGTAATTAATGCACTGGTGATTTTGTCTGCCCAGTAACCACCGTATGATACATTAATACGATCTGCATATTTCAGACGAACTGGCGTATATAAAAAGTCATTGGATTTTCGGTGTAAACTTGCCCAATCGTTACTCTTTGCAGTATTAATGTAGCCAGGGTTACCATTAAGTCCCATCTTATGGGCATTAGGGCTAAATCCTTGGCTATTATCTAAGCGATATTCAGAAGCGTTATCTGGCGCATGGGTAAAAGGCCATAAAGGAACTTTTGGAACCGGATCTGCACCATGTGTGCAACGGAATATATTATCTAAGCGAGCAGTGGTTTTCTGTGCAAACCCTTGTAAACCGACGCGAGGAGCCCCAAAAGTATATAAATTAACGGGCAATGAATAGGTGCTTTTTAGCCAATCTGCTGTCAGCCCTGCAAGCGCCCCACCGAGGCTATGACCGACACAATGCACTGTACCGCCCGATGATTGCGTTAATCGTGAGCTAAAATATTGTTGAAAAGCAGGTTTCATAGAGTAAAAGGTTTTATTAAACCCCGCATGCACCATTGAGCCTGTTGCTGAGCCACTTAAGCCGCAATGTGCATCGGTAAGCGTATCTTTAAGGGAAGCTGTACCACGTAATGCAATAACATAGTCACCTTTATACACACCTTTCCCTTCCCCCATCAATGCAAACCCTGAGGTGCGGTTAAACAGGTGAGATAAAAAACCACCAGAAACCCCTTTTATGGGGCCATTGGAAAGGTCAAAATCAAAGTGATTTGAGAGATCATCTGCATGCTCTCCTAAGCGATAGCCTAAAACACCTGCTGTTTGTATATCATATGCAGAATCAGCAAGCTGAGACGCAATTTTTGGAGAAATTGTTGACATAAATAGAGCCTTTAAAAATATTACCAGCGACAAATACTGTGAATAAGATGATTACCCTGCGGATATTCATGATTTTTAATTTTAATTTTTTCTTCTGAATTATTTAAATCACAGTTTAAATAATTCAATTTATCTGTTAAATTTTTATTAGCTTCAATACCGATTGATTGGGTATACCAAAGTACATATTGTTGCCCTCTGTGTACCACGCCAATGGTTTGCCTTCTCCTTGACTCGTCAAACATTGACCCAGGTTTCCGAGAACGTATATTTTTTTCTGGAAATAAAAAACGTCCTTGCTCATCTGTCATGGCTTTATCGACCAATTCATCATCATCACCATAAGTTAAACCACGAATAACTTCGAGATTAGGGATTGGTTTCCCCTCTAAAGTGATCTGCCCATGTACTTCGGGGCATAAGTGCACATCGTATTTTTTAAAAAAACTAAACATATCAGCGACAGCCTGTGTTGAAGATAAAAGAAGAAGTAATGAGCCTAGCAGCACCGTTATAAAAACAGGCGCCGATTTATAGTTTATCTGTTTAAACTTCATGTTCATCCATGGGTTAAAAGCGTTATTTCCAATTAGCAATAACGCTTAACTTTATTATGAGCGAGATTTTACTGTTAAACATTTAAAAAAACAATTGCGAATTTATATTTTTATCATATAAAGTGCATTTTAATGCTGTTTTAATGACATAAACTGAAGTGTACCGTCGCACCGGTTGCCGATCCACTGACTCCACAATGCAAATCAGTAATCGCATCTTTAAGAGAATCTGTGCCGCGTAGTGCAATAACATAATCCCCTTTATAAACTCCTTTGCCTTGTCCCACTAATGCAAAACCTGTAGTACGATTAAGCAGATGTGATAAAAAACCACCAGAAACGCCTTTTATGGGACCATTGGATAAGTTGAAATCAAAATATTTTGAAAGTTCATCTGCATCATCCCCGAGTAAACTATATTCCCCACGAGCAGATGGTTTCCTTATTTCGTATGACATAAGGGCTAGTTGAGATGCTATTCTTGGCGTTATTACTGACATTAAATAAGTCCTTTTGGTCCTAATGTGAATAGTAATAAATATTTCCTACCAGCGACAAACACCTCGAACTAGATGATTAGCTTGAGGGTATTCGATGCTTGGAAAGCGTCTTTTTTCATCGGAGCTCTGAATCTCGCAATTTAATGTCATCAACTTTTCTGATAGTGCTTTATTAGGAATGATACCGATTGCTAGCGTGCCCCAAAGTAAATATCGTTTACCATCGTAATCAACATCAATAATCTGCCTAATACTTGATTCATCAAACATAGATCCTGGTTTTCGAGAACGAATATTTTTCTCGGGAAAAGAAAATCGCCCATCAGCATCGGTTAATTCTTTTTCTAGTAACTCATCATCATCCCCATAAGTTAAACTTCGATAAACATCTAATCCCGGTAATGGCTTTCCCTCTAAAGTGATTCGTCCATGTACTTCGGGACATAAATGCACGTCGTATTTTTTTAAAAAAGCAAACATATCAGAGGCAGGTGAGCTTACGGCTGCATAGTTTGACTTGGGCGGTTAGCCCAATTCAGTCTTTTTTGGAAAGCAAGTCAGCCGTTACTCACTATTTTCTAGATAATTCCATGGCAGGTAATTTTCTGGGTTGGCT
>NZ_JAHNZV010000186.1 GCF_022267535.1 Psychromonas antarctica
ATCCTTCTCCGTAAATTAATTATTGGAAGTCAGATCAAACTATGCCGAAGCAATTATATGCAAGTATCTTTGTATTATAGGGTTCTAGCCAAGCGATTCGGCATAGTTTTTCTTTCGGTATAAACCGTAAAGGCCAATGGGCTTGAGCCGTATGGTTATTTGAAATTTATTATTGAGCAATTACCTCTTGCTGAAAGAGTAGGGCAAATGAATCTATATTGCCATGGCATATTGACAATACGCAGTTAACAGTTTGGAATAAATTTAGCTAGCTGGGATTGTTGAGCGCTTACAATAATACTAAATTCATTGCTGTTTTTACTAATCTAGATCATGACTCCTTTTTTAAAAAACACCTATGATAAGGTTATTTGTTTTGAAGGATATTTGATAGTGAATTGTAAATTATTATTAGCGTGGGCTTAAAGTGCCTGATTTAGATATTCGTACTCTAGTTATTGTAACTGCCTTGATATCGCTTGGTTCTGGGATCGCTTTGATTGATCTCTGGCGTTCGCAGTCTCGGCAAAAGGGTGTTGGTTTCTGGGCAACAGGCATGTGCTGTGTTGCTGCCGGCAGTATATTAATGGCTGGACGAGGGAATATTTCTGATTTATTGTCTCTTGTTGTTGCTAACTCATTTTATGTCGTGGGATTTTTACTTTTCTTACGGGGGATGCGTGTTTTTGTGGGGCGCCCTCCATTCACTTTTATTGATTTTGGTTTGCCTCCCATCGCCGCAGTACTCTTCTATTATTTTCATTATATCTCTCCAAATATAAATATTAGAATAGTCATTCTTTCTATTGTATTTGTAGTCACTTGCTTCGCTATTGTTGTCACTTTATTGCGAGAAAAAAATGTACTTTGGCAGTCTGCCGGGTTCTCAGTAGCTACGACTTTTGGTTTATTTGGTCTTTTATATGGAGCACGAGGGGTGATAGCACTGCTTTCCCCCTTTGATAATTCGATGATGGCGCCTAGCTTTTCGTCGTCAATTGTCTTTCTTGGAGGAATATTTATCCTTGGAGGAATCGCTATAACGCTGACCTTATTGACTTATGCAGTCTTAGAATCGGAACTTCTAATTGTTTCTCTAGCCGTTAACCAATCAGCTTCATCGATCGTCATTACTGATACAACGGGGGTGATTAAATATGTTAATCCCGCCTGTATAAAGAAGACCGGTTATTTAGAAAAAGAGCTTGTTGGAGAATATCCTCGTGTTTTACGTTCCGGAGAAATGCCCCCAGAACAGTACGCTACTCTTTGGGAAACACTTTCTTTAGGGAAAACTTGGCGAGGAGAGTTTCATAACCGTAAAAAGAACGGTGAACTATTTTGGGAAATCGCCTCGATAGCGCCAGTTAAACAAAAAAATGGAAAGATTAGCCATTATGTTGCGATTAAGGAAGATATCACCGCTTTGAAAAATGCAGAGGAACGTATTCGACATCTTGCTAACCATGATGTGTTAACTGGGCTTCCTTCTCGACGACTATCTATGGATCGTTTGGATAGCTGTTTGGCGAACGCGAGACGGAACAAAACAATAGTGGCTGTTTTGTTTGTGGATCTTGATGGTTTCAAGGCAGTTAACGATACTCTTGGGCATGATGCTGGTGATTATGTGTTGAAGGAAACGTCTACGCGGCTTTTGTCCTGTGTAAGGGAGGTTGATACGGTAGGCCGAGTAGGTGGTGACGAATTCTGGGTTATACTTAGTAACATGCCTGACAAAAATAGCATTATAACTATTGCACAAAAATTGGTTAAAGCAGTAGCAGAACCCTATAAGTTTGATAGTAAAAAGATAAGTATTAGTGCCAGTATTGGTATTGCATTATACCCTGAACATGCCGTTACACCTCTGGAGTTAGTCAGTTTAGCAGACGAAGCGATGTATGAAATGAAACGTAACGGGAAAAATAATTATGCGTTTTCAGACAAAACGCACACAGAAGATGTTATCGAAACGATGTAGCAATAAATTACGTTAGATGCTCTCTAAAAAATAGACATTTATGGTTTTGAGGTCCATGGAATATAGGGTTGCAGGTATATATAGTCTTTTTTCAAGTTCCACGTTTATAATTTTCTGTGAATTCAAGTAATTTTTCTGCCGATTTTGGCTTACTAAAAAAATACCCTTGTACTGAATCACAATTTAGTCCCTCTAGCAGAGAGAGTTGTGGTTTAGTTTCAACGCCTTCAGCTATAACAGTTAACCCTAGACTATGTGCCATTGCGATAGTTGCTTTGACTAAACTACAGTCTGATTTATTTGTAGGTATACCGTGAATAAAACTTTGATCTATTTTCAACACATCAAAAGCATATTCTCTTAAATAACTTAATGATGAATACCCCGTGCCGAAGTCATCCATTGATAATTTAATACCTAGTTTATTAATTGCCACTAAAGTGTCGTGAATATAAGATTGGCCACTCATCAATACCCCTTCTGTAATTTCAATTTCTAAATTACAGGTATCAATCTGTGCATCACTTAGTGCATTTTTAATAAAACCAAGTAATTCTAAATCTCTGAATTGAATCGGGGATAGATTTACTGCCATTGTATATTTTTTCTGGTCAATTCTTTGCCATTCATTTAAAAAAGCAAGTGCTTGCTTAATAACATACTGGCCAATAGGGATAATGAGGCCCGTTTGTTCGGCAATGGGGATAAATTCATCAGGGGTTATATCGCCAAAGACAGGATTATGCCAGCGCAACAGGGCTTCTGCGCCAATAATATTTGTGCTTTTAACATCTATTTGTGGCTGGTAATACAATTCAAATTCATTACGTTTTAGGGCGCCATGCATTTGTTCTTCAATTTCAAAACGGCGTAACATAATTGTATTCATTTCTTTAGTAAAAAACGAATAGGTATTTCTTCCTAAAGACTTTGCTTGATACATTGCAATTTCGGCATTACGCAATAAATCGTGAGCTTACGGCTGCATAGTTTGACTTGGGCGGTTAGCCCAATTCAGTCTTTTTTGGAAAGCAAGTCAGCCGTTACTCACTATTTTCTAGATAATTCCATGGCAGGTAATTTTCTGGGTTGGC
>NZ_JAHNZV010000187.1 GCF_022267535.1 Psychromonas antarctica
ATGAAAAGTATGCTATGTTTATTCATGCTAGCCTCCACGTTATATTATTGATATATATATTATGGCTCTGGTTGTAAAACTAACCCACGGTAGAGGCTAGCACCTTAGTGGGAAGTCATTATGTCTATATTTTCGTGCAATTTGTGTTGTGTTCAAGTAATATAAAAATCACAAAAAATTGATTATTTGATTGAATACAACTTAAGGGATTAACATGTCAGGTTTAGGGTATAGCGTTAGAAATTATAATCTATCGCAAGTTAAACAAGATCCAATTTTATATTTATCACAATTGCTTGGGCTAGATAGTGAAATTGGCTTTATTCGTCAAAATAGTAAAAAAGCGTTACCTATTCTTTCAGGCCTTATCGTTTATCGACAACTTGGTCATATCGAAAAACAACAAGTCTTAAGATCTGCACAAAATTTAGGGAACTCAAAATTTTTTGGTAAAGTTCAAGCTCTCGTTGCAATTCTGATTGCAAATCCCCGTTGGAATAATTGGTGTCTATCAGACAGTGAGTTAAAGGCATTATTTAAAACCAATAAGGCAGTGTCAGGTTTCTTAGCTACATATTTCTTAACCGTTGATGGTAAGCTTGAAGCTGGAATTATTGCTAGTACAATCGTTGGTATTGCAAGTGATGGCGTAACAAAACATATTACAAGTCAACTCGGAAAGCCTATTGCAGAAGCTGGATTGTCTCGTTTAAAATTAAGTCAGGGTGCAGTTCAAACTGGAAGTCAGGCTTTTTTAATTGCTGTCGTAGTTGCAAGCGTTATGAAAAAGTTTACCGAAATTGAAGCTAAAAATGCTAAAGAAGAACTTTTTAGAAGAGGCTTATTGAAAGTCGGAGATCTTTAATATGTTCTATGGCGTATTTTTCATTCTAGCTTTGTATATTTCATATGCGTCGTCAGCTTATTTTTTTGAGCAACGTCGCAAAGGAAATGAGCTTAGTCTTAAAAACAAACTCACTTTATGCCTCGTCTACATCCTACCTTTTGCTAATTTATCTGCTTTGGTTATTAAATCATTAAATGTGCAGGATGATTTTAAAGTTATCTTGATTGCTGTTGGTAGTTTACTTTGTTTGTTTGTCATCCTAATGGCAGAAAAGCACAAGTACCCATCAAAATAAAACATAACAAAGCAAATCAATCAGACGCATAACGGTTGTCGCCGTTTTTGCTAAAAACAAAAAGCCAGCAAAAACAACGCCAACCTACGCGCTGTTGTTTGCGGCGTTAAATTTCACTCCACATTGTGAAATGTAAATTGATGAACAGGTTGGTTGGGTGTTTTAGGCGATCCCATTTTCAATGAGTTTGCGAATCGGCTCTCTGAATCGCAGTTGGAAATGGGGCAATATAAAGTTGGCTTTTTTATTAAACGAGCTGGGTTAATTTACCTATTTATCATCGTTACGTTTTGAGCATTGCTGTTTGCAGTTGGGCTACTTCGTTGAAAATTAAGTAGGTAAATCAAACAGTTTTAGTTTCAAGTTAAAAGAAATATAAGCGCTGTGTTTCATGTAGGCTACAAGCTTACAAGTCGCAAAACTTAACAAGGCAAAGCACTGGACGCATTACGCTTTGTCGTCTTTTTTGCAAAAAGAAAAAGCTGCAAAAACGTCGCCAAACCTATGTGCCAGTGTTTAGCGGCGTTAAATTTCACTCCGATTTGTGAAATGTAAAAATTGTAAATTGGTGAGGTCGCTGTTTTACGCAATCTCATTTGAAAAGTGTGTGGTAATCGGCTTTTTGAATCGCAGTTGGAATTGTGCCATTTTACTGTTTAGTTTATGGTAAACGCGCTTGGCTAATTTAATCATAGGCTTGGCGTTAGCGATTTTAGTTTTGTTGTTTTAAAAGGGCCTACTTCGTTGCTAAAAGTAAAGCAAAATAAATCTGTATCGTTTCAAGTTAAAACAATATTAAGCATTAAGCGTTTTGTAGGCAAAGAGCAAACAAGTCGCTAAAATTTAACAAGGCAATCAAATCGGACGCTTTACGGTTTGTCGCCTATTTTGCAAAAAAAAGCCGCAAAATCGCCGCCAAACCTAGCGCCGTTTATTGCAGGCGTTAAATTTCACTCCGATTTGTGAAATGTAAAAATGATTAATAGGTTTGTTTGGTGTTTTAGGCGATCCCATTTTCAATGAGTTTGCGAATCGGCTCTCTGAATCGCAGTTGGAAATGGGGCAATATAAAGTTGGCTTTTTTATTAAACGAGCTGGGTTAATTTACCTATTTATCATCGTTATGTTTTGAGCATTGCTGTTTGCAGTTGGGCTACTTCGTTGAAAATTAAGTAGGTAAATCAAACAGTTTTAGTTTCAAGTTAAAAGAAATATACGCGTTGCGTTTCATGTAGGCTACCAGCTTACAAGTCGCAAAACTTAACAAGGCAAAGCACTGGACGCATTACGCTTTGTCGTCTTTTTTGCAAAAAGAAAAAGCCGCAAAAACGTCGCCAAACCTAAGCGCCAGTGTTTAGCGGCGTTAAATTTCACTCCACATTGTGAAATGTAAATTGATGAACAGGTTGGTTGGGTGTTTTAGGCGATCCCATTTTTAATGAGTTTGCGAATCGGCTCTCTGAATCACAGTTGGAAATGGGGCAATATCAAGTTAGCTTTTGTACTAAACGGGCTGGGTTAATTTACCTATTTATCAGCATTACGTTTTGATCCTTTTTATCTAAAGTTGGGCTACTTCGTTGAAAATTAATTAGGTAAATCAAACAGTTTTAGTTTCAAGTTAAAAGAAATATAAGCGCTGTGTTTCATGTAGGCTACAAGCTTACAAGTCGCAAAACTTAACAAGGCAAAGCACTGGACGCATTACGCTTTGTCGTCTTTTTTGCAAAAACAAAAAGCTGCAAAAATGTCGCCAAACCTATGCGCCAGTGTTTAGCGGCGTTAGTGCGTCAAGCAAAGCTTGATGCATCTTGCAGGGTGTAAGTCCCTGTCAGGCAAGGTTTAACCAACCACCTGTATCGAGTGTTGCGCCTTTGGCGGAGTCTGGGATTCGTGTAACACT
>NZ_JAHNZV010000188.1 GCF_022267535.1 Psychromonas antarctica
TTTTCTCTGTTTCCCCTCATTTTACTCTGTGCTGCAATTTTTTGACGTGTCTTTATTTCTCCTGAGTTAAATGCATAAGCATGTAAAATTAATAAAAAATTTGTGGAAAATAAGGAAAACTAGCACGAGAATTTAAGTTTTTCATTAATAGGTTATTTCAAAATTTGTCACGTGTTGATTGAACTGAAATACCTTAAAAATTCATTGCGTAAATTCTTTTTTTTTAAGTCCGTTTATTTCCTCCTTATCAATAAATATACTGGACTTGTTCATCAATCGAATACATTTAATAATGAAGTGATATTAATATCATCAAGAAATAATAGCCGCTTATACCTTAATAGATGAAGAACATGATTTAAGGAGAGATAGAGCAACGTAATGCGATATGAAATTAACACCAATTGCATTGAGATACTTGCCGTGCATCCAACAGTTATGGCTATAATAATCATGCAATCATAAAATTGGTACATGAATGTACTTCATTGTTGAATCTGCATTTCATAATGTATAAATAAATTAACCCTTTATTGAGAGAATTTATGCAAAAGAATATAACTAAAAATGATGATGTTGACTCAAAAATTAATACAACTTCATTTAGAACAATATTAGTTCCTACTTTCAATAAAATAGTAGTAGAAAGGGGAAAAGCATTTCATATTCGCCCTGATTTTAAAAGTGAAGATTTTGATGCTCTATTCAATAACATTTATCACGGCATCATTTATAATTTTTTCCTACAACTTGAGAAAAAAGAAATATTATCATATGAAGAGTACCGTTATTTATATGATAATTATTTACGAATCTTAATCTTTGATGGTGTGAAAACGGTTATTTACGGTGAAAATATTATATTAACTGCTTCTAGTTTCTCCAAAAAATCAGGGAGCTACATAACCCCCCTTTATAAGCACGATACACTTCGCATACATAATGAGATAACTAAAGAAAGTATGGCAGAAGAACGTGAGTTGAAAAAGATACGCCAGAAGGAACAGTTGAAGAGGGATAAGGAAGAGGAGAAAAAATTCAAAGAATGTCTCGATCGTTACTCAAAATAATAAACCCCGAATATAGATATTCGAGTTTTTCATCTACAGGTTATCCTATAATTTGAAAAGGTTTCGTGAAATTAAATGTGTCACTTTATATAGGCAAAGCAACGGTGATAAAATCATCATTCATAAAAACGATCAACGAATAAGAGATAGTGATGGACAACTTCAATTTAAATTTACTACACCCTGATAAAAAGCGAGCATTACGTAGTAAAAGACATCAATATCTTATTGAGATACTCAATCTGGAAACACAACAAGTGTTATTCCAAAGAGAAGATTTGGGTGGCTACCATCGATGTGGCACTTTTACAGAAGATGAAAACGTTGTTATTTATATTACTTTCGATAAACACTGGTACCTTTCTCCGGTTATCAATATATGGGACTTAGAAAAAAACCATGTTGAATCCATCTTTACATCCCATAATAGCCAATTGGAATCGATGTTAATCGCTTATAACATGCACAAACAACACCTTGTACTCGGTTCTTATTTTGATGGTGAGATCAGCACTTATAATATTAAAAAGCGTAAAGTCATAAAGCATATTGCCTCCTGTGCAGAGAAAAAAAACACTCAAATGCTTCACTTAGATTTTTCTAGTTGTGGGGAAAAAATAGCAGTATTACAAGAAGATATACTCACTATTTACAATTTCACAACAGGTGAAAAAGTATTTAATACAGCACTAGTAACAACCTATTCAAAATGTCAGTTTCACGAAATCGAAGCAATTATCAGTATAACTCATCCTGAAAAACCGCCCATCCACATCAACTATCAATCAATTGAAGTTTAATATCATACTTGCTCATTCGAGAAAATAGAGTCTAATGCATAGTTCACTCGCTATCACAGCTTAGCAAATAACAATGCACTACTAATAACCGAATACATTGCTAGTAAACAAGTCAGAGATGTAAATGGTTTCCTAAATATAAGTTTCTTGAAGCGATATACTGGGGACATGGAATATTCATCGATGGGGAAGCCGGTCTGATATTTTTGTAATACACACCGAACCTGTAGAGCATCTTGATATCGATTTTCAGGTTTAACAGCGAGCGCTTTACTTAGCACCGCATGTAACTCTTTTGCGTTAATTTTTTGCAAATCTCTTTGCTCAAGCTGATTGCTGGTTAAAAGGTAAAACAGAATCGCTCCCAATGAATAAACATCCGACATCGCTTCACTAGGCTCTCCCGCTATTTGCTCAGGTGCACTCCAATTCTTTGAGAATGCTTTAATGGTTTCCGTGTTATCAGCTTTAGCAGTAGTTTTAAACTTCTTAGCCAGGCCAAGATCTATCAACACCAAATGACCTTGGTTGTTGATAATAATATTCTGTGGCTTTAAATCACCATGATAAATACCTCGATGATGCAAATAACACACTGCATCGAGGAGTTGCATAAAAACATCTATTTTTTGTTTCTGATTGCACTTGCTATTAGCTAGCCATAAATCGAAGGATTCACCATCGATATAATCCATGACAATACAAGCATGATCTAATACTTTAGATACACCATAAATACTGCAAATATTGGGATGATCTAATGCCATCAAACTTGATGCTTCACTAAAAAACATCGCAGTTTGTTGGTGACTATTTAACTTGTCACGACGCAGGATTTTAACCGCCGCTTTATGAATTTCATTTTCTGTCTGAGCCGGGTTAGAAATAGTTTGTTCTGCATGGAAAACCAGCCCCATTCCACCAGCGTCCGAAAGTAAACATTTAATGCGAAACCCCATCACCTCCTGAGCGATGAATAATTGCCATGACGTGAGCGTAGGGCTTGTTACCTGCTGTGATATTAATTCACTACTAGAGAGAGGTATCGTGAGCTTACGGCTGCATAGTTTGACTTGGGCGGTTAGCCCAATTCAGTCTTTTTTGGAAAGCAAGTCAGCCGTTACTCACTATTTTCTAGATAATTCCATGGCAGGTAATTTTCTGGGTTG
>NZ_JAHNZV010000189.1 GCF_022267535.1 Psychromonas antarctica
CCAACCCAGAAAATTACCTGCCATGGAATTATCTAGAAAATAGTGAGTAACGGCTGACTTGCTTTCCAAAAAAGACTGAATTGGGCTAACCGCCCAAGTCAAACTATGCAGCCGTAAGCTCACGATAACTTTATCAATCCACTGTTGGCATAAAAATGGTTTTTTTTAGTTCGCCTTGCTCGTTCTATGTCTGTTTTTAAGCCCATATGGCTTGCAATAGTTTTTCGTAGAGCTTCTACAGACATCAATTTAAGCGCATCTAAGGTAATATTACGATCATACGCTGAAAGTAACACAAGCAACTCTGGATATGTTTCAAACATACAATGAAGCTTTTCAACATCTTGATATTTTTCAACTAATTTACGAGCTAGATAAATATTTGAAGATAATATCACTACATCATTCGGGTTAAAGTTATTAGTTCTAATCGTTTTTTGAATGCAATCAAATGTACTATTTTCCCAATCTTCATTACATGAATGATAATCTAAGATTTCAAACGTAAGCCCTTGTTGAATAGGAGCGGTTTCGAGTAATTCAGAATCTGAATATTTTTCTATTAAATATTTTGATTGGTAGTCCTTGAAAATTTGATTTAACGGTGAATCAATACTTGTTCGATAAGAACGCTTGAGTTTTTTCCAGCTGCCAAAACCTTGAGCGATAACTGCGGCTCGTTCAGTAGTTCGCTCATAGATATTTTGAGATTCATCCCCAAACAGAACCATTTCACCATCATTAGCTAAAAAATTATCTCTGAGTATTTTGACCCACTCACTTTCAAAATCTTGTACTTCATCGACTAAGATTGTTTGATAACGCCGTAAGGTATCCTCTTTAAAACAGTCTTTTTTATAAAGCTCTCTCAATCCAAACTTTTCTATTAATTCCCCAATATCTTGTCCGGTTTCATTGATTTGTGAATTATAGAACTGGTGGTAGTTAGTTACAGCAAAGTTTTCCCCATCTCTATATCCTAAGATGTCGCTAATTCTATCTTTGATCAGATTTTTTAGCGTAATATTGAAAGTGATGATAAGTACATTTTCTTTGTGTCTAGTATGTGCATTTACAGCTCGTTGAGCGATAATTGCTGTTTTACCACAACCAGCAACTCCCTTTATTTTTTCTTTCCCTTTATCACTAACAGCTAACTTAATTTGTTTTTCATCTAAAGGTATTTGCTTGCCTTGATTCAATATATGCTCACAAGGCATTAAACGCCGCTTTAGATCTTCATAAACACGATCATCAAACAACACATGAGACTTAAAGCTCTTAATTTTTAAGATAAGGGTATTAAGTTGATCATTAGCATATACCATCGACTTATCACGAGATAACCGTAGCTTCACACTCGAAATACCATCAGATCGCTTATTAAAAGTATCATGATTGATAGATCCATTTTTATGCTGAGTGAACAGATCTTGTGATTGTTTGCTCAGTTCATTGTCGGGGTGGCTATAAAGTTGGTGGATCTGAGGTTTCGTCGCTTTATGCATATAAACGAGTGGCAGAACAAGATTAAAGAAATGACGGTTAGTGAGCTGGGCCAGCCCTAGAACAGGTAAATGTAGTTGATATAAATTCTTTTTATAAGTAAATGCTTGCGACTGAGGAGAAGCTATTCGAGAAGTACCTTGCGAGCTGTGAACCGACCATTTGTTATAAGTATTAACCTTATATTTAGCTAAGTCATAATCTTTCACTTCTATAATAATTATCGCGACACCTTCTTTAACGATAATAAAATCTGGCCTATCACCATCCAAATAAGGATTAAAAAACACTTCATAACTAACATCAAGGTGTTCATCTAAATAATTCAATAAATGATATTCACCTTCAGTTGGCTGTACCTTTAATCGTTTTATATTCTCTAATGATGGATATAAACTGGCCATAAAATATTCCTATAAGAATGGTAACCCGAACAGTGCACCAATAATACCAATTGGCGATATAGGGATTGGTAAAATAGATTCCCCAATAATTTCTGCCAGTCCTTCACTGACTGTATCAGATGGGTATTGTCAACTTATGTGACCAGGACGACTAAAGGCTATTAAATTAGCCTTAATCTAAATTTTGGACATAACTAACCTGCATCCAATCAGAAAATGAGAGATCGCGGAATGCTCTATAATGTTTCGCTTGCATTAAATGACGGCCAAAACGAAACAGGTTATTTACTACCCCGTGGCAACTTAAAAACCGCTGGGCTTGGCCCTGTGATTTGAATTTACGCATCTGTCTTTCTTGTTGCCGAGTAGGCTGATGTGAGAGCTCACACCCGTTATTTTCATACTGAACAGTTGAGTGTTCTACGCTTGGCATTAGTTCTTTTTTTGCTGCAGAGTAGCTTGCTAGTTTATCCGTCACAATCTTTAACGGCGTACTTCCCTGCCCTTTTAATAATCGTTTAAAGAAGCGCATCGCTGCCGTTTTATTCTTTCGTTTCTGAACCAAAATATCTATTTCATCACCATCTTGATCAACGGCTCGCCAAAGGTAATGTAATACGCCATTTATTTTGATGAAAACCTCATCCAAATACCAGGTATCACCAAGTTGTCCACGCTTCTTTTTTAGCTGATTACAATAGATGCTGCCATGTTTTTTGCACCACTGTCGAATCTTTTCATAAGTGACAATTATGCTTCTAGCTGCGAGTAATTCTTCAATATCACGATAACCTGCGTAGATATTGGAATTATTCATCAGAAGATTATCGCACAACTGGTTGAGGTGTTGCTAACTTGACAATACCACGTGTCCTACCCAACGACGCTTAAATGAATAAATCACTAAATATAAAATGAAAGCTGAGCATAATATTAAAATTAAGTTTAATATTGATTTCAATTCAATGGTGAGCTTACGGCTGCATAGTTTGACTTGGGCGGTTAGCCCAATTCAGTCTTTTTTGGAAAGCAAGTCAGCCGTTACTCACTATTTTCTAGATAATTCCATGGCAGGTAATTTTCTGGGTTGGCTT
>NZ_JAHNZV010000019.1 GCF_022267535.1 Psychromonas antarctica
TGCTCAAATGCAGTAATAACGCTACTAAGTTGCTCTGGATTTGACATAATTAAGTCCTGATGGATGAGTTACCCGTATTAAATCAGAACAAAAAATGGAAGTTGAGCTACGCTGCCGTAAGCTCACGTTGCTCGGGGAAATCCGCAGGTAGGTTTTCCTGTTGATAGTTAGCCAAGGCTAATAGATTGTCAAAGACCGGATCAAACTCCACAAACCAGCTTTTAAACAACGCCTGCGCCATTTGTTCAAGGGTTTGGTTGGTTTGGCGGTTGAGTTCGATTTTATCATCTATTGCTGCACCAATATTTGCTATTTCATCTTCAACTTTCACAGAAAATCGTGGGATATCCAAACTATTGATAACTTTTAGGCTTAAGGTTTTTTGTGTTGAACCACCAACCAAACTCTCTATTTGGTTTTTAACAAAAGAAGAGTTTATTGCTAAATATAAATATCTAGGATTAATTTTAGGAACAATTGCAGATGTGTTTTGCCCTAAACAAAAATTAGTATCTTCAACTAAAGCCGTTATGCCATAACTTCCAACCCTTGTTATTATTATATCGCCTTTTCTTGGACGATAACGCTTTGAGAATTCATCAAAAACCACTTCATCTACTTTAAAAGTTTTACCAAGGTTAATATTTCCATATTTAACATCCGTAACTCTTACCATTGACTTACCAGAGGTAGCGTATTGTGGGGTTTTATGAAGCGAATCAATAACATCAGCAATATCACATAATTTATCACTCCCCATACCCCAACGCCTCCAAATTTTTGCGAATCGCTTGGTCCAATACTTCGGCTTGGCTCATTTGGCTATACAGGGTTTGGCTTAACTCGCTCATCTTGGTTTCAAAAAGAATGCCATCATCTTCAATTTCTGCTGCACCAACATAACGACCGGGCGTTAATACATAATCGTTGGCTTTGATATCGGCGAGTGTAGCGGATTTGCAGTAGCCGGCGATGTCTTGGTAGGTGGAGGTTGTAGCTTCGTCTGCATTGTTCAGCTCCTCTGCATTACCACGCGGAGCGTGGGAACGAGGATGCGCGTTGTTTACAACATCTTCACCACGCCAAACATGATAGGTTGCGGTAATTTCTGCGATATCATCGTGGGTTAATTCTTTAAGCGTACGGTTAACCATCGAGCCCATTTCTCGGGCATCAATAAATAGGGTTTCACCTTGACGATCGCGGCGCTTAAGCATGCCTTTTTCATGGCTATTTTCTCCGCCGCAGGCGCTCTTCTTGTCTTTACTGATAAACCATAAACACACGGGAATTTGTGTGGTGTAGAAAAGCTGTCCCGGCAAAGCGATCATACAATCAACTAAATCGTTCTCGATGATCTTCTGGCGAATATCGCCCTCGCCACTGGTATTAGAGGACATTGAACCATTCGCCAACACAAAACCGGCGCTGCCATGTTCGCTAAGCTTGGAGATCATATGCATGATCCACGCGTAGTTGGCATTACCCGTTGGCGGTGTGGGATAGCCCGCCCAACGCGGATCATCAACTAATTCGTTATCTGCGCGCCATTGCTTTTGGTTGAAAGGCGGGTTCGCCATAATGTAATCAGCTTTTAAATCAGGATGCTGATCTTTAAAGAAACTATCGCCAGCCACATCGCCTAAGTTACCGTTAATACCACGGATCGCTAGGTTCATTTTCGCTAGTTTATAGGTAGTATTGGTATATTCCTGCCCATAAATAGAGATATTTTTCTGGCTACCGTGATGGCTGTTAATAAACTTCACCGATTGCACAAACATACCGCCGCTTCCGCAACAGGGATCGTATATTTTCCCCTTGTACGGCTCAATCATATCGGCAATCAGGTTAACAATGGACTTTGGCGTGTAGAACTCGCCACCGCCTTTGCCCTCTGTCGCAGCAAACTTACCCAAGAAATATTCATACACACGCCCAACCAGATCTTCTTCGCTTTTCTCATCTTTCTTAGCGATAGTGTCAATATTATTGATGGTATCGATTAATGCAGAAAGCTTACTGGTATCGAGCCCCAAACGAGAAAAATAGTTATCCGGCAATGCGCCTGCAAGAGACTTATTACTCTTTTCAACACTGTGCAGCGCACTGTCGATTTTAACTGCGACATCATCTTGCTTGGCATTGACTTGAATAAACGACCAACGTGCTTCTTCTGGTAGATAAAACACATTTTCCATAGTGTAAAAGTCCACCATATCGATATATTCAACGCCATGCTCCGCTTCAATTTCAGCTTTGCGCACTTCAAATTTATCACTGATAAATTTCAAGAAGATAAGACTTAATACAATGTGTTTATATTCAGAGGATTCAACACTGCCACGTAGCTTATTGGCGCTGTCCCATAATGCTTCTTCGAAACCAACCTGTGATTTTTTTGTTGTTGTTTTTTTAGCGGGTGATTTTGCCATTATTATTTACCTAAGCCATTGTGAAAAAGAGATTTTACGCTTTAATGATGTCAATGATACCGAACTCTTCACAAGTGTTTCAGTTTTAAATCGACTGGTTTAGTAAATATTGCCCATTGTGTGTTAGCAATAACAATAGGCATTACCACGCGGAGCGTGGGAACGAGGAGAAATCGACTGGTTTAGTAAATATTGCCCATTATGTGTTAGCAATAACAATAGGCATTACCACGCGGAGCGTGGGAACGAGGAGATGCGCTGCGAGGGAACGAGGAGAGGAAGGAGAAAGGGATAAAAAATAGCGATAATATAAAAATATTACCGCCATTTAGTATGTTTTATTACGCTTCTACACTAGCGTTCACTTTTGCCGTTATTCTACCGTAACCGCTTTTGCTAGGTTGCGTGGTTGATCCACATCGGTGCCCTTAATTAAGGCGATATGGTAAGCCAATAATTGCATTGGCACGGTGTAGAAGATTGGTGCAATTATTTCATCTACGTGCGGTAAGGTAATAATTTTCATACCGTCACAAGCCTCAAAACCGGCTGTTTCATCAGCAAAAACATAAAGCTGCCCATCACGTGCACGCACTTCTTCGATATTTGATTTAAGTTTTTCCAGTAAATCATTAGTGGGTGCAACAACGACGACGGGCATATCGGCATCAATCAAGGCTAATGGACCATGTTTTAATTCACCGGCGGCATAAGCTTCTGCATGAATATAAGAGATCTCTTTTACTTTCAGCGCGGCTTCCATTGCGATCGGGTAAAACTCCCCACGTCCTAAAAACAAGGTGTGATGTTTATCAGCGAAATCGGTAGCAAGTTCTTTAATGGGTTTATCAAAAGCCAAGGCTTTTTCAATTTGTGCTGGAAGTGAATGTAATGCTTGAACAATTTTCGCTTCTTTAGCACTGTCAATTACCCCTTTTTCTTTACCCAAGGCTGTTACCATCATTAACATCGCGGCCAATTGCGTAGTAAATGCTTTGGTTGATGCGACACCTATTTCAGTCCCCGCGCGTGTCATAAAGGCAAGGTCTGATTCACGTACCAATGATGAGCCAGACACATTACAAATAGTCATTGCTGACATATACCCTTTTTGCTTCGCTAAACGCAGTGCTGCGAGTGTGTCAGCCGTTTCACCAGATTGTGACAGGGTCAGTAATAAACTATTTGGACGCACTACAAAATCACGGTAACGGAACTCTGATGCAATCTCTACATCACAACTTACACCCGCCAAGGCTTCAAACCAGTAACGCGCAGCCATACCGGAATTGTATGACGTACCACAAGCAATAATTTGCACATGTTCAACTTTACTTAAAATCTCTTTTGCACCATTACCAATGCCTTCAACCAGCACTCTGTCTTTGCTAATACGCCCTTCCATTACACTAATCAAAGCGGCTGGCTGTTCAAAAATTTCTTTTTGCATAAAATGACGATATTTACCTTTATCACCGGCATCATGTTCAACTGTTGATTCAATCACTTCACGTTCAACCGGTGCACCCGCAGCGTCAAAGATATTGACATCACGACGAGTAATTTCAGCAACATCTCCCTCTTCAAGATACATAAAACGGCGGGTTACACTTAATAGTGCCAGTTGATCCGATGCGAGGAAGTTTTCACCAATGCCTAAACCAATCACAATCGGGCTACCTGAACGAGCTACCACAATACGCTCAGGATCACGACGATCCAGCACAACCGTGCCGTAAGCACCTTCGAGTTGAAGTGCTGTTTTTTGCAGTGCTTCTACTAAGTTTGTTGAAGTACGACGTTCCCATTCAACTAAATGCGCAATAACTTCGGTATCGGTTTGTGATACAAACTGATAACCGCGTGCTTGCAGCATTGCCCGTAGCGCAACATGGTTTTCAATAATACCGTTATGAACAACAGAAATATCACCTGAAACATGCGGGTGAGCATTGACTTCAGAAGGTTCGCCGTGGGTGGCCCAGCGTGTATGCGCAATGCCCGTTCCGCCGATCACTTTCTGCTGAGCAACAGCTCCAGCTAATTCGTTAACCTTGCCTAAACGGCGCACACGTGTTAGCTTCTTATCACTGTCAACAACAGAAATACCCGCTGAATCATAACCACGATATTCTAAACGGCGTAACCCTTCGACTAAAATTTCAGCCACATCTCTTTGCGCAACAGCGCCAACGATTCCACACATAGCAACTCCTAAATAGTTAAATAAATATTAATTTGAATAAGGGATCAGCATAACCTGAACACCTTGATTAGTTATTTTCTCTGCGTCATGCGCAGATAATCTGTCATCACTTATCAGTACCGATATTTGCTGCCAAGGCAGTTCTAAATTAGGGATTCGTCGTCCAAATTTATCGGCATCCACCATCACGATCACCTCACGTGACACCTCGGCCATCACTCTGCTTAATCCTGTCAATTCATTAAAGGTTGTGGTACCACGTTCCAAATCAATACCATCCGCACCGATAAACAGTTGATCAAAATCATAGGAACGTAACACTTGTTCGGCTACCAGCCCTTGAAAAGATTCCGAGTGCGGATCCCAAGTCCCCCCTGTCATTAATAAGGTCGGCTCATTCTCTAATTCATGGATAGCATTGGCCAATTGCAGTGAGTTGGTCATCACCAGTATGCCATTTTTATCATTCAACTCGCGAATAATGCCGGACGTAGTGCTGCCGCTATCGATAATGATGCGGTTATGATCGCGGATCAGTTGCGCGGCGGCTTTAGCAATATTTTGCTTATTACGAGAGATATTGTCAGATGGTGTTTGTATTAACTCCTGAGGCACACAAATAGCTCCCCCATAACGACGCAGCAAGAGGCCATTTTTTTCCAATGCGGTTAAATCTTTGCGAATAGTGACTTCCGAGGTTTCAAAACGACTCGCCAGTTGATCAACACTCACTTCTCCCAACTCATTTAATAAGCTGAGTATAGTATGGCGACGTTGCTGGCTGTTTCGTTTTTGCATGAATGCTTCACTTATGTTTCGATCGAAACCTAAGTGTAGGCAATGATCGAAACAAAAGCAAAACTTTTGTTGTTCTATTCAGCCTAATTTACGGATGAGGCGCATTTGTTTTAAAGCATAAATGCATAACGATAATGCGATAGCGTTTGTTGCGACTTGTGCTATTCAAGATTGCGATGGTAGCCAGCAGCGAGCAATAATGCTGGCGACAGTGATCTCTGTTTATTATGTTAGCTCTATTTAGTTATAAAGCTTAGGTGCGTGACTTACGCACATCAATATATACTTTTAGTTTCTGCCCAGGTTGAATATATTTTTGTTTATGAAGTTGATTCCAACGTATCAAATCTGTCGCACTGACATTAAATTGTGATGCGATCTCGCCCAGAGAATCTCCGCGCCTTACTTTATAAATAACGCTGCGAACGACTTGTTTTTTGCGCTGCGTATTTACTGTTCTCCAAATTGTTAACTGTTGCCCTAAGCGCAGCGTCTGTTTGGTCGTCATGCGGTTCCATTTTGCAATATCTTTCGCTGTCACCTTATAACGGCGACTGATATCCCAAAGCGTGTCACCTTCGACGATCGTATGTTGAATCTGACGTTTACTTTTTGCATCTTCCGCTTGAGAACGCTCAAAGCGCTGTGCTTGACTGTATAGCTCACCTTGCTGAGACTTACTAGCGATTGGAATTAAGAGCGGCTGACCAATTTTGATCAAGGAGCCATCAATATCATTGATCTGTTTTAACACATTGGTTGTGGTGCCATTTTTCTTAGCGATCACACTTAAACTGTCACCGGTTCGCACTTTGTAACGTGCCCAGCGAATACGTTGGTTTTTATCACTAGCACTTAATTTATGCGTAAACTGAGCCGCAATACGAGTCGGTACGAGTAACTTGTGCGGGCCCTCTGGTGAAGTGGCCCAGTGATTAAAAGCGGGATTTAGTAACTGAATTTCAGCAACAGTTAATTCTGCTAATGTGGCCGCATAAGCAAGATCAAGTTGCGACCCCGTATCAACATAACTGAGCACTTGTTTATTGGCAATAAATGGAAGCTCAACACCATATTTTTCGTGGTTGCGTAAAATATCCACTAGAGCTAATAGTTTAGGCACATAGTCTTGTGTTTCTTTGGGCAGGGATAGATTCCAGTAATCAGTGGGTTTATTGTTCTTTATATTTTTTCGCTGCGCATTGCGCACTCGGCCTTCACCGGAGTTATAAGCGGCAAAAGCATGCAGCCAATCATCCCCTAAATATTTCTGCAATATTTCCATGTAGCGAAGCGCAGCATCAGTGGAAGCGTAAATATCACGCCGGCCGTCATACCACCAGTCTTGCTTTAGACCAAATCGTTGTCCGGTTACGGGCATAAATTGCCACAATCCTGAAGCACTACTTTGTGAATAAGCGAAGGGGTCAAAGGTACTCTCGACGACAGGTAGTAACGCTAATTCAAGCGGTAACTTTTTTGCCTCTATCTGCTCAATAATCAGATATAAAAATGGCTGTGCACGTTTTGAAACTTGTTTTAAATAATTAGGATGGCTTAAATAGTATGCGCGTTGCTTAGCAATACGTGCATTTTCTGGCACTTCAAACTCGAAGCCTTCGGCTAGCTTTAACCATAGATTATCATAACCCACAAAAGGGGGGAGATCTTCAATCGTAACGCTCTCTTCGACCAAAATAGCCAGCCCCTCATCGCTCTCTTGAAGCTCTTCATCAGGCAGTATCTCATTTTCTGTTGGCTCGATAATCGACGCATTAACTTCTTCAACAACTTCAGTATTTGTTGTTGTTTGACAAGCACTTAACAATAACAATAACAATAACGATAAAAATAGTTTCATAAAAAGGGCCACTTACCAGTAAGTAAGTGGCGCATTCTAGCCTAAAAAACCATAACATTCATTAGAAGAGATCTTTATACTGACGTAGCGCAGTAAAACAAGCTAATGGCGAACTTAATTGCATGGCTAACTGTTTTTGTAGCGCATTAACAAGAGACGAGTGGTGGCAACGTAAAAAAGGATTAATCATTTTTTCTAAGCCCATAGTTGTAGGGATAGTTGCTAAGCCTTGCTGGCGTTTTTTGCTAACCTGTTGGATATATTTTAATAGCGGTTCATTTTTAGGTTCAAGATGAAATGCAAAAATAAGGTTATTCTGTGTGTATTCATGTGCGCAATACACTTGCGTATCATCCGCTAATAACGCCAATCGAGACAATGCTTTAAACATCTGTTCAGGTGAACCTTCAAAAACACGACCACAGCCACCAGAGAAAAGCGTATCACCACAAAAAATTTCGGACTCATTGTAATAAGCCAGATGATCCAAGGTATGCCCGGGTAGTTCCATTACATTCAATGAATAACGTCCGTCAAAAAAGCTTAACACTTGCCCTTCGTTAACCAATACACTCTGCGCAAATAGCTTATTTTTGCTGTACACAGCTATCTCCTGTGTTGCATGAGCTAATAATGGCTCAACGCCATTAACATGATCATAATGATGGTGGGTTAAGATTATCGCATCGAGTATTAGCTGTTGTGCAGATAATACCTGTAAAACCGGGTCTGCATCGCCCGGATCTACAACTATGCAATGGTTGCTTTGACTATCTTTAATAAGCCAAATATAGTTATCAGAAAATGACTTGATTGTTAAAATATGAACCATAATTGATTTGCACCTATTTAATTTGGAGTTTGTCTAAAAATGAAGACAGCAAAAACGACGCGTATTCTAACTCCAATTGAAGATTGGCAACAATTGCCTAATGGCAAAATACTGCATAAACAAACCCAACTAAGAGTCAACCAGCACCTCCCTCTGTGCTTCGGCTATCACCTATTAAAGCTGGGGAAGCTAAGCTGCCAGCTAGATACTTCACACAGCAAAATTCGTCATCAGATCAACTGTGCAGGCAGTGGTAAAAAGATTGATTTGCTGGCTAATATTCAGCAATTGCCCTTACAAGACTCTTCCATAGACCTTTGCATTTTGGCCCATGAATTAGATTTTTCAAGCGATCCTCACCAACTATTACGAGAAGTTGAGCGTGTTTTAACACTCGATGGTACTTTGATTATCAGCGGATACAACCCCATTAGTATTTTTGGATTACGATCTATCTTGAAATCCAAAGATTCAAAGACAGCACGCCTATTTTTGCTCAATAGAATACTCGACTGGTTACATTTATTGGGCTTTGAAATCCAACATAAACAACATTTTGATTTTATGTCTTGTGAATTTAATAGCTTATTTTCATCCTATGTTGAAAAGATAGGGCAACGTTATGCCCCTTATTTTTGCAGCGCTTATATTATTGTAGCTAAAAAACACAGCTCGCCGATCACGCCAATCAAATCACCTTTTCAATTTAAAAAGCAACGACTAACAGGACAAGGCGTCGTCGCCCGACAGCATTATCCATCATAACCGGTATCCGCTTGGGTTGGCTTCGATTCTGCAGCTTGTCGCGCCAAGTCATCGCAGCGTTCATTTTCGGGATGCCCAGAGTGCCCTTTCACCCAATGCCAAGTGATTTTATGCTTTTCTTGCGCAGCATCCAATGCTTTCCATAAATCTACATTTTTAACGGGCGCTTTGGCCGCTGTCTTCCAACCGCGTTTCTTCCAATTATGGATCCACTGCGTGATCCCTTGACGAACATATTGGCTATCGGTAGTCAGATCGATTTCACAGGTTTCCGTTAAGGTTTCTAACCCTTTGATACAAGCCAACATCTCCATTCGATTATTGGTTGTTCGCAAATACCCATCAGCTAATTCTCGACGATGGTTGTTATAGATTAGCACCGCGCCATAACCCCCAGGGCCTGGATTCCCAAGACAAGAGCCGTCTGTAAAAAGTTGGATTTTTTTCATTATGAGACCAAATTAATTAATTTTGTATTTATATGCCCATCTTACTTCGGATCTAGGCGCATGGGTTTAGGTTTGCTAAACTGAATTCTTCACGAACTATAAATAGAGATTAAGATGAACACAAGCAAAGTAATTCGGCAAGTCGTATTAGATACGGAAACCACCGGGATGAACAGAGATGGTGCGGTTTATCTCGGTCATCGGATTATTGAAATTGGCTGTGTTGAAATCATTAATAGACGATTAACTGGACGCCACTACCATGTTTATATCAACCCGGATCGAGAAGTTGATCCTGAAGCGGTCACGGTGCATGGTTTAACCGACCAATTTTTACAAGATAAACCCGCCTTTAGTGAGATAGCCGATGAATTTATAGAATTCATTAAAGGTGCAGATCTGGTTATCCATAATGCGCCCTTTGATGTCGGTTTTATGGATCAAGAGTTTCGTTTTTTAAATAAAAAGACACAAAATACTGAAGAAATATCCACAGTTACCGATACCTTAGTGATGGCGAAAAAGCTATTCCCAGGAAAACGTAATAATCTCGATGTGCTATCTGATCGTTATGGCATTGATAACAAGCACCGCATACTGCATGGCGCATTACTCGATGCTGAGATATTAGCAGATGTTTATCTGTTAATGACTGGAGGACAAGCTAAACTCAATCTTTCTAGCTCAGAAAAGGGGGAAAACAGTATGGGACGACAACTTCGCCAATCACACTCGCCATTAACGATCATTCGCGCAACGAATGCAGAAAATGAAACGCATCAAAAGCGTCTCGATATTGTTGAAAAATCGGGGAGTTGCCTGTGGCGACAACAATGAGGGAAATAATTTCGTGCTTTTTACTTTGTATTATTACATCGGCCTCTTTAGCGCATACTATTTATGCACAAAATGATATTCCTTTGTTAGATAACCGAGTTCGAATTGATCCCTACACAGAGCAAGTCACTTTTATTCTCAATCACGCCAGTGGATCACAACTTGTGGTACTTGTCCGTCCTGACGGCAGCAAACTTTATGCAGAAAGACACCCCGATACGGTCGGCTGGGTAAGCAGTAAAACAGCAGACATTATTACCATTGATAAACCGATGGCTGGCCCTTGGCAAGCGGTCGCGCAATTAGATGGTGATAACCGCATTAAATTAATCAGCAATGTCGAATTAAAAACCGATAGATTGCCCTTAAAATTGTACTCACAAGAATATATCACCACCAATGCTTCGCTTTATTACGATAATCAATTAATGACCGAACAAGCTTATTTGGACAATGCGAAATTATCAGTGCGATTAATAAAAGGAGCGGACAAGCAACTGACCCTATACCAAGACGATGGCAAAGGTTATGACGCCCTACCATTCGATGGCAAATTAACCGCACATGTTTATATTGATCTCCCCCCTGGACGTTACTTACTCAATATTCGCACTAAGAATGATATTTTTATCCGTAATATTAATAAAGACGTGGTTGTTTTTCCTACCCCGATAAGCTATCAACTGCATACAATTGAAGATGGTAGCAAGGAAATGGTGTTTGAGTTTAAGATAGATAGCGATGAAATCATGCCAGACTCGGTAACTATTGATGGCGTGATTAAAGATAGCAATAATAAAGTCATTGAGCAGTTAATCGCGCACAGCGCAGGCAATCTATCCATAGAGAATAAGTTCACTACTAATAAAACACTGGCTTATGGTGTGTTCTCCCTGTCTGGTAAAGCCTTTGCGACCACACTGTCAGGAAGAGAGATTGAATTACAACTGCCCAAACAGCAATTTGAGTTACTGCCACTCTTTATTATGCATGAAGTGATAGCCAGTGAGCCTAAAATTGAGACTATCGCCCTACCAATATGGAAAAAAATCTGGTTTATAGGCACAGTTAGCGCTATCTGTTTCTTTATTCTCTTAGCGATTATTTTGCTCGTTCGCCGTAAAAGGAAAAGAAACGGCGACTTATTGCTATCAGAATTAAAACTCGATGAACTATCCCCTACACCAATCGATATTAAAGAGGGTAATAAGTAGGCAATTACACAACGTATTTAAACGACTTAAAATTATAAAATCTTGCATTTCCAAGTTATTTGCATAGAAAGTAGGCATTTGTGAAAGTTAACGGCTAATATTGCTGTTTTTTTCTTTTTGCTTATTGACTCAGCAAATGCAACTACGTATTATCGGCGCCTCAACAAACGCAGTGCAATGCACTACGGATTGATGCTAATTGGAGTGGTAGTTCAGTTGGTTAGAATACCGGCCTGTCACGCCGGGGGTCGCGGGTTCGAGTCCCGTCCACTCCGCCAATATCATACGCAAGTATGAATAGGCGTTAGTTAGCACAAATGTTGAATCTGATAATTATCACGTGGAGTGGTAGTTCAGTTGGTTAGAATACCGGCCTGTCACGCCGGGGGTCGCGGGTTCGAGTCCCGTCCACTCCGCCAACATTATTGTTAAACATTAATTTGTTTAGCTTTAACGAATAATTATCAAAAAGCTTGAACTGTAATACACTCGTGGAGTAGTAGCTCAGTTGGTTAGGCTTTGGCTTAACACAGTCGGCCTGTCACGCCGAGTTCGAATTTTTGCTCGAATAAATAGTGATGATTGATACTGTAATACACTCGTGGAGTGGTAGTTCAGTTGGTTAGAATACCGGCCTGTCACGCCGGGGGTCGCGGGTTCGAGTCCCGTCCACTCCGCCAACAGTATTTACGTATCAAGAAAATTTATGTGTAACCAACACATAAAGTGAAGAAAGCTGTAGCACACTCGTGGAGTGGTAGTTCAGTTGGTTAGAATACCGGCCTGTCACGCCGGGGGTCGCGGGTTCGAGTCCCGTCCACTCCGCCAACTTCATATTTATATGAATGAACGAGATGTACAACAGTCAATCTATAATGTGAGTTATAGAAAAATAAGAGATTTTCGCGGAGTGGTAGTTCAGTTGGTTAGAATACCGGCCTGTCACGCCGGGGGTCGCGGGTTCGAGTCCCGTCCACTCCGCCAATTTCCTTTATATATCAGCAGTTACTTCAGTAAAAAGCCTCCATTTATCAACAAAAATTTTTATACTACAATAATTTATTTGCATATATAAAAGAAATTATTATTGAATGACTATATCCCCTCTCTATGCTCTTAAATCAGTTACACAAGCTGTTCTTGGTTTTTTCTAGTATGATAGGTGAACTTACACTAATCTCTCTGGAGACGTGGGGAATGGCGCCATATTGAATTTTTATATGGGTAATAAAGTTAAAATAAAAGCACTAAATAGCACTTTTATTTTTATAAAAGATAATCTGCTTAAGAAAAGGTTAAATCATCAGAAAACGAATCTTCCATCGGCTCTAAACTTAACCCTCCATTTTTGCGCTCGTTTACTTCTGCTTGCTCCATAATACCACCATGATGCAATTTAAATTTAAGCGTAAGATTAGTTGGAGAATCCGAGTTTTTTATCGCTTCCTCTTCGCTAATCCGTCCTTCGACTGCCAAATCAAATAATGCACAATCAAAGGTCTGCATCCCTAATTGTTTAGATTTTTCCATCACGTCTTTGAGTAAACCAAACTCACCACGTTTGATCATGTCACGCACAGTTAGCGTACCCATCATCACTTCAATGGCGGCGCAACGCTTACCATCAACCGTTGGAATCAAGCGTTGTGAAATAAACGATTTTAAGTTATTACCTAAATCACTCAGCAATTGCGGGCGGCGCTCTTCGGGAAAGAAGTTAATAATACGGTCTAATGCTTGGTTGGCATTATTTGCATGTAATGTTGAAATGGCTAAGTGTCCAGTTTCAGCAAATGCTAACGCATGCTCCATGGTTTCTCTATCACGAATTTCACCAATCAAAATAACATCAGGAGCTTGACGGAGGGTGTTTTTTAACGCCGCATGAAAGCTGCGCGTATCAACACCCACTTCACGTTGGTTAATAATACTTTTTTTATGTTTATGAACAAATTCAACGGGATCTTCAATAGTAATAATATGTCCTGATGCATTTTCATTACGGTGATCAATTAACGCCGCAAGTGATGTCGATTTACCCGAACCCGTCGCACCAATAAAAAGCACTAAACCGCGCTTAGCCATAATCACATCTTTTAGTATTTCCGGCAGCCTTAGCTCGGAAAATTTCGGTATTTCTATTTTTATATTTCGGGCAACAAGCGACACTTCATTACGCTGTTTAAAAATATTGACTCGGAAACGTCCCACATTTGAAATAGAAATAGCCAGATTCATCTCCAGCTCCTGCTCGAATACTGTTTTTTGCTCGCTATCCATAATGGCATCAGCAATCAGCGCCACTTCACCAGGCTGCAACAGGGTTTCGGAAAGTGGTTTCAAAACGCCTTGAAATTTAGCTGAAGGTGCAGCCCCGGTTGATAAATATAGATCAGAGCCATCTTTGCTCGACAAAATGTTGAGCATCTCTTCAAATTCCATTTTTTACTCCTAAATTAAACATCTACGCATTTTATTAACGGCGAGAGTCAGTGATAAATAATGCCAAATCCAACAATTCTCTATTTATTTAATTAATGGAATGAGTCTAAGAATAGCATGGAATCGATTAGGTGATTTGCGCAAATAAATTGACGCAAGCCACATTTATAAAATGGAGATTTGTATTTTTAGCTGGGGGGTCAGTGGTCAATCAAACATTGACCACTTTTAAAACACAAGACAAGATAGATCTGTTTACTCGCCCCAAGAATCACGCAATGCAACAGTACGGTTAAAAACCAAGTGTTGTGCAGTTGAGTCTTTGCTATCGGCACAAAAATAACCTTCTCGCTCAAATTGATACGCTTTTTCAACCTGGTTATCTGCAAGGCTTATTTCTACAACACCTTGTTTTACGATAAGGGAGTCAGAATTCAACACCTCGTGAATATTCTCTACAGCAGCTGGATTTTCAACTAAAAATAAGCGTTCATAAATTCTAAATTCAGCCGGTTTATTGGTTTTTGCATCAACCCAATGAATAACACCCTTTACCTTACGACCATCACTTGGATTTTTACCTAATGTTTCGGGGTCGTATGAGCAATGAATTTCGGTGATAGTACCCGCTTCATCTTTAATCACAGTTTCGGCTTTTATCACATAGGCATTACGTAAACGAACCTCTTTACCAAGTACTAAACGTTTATATTTTTTATTAGCCTCTTCTCTGAAATCGGCTCTATCAATAAACAGTTCTGCTGAAAAAGGTACGCTTCTAGTGCCCATGCTTTCATCTTTAGGATGCGCAGGTGCGATTAGCTGTTCAGTTTTGGCATTTTCATAGTTAGTGATAATAACTTTAACCGGGTCGATCACCGCCATCGCACGTGGCGCATTGCTTTCAAGGTTTTCACGCACACAAGCTTCAAGAGAAGCAAGTTCGACCGTGTTTTCTTGCTTGGTCACGCCAATACGTTTACAGAACTCACGTATTGCAGCTGCTGGATAACCACGACGACGCATACCTGAGATGGTCGGCATACGGGGATCATTCCACCCCGACACAAGATTATCATTCACCAGCGCATTTAACTTACGTTTAGAGGTTAATGTGTATTGTAAATTGAGACGTGAGAACTCGATTTGACGCGGTTTACACGCAACACTAATGTTAGCCAGTACCCAATCGTAAAGCGGACGGTGATCTTCAAATTCAAGGGTACACAAACTATGGGTAATACCTTCAAGCGCATCAGAAATACAATGCGTGAAGTCATACATAGGATAAATACACCACTTGTCGCCTGTCTGATGGTGGTGAGCAAAACGAATACGATAAATAACCGGATCGCGCATCTTCATATTCGCTGAAGCCATATCAATTTTTGCGCGTAACATCATAGAGCCTTCGGCAAACTCCCCCGCTCGCATGCGAGTGAATAGATCTAAACTTTCTTGGATTGGTCGGTTACGGAATGGGCTATCTTTACCGGGCGAGGTTAATGTGCCGCGGTATTCTCGTGTTTGCTCTGCATTAAGTTCACAAACGTAAGCTTTATCCTGCTCAATTAACTCAATCGCATAAGCATAAAGCTGTTCAAAATAATCAGAAGAATAGTGAATATCACCCGCCCATTGAAAACCTAACCAGCGCACATCTGCTTCAATGGCTGCAACGTAGTTTGCATCTTCTTTGACTGGATTGGTATCATCAAAACGCAAATTACAAAGTGCATTAGGGTAATCTTCAGCAATGCCAAAATTCAAACAGATAGATTTAGCATGACCGATATGCAAATAGCCATTTGGCTCGGGAGGAAAGCGTGTCTGTATCGTCTGATGTTTACCCGTCTGAAGATCATTATCAATAATATTACGAATAAAATTGCTTGGGCCTGTTTCCACCTGAGTCATTGCTTACCTCTGAATTATATAAATCTAAAAAATAGGAACAATCATCGTATATTATCAGCAGAAGCTCAAGCTAAATAACATGAAAACAGCAAAGGGAGTGTGTTGTTCGAAGAGGATTTATTGCAGCACGTCTTCGTGCTGCAAGTAAAGCTATAATATGGTTACTTATCAAGCAAAATAGCCCCCCCTATTACCGCAATCAATAGAAAAGCCTTATTTTGCTACTTAACCTCAGTTCTGGATAATGGAAGCGAAATTAGATTAAATATCAAAAAGTTAAAAAACATATTATACAGTGCTGTTAGTTTTGCGTAGTTCAAGGCGAATCATCGCAGCAATAACTGGTTATTGCTGCGATGATTTAACGCAGAAATACGCGTAAATAACGGTACTGTATCGTTTAGCTTATCCAGAATTGAGGTTACTTATACGTTATTTGACAACCCACTGTCCCGCTGCATTTTGGATATATTGTCCAGCAGGGGTTTTTTGAATCGTTTTGGCACCCGCCAAAATAGAGACTTGCTCTAATGTCATACCATTTTTTTCCGCAATCTGCTTATATTGGACTAAGCGCTTGCTGTTAATATCTTTGACTAATTCAGCGACTGCTGGCGACGCTTCAACTACGCCTAACAAACCATTAGTTTGTTCACCAACGACCCCTTGGTCTTTAGCATCCGATAAATCTAATGCAAAAGCAGAAAAACTGAGCATAAGGGTAAAGATTAAAAATATTTTTTTCATGTTGTCTCCTAGGTTTCCATTATGAATTAAAAGAGGCCACTATCTTGATCAAAGAGGTCATCTAACTCTTTATCGATTTTCACTCTAATTTCATGATCAATTTTAACATTTAAATTAATTGTAATAGGCTCATTGGGTACAGCAAGCTCTATTCGGGGTGTACATGCCGCGACCATAAAACATAACGCCAATAATATACTCATTTTATTAATCACTAATACCTCTCCTTTATCTGCTCTAATAATTGTTCATCAAAGCGTAGACTTTTAAGTAATTTCAAAATATTTTCTTGATGTGAATAGTTAAAATTAATCGGATGGATCCCACTAATATTGGGACTTATTCCTTTTATTTTTATTTTTAAATTAGCGTCACCTTCTGGAGTATAACCGATATCTCCTTGCAAAGTATCAAACTGGAAATTAGAAAGTAGTTGTAATGTATAGGCAAGCGCTGGATTTCCTTTACCCATCGCTTCAATAACCGTATTCTCTGGTACTTTAATATACCCACCAGGGGGGCGAGCAAAAACCACTCCGGCTTTAATACTAGCACCCTGATCACTAAGATAAAGAGGCAAAGCACCATCCATAATCGCACTACTTTGTATTTCAGGGTATGCACTATATCGAATCACTTCACTTAAACTGATCGCTGATATATTAATAACTGTTTGGCTCGGTGGTGTTAATTTCAAATCATCGACGTCAATTCGTCCGTCTAATAATCGCGCTTTGAGATGATCAATCACTGGTTTAAAAGCATTAAGCCGACCATCAAACTGAAGTGCCTGAATAGGTATCCCTATAAATAAATTTTCTATTTTCAACTGTTGCTGATCTTGATTGATCGTTATTCGACCTTTTTCAAACCGATAGTCCAGTTCACTATTTCCCGTAATACCATCAAATAGCACATTATTATATTCACCTGCGAGCTTATCTATAATCAAAGTGCTTTTTAATTGACCGCTATTATTGCTTGAATCATATAACACAGCCAATTGCAGATTAATATTACCAGCCTCTACCTGCAGAGGCTCCAGTATTGGTAGGTAAGACTGTAAGGAACTGACTAAGGTTTGTGCCGATAGAGGTGAACTCGGGATCGTCAATTTTATTATTTTACCTGCAGATACAATGGAGCCTGTTAGTATTTGCTCTAAAGAAGATAAACGCCAGTCAAGCGAAAACGCTAGAGGCCTCCCTTTCGCCGTCACAGTTAACAGAACCGCCGGCAGTTTTTGTGTATCTACGCGAATACGTTGTGCCTTACCTCGCAAAACCTTTGTTTGTAACGCACTATTGCCAATATGCAACGTTAAGGGCAACGAACTTATTTCCATTGTTGCTAAGTTAATTATCGCAGGTTGAACTAATTTAAGTCTGACACTATTCGTTTTCCAATGTTGCTGTGCAGATATTTTATAAGTGATATTTTGTAAATCACCCGCCAACTGATTTAACTTTAGCTGATTTTTTAATAGATCAATCTCTCCCTCAGCGCTCATCTTACCTTGCTCTGTTAAGTCGCCTAAGACACCTTGCCAATTTATACTAAAAACACCTTTCCACCACGCATTTAAGTCGCTGGCATAATGCAAAGAAAGATCCTCCGCAGTATTATTTTTCAATTCAATAGGCAGATCGATAAGATGTGCTATTTTTGCCAAAGAGAAGGCACTTTCTAGCATAAATGATTTATCTGACAGCTTTATAGTAAGCTTGGCGTTAACCCCCTCACTTTTCAGTGTAAACATAAGTGCTTGCTGGGTTTTCTTTATTAATAAACTAGATATAAATTTATTTTTAATAAAAGCAGAAGTCAGGGTAAGTGATTTTATAGTAATGGTGGTGTCTGGAAGACGAGGCGAAAAATCAAATAACGCATTAAATTGTGAGCCGATCTGTTTATTTTTTATAACTGAAGATAAGTTGTTTTCAACCGGATTTTCGAGTGTTTGCACTTTTCCGCAATTAAAATCCCAATTTATCGCTGCAATATCAACTTTAACCTGGTTTTCTTTTTTATTAACTTGAATATTGGTAATCTGGTTTTGTGGGCAATTTAGGTTGGGTTGCAGCAATTTGATATTGGAAGTTAAAACAGGAAGCCAAGCCAGTAAAGATTTGTCTGGCAATTGGGCTGCTGCAACAGTGACGCTGTTCAGCAGCATTAAACAGCTCGCTAAGATAACCAGATAGCGGTTTAATTTGCCGAGTAGGTTTACTTTACCCACTCAATAATGCCATCCAATTTTTTGCCATCTTCACTGACAATTAACCACTTAATATGTTTTTCACGCATAATCTCTTCTGCTTCCGCTAAGCGTGCATTAGGCGTAATAAAACAAGGAGATCCATTCATAAGTTCACTGGCAGAACAAGCATTAATACTTTTCCCAGAAATCAAAAATCGGCGTACGTCACCGTCGGTGATAACACCTTGAAGTTCGTCATTTTTCATCACCAAAGCTAGCCCAGTACGCGTTTCGGTCATCACCATTAATGCATCCGTTAATGATGTCTCCAGCTGTACTAAGGGTAGATTATTACTGCGCATCTCATTTTTCACAAAAGTGAGTAAACGCTTACCTAAACTTCCGCCTGGATGGAAGCGCGCAAAATCCATCGGACTAAAGTTATTATCTCGGGTTAGCGTTGAAGCGAGCGCATCACCGATGACTAAGGCTAAAGTTGTCGACGTGGTCGGCGCTAAATTATTTGGGCAGGTTTCTTTTTCGACACTGGCATCTAAAACGACATCTGAGTGTTGTGCCAGCGTAGAGTTTCGTCCACCGGTTATGGAGATTATTTTATTACCAAAGTGCTGAATTGATGGGATGATTTTTAAGAGTTCATCGGTTTCACCACTGTAAGAGATGAGCAGCAGCAGATCATCTTTGGTGATCATGCCTAAATCGCCATGGAAAGCTTCGCCCGGATGCATAAAAAAAGAGGGCGTGCCGAGTGAAGCGAGTGATGCTGATATTTTTCTACCTATGTGCCCCGATTTCCCCATTCCGCAGACAATCACCCGCCCAGTGCAGTTTTTCATTAACGCTAAGGCTTGCAGGTACTCATCACCAAGTTGTTTACTGTGAGAAACGATAGCTGCACTTTGCACTTCAAACACCGTGCGTACTTCTTTGATTAATTGCTCAGAAGATAATGAAAACGGGGTCATAAAAGTTCCTTAAAACGAGAGGGAAAATTAGCTTTATAGAGGTAAAAAGAAAGGTGGTCGGTATGAAAGGATTTGAACCTTCGACCCCTGCTCCCCCAGAGCAGTGCGCTACCAAGCTGCGCTACATACCGATTATTGTGTCAGTCTAATAATTTATGACTGATATGCAACATAAAATTAATCAAAAACAGAAAAAATTTACTTTTTTGCTGTTTAATCGTTTAATACTTGTCCATTATGGATTGAGCATTCGTTTTTGGGCTCACTTTATAACCAACCTGTACCTTACGCCCCAGCCACCGTCAGAACACATTTTCATATTCTGCGTATTGCCCTTCTTTTTCCAATCAGTAAAAAAATACCCACTTAAGTGGGTATTTTACAGAATACAACGGTCAGTGATTAAACAACAAGACAATCAAATTCAACTAAAGTATCAACATCGGCTTCGTAATCGATGCCTTCAATAGCAAATCCGAACAGTTGTAAAAACTCTTCTTTATATTCTTTGTAATCGGTTAACGCAAATAGGTTTTCAGTGGTAATTGTCGGCCACAGATCTTTACAAGCTTGTTGCACATCATCACGTAATTCCCAATCATCTAAACGTAGACGTCGCGCTTCATCAGTCGTCGCGACGCTGCCATCTTCTTTATATAACTGCGTGGTAAAGAGACGGTAAATCTGCGCCATACAGCTCTCATGAAGGCCTTTCTCTTTCATTATTTTAAATACCATAGAGATATACAGGGGCATAACAGGAATCGCAGCGCTGGCTTGTGTTACCACACTTTTTTGTACAGAAACATAAGCTTCACCATTGAGTGGGGCAAGTTGTGCTTGAATAGCCGTTGATGCACGATCCAGATCGATTTTTGCCTGACCTAATGCGCCATCCCAGTATATTGGCCAAGTTAACTCAGTGCCGATATAAGAGTAAGCAACGGTTTTAACACCTTGCGCTAATACGCCAGCTTCGCCTAACGCACTTAACCACAACTCCCAATCTTGTCCGCCCATTACCGTAACTGTATCGGCAACTTCATCTGCAGTTGCAGGCTCAACAGAGGCTTCAATAATACAATCTTTATTGGTATCAATTGCAGTAGAGACATAAGTTTGCCCAATCGGTTTCAGGCTTGAGCGAATAACTTCACCCGTATCAGGCAGTTTACGAACAGGCGCAGCGACAGAGTAGATAATCGCATCAATTTGACCAAGATCTTCTTTAATTAACTCAATGACTTTGGCTTTAGTTTCATGTGAAAAAGCATCTGCATTGATGCTTTTTGCGTATAAACCATCTGCCTTTACTTGTTTCTCAAATGCAGCGCTGTTGTACCAACCTGCAGATCCAGGTTTACGATCTGTCGCTGGTTTTTCAAAAAACACGCCAATCGTTGCCGCATCGGATCCGTATGCCGCAGCGATACGCGAAGACATACCGTAACCTGCAGAAGAGCCAATCACTAATACACGTTTGGGGCCATTTTTTATTTTGCCCTGTTTTTTAGTATATTCAATTTGTGCTTGAATGTTCTTTTCACAGCCCACTGGATGAGTGGTTGTACAAATAAAGCCACGAGTTTTTGGTTTAATTATCATAATGTAAGCTCTTTTTTTGATTAATTTCAAATCAGTTAGTCGAATATATTTTGCTATTGGGCCGTAATATACACTGTTTTTCTAGCTGCTCAAAATGAGGTGAGGGCGAGTTAACGTTTATGCAGCAGTTTTGGCAACTCACCAGTTAACCCCATCGCCTGCTTGATAAACTGTTTTTTAAGCGGATTGACTTTATCTGTAAATAATAAAGCGAGATCACGAACTCCTTTTTGCAACGGATTAGCACCTTGGAATAACTGCTTTAACAACTCCATCGAGGCGATCATCTGCATTGCTTCGGTTTTTCTCCAGCGTTCAAAAAAACGCAAATTCGTATATAAACCAATGTCTTTATCTGCTTGTATATTTTCTAAGATGGTTTGGCTTAAGCTAAGCGCATCAAGTAAACCAAGGTTGACCCCCTGCCCTGCGAGTGGATGAATCGTATGTGCGGCATCACCGATTAAAGCGATACGATGTTTCGCAAAATCTCGCGCATAACGCATTTTCAAAGGAAAACTGTGACGTTCACTGTGCAATTCACAGTGACCTAGACGGTTATCAAAGGTGCGCGTTAATTGCCTCTCAAATTCAAGTTTAGATAGTTTTTTTAACTGCTCGGCTTTGTCTGGGGAGACAGACCAAACAATTGAGCTGAGATTTTTTTCAAACAGGGGTAAAAAGGCTAATGGGCCATCTGGGGTAAATATTTGTCTGGCACAATTATCATGGGCCAGTTCAGTTGTAACAGTCGCAACTACAGCGTGATGGTTGTAATCCCACTGTGTTAAAGGAATATCAACCTGATTGCGTAGCGCTGAATTGGCACCGTCCGCACCGACCACCAGCTTAGAGGTTAGCATTTTAGTACTTTTTAAAGTAATCCAGGCTTCGCCTTCGCCAACCGCGATTTGGCTTAATTGATCAGGGGCATAGAAAGTCACGTTGTGTTGCTTCTGAACCGCTTGTAATAATACAGCTTGGATCTGCACATTTTCGATAATATATCCCAGCTCAGTGCAGTCAACCTGCTGTGCACTAAAATTGATTTTCCCAAAACTGTCCTTTTCCCAAACCTGCATACTGCTATAAGGGGTAATGCGATCACTATCAAGATGTTGCCAAATATTTAAACGTTCAAAAATAGCGCGACTTGCATAACTTATTGCGCTCATTCGACTGGCGGGCTTGTGTGTCAGTTCAGCGGGATCGCTGTTTTCAATCAACGCAATGGATAATGGACTATCAGCCAAACTGGCGGCTAATGTTAAACCGACCATTCCCCCGCCAATAATAGTTAAATCATATGATTGCATTATCTTCTAATATCCTCTTTAAATAGGCGTGCTAAATATTTTTACAAAATAACAGTTGCCGTTAAGGAAACAGATTAAATTGCCCTTTGGCTTGCTTAACAATAGGCACAGATAAACTCGGCAGGTGGCGCATCGCTTGTAAAGCGACATTTCGCCCGACCACCACAGGCCAACTTGTATTACTAAAAACCCGTACGATTGAGTCGGTTAAATTAAGACTATTATGGTGATCAGAGCGGCGGGCTAACCAATATTCATTGAGCAGTTTAAAATCACCAATTTCCTGTTTATCTTCGACTTGGCTAATTAACATAGCCAACACATAAAGATCGCGCAACCCCAAATTAAAACCTTGCCCCATGACCGGATGTAAAGCGTGTGCGGCATTACCCAAGCAGAGCCCACGATGGGTAACTGGTTTATCGGTTTTCATCAGGCTTAAGGGGTAAACTTCACGTTTACCTACTTCATTAAAAATGCCGGCACGATAACCAAAGGCTTGCTGCAATGCGGCTAAAAATTTTCCTTCATCAAGCGCGGCTAAACGGCCTGCATCCTTATTGTCGACAGACCATACCAAGGAATAACGATTATCGCTTAACGGCAGCAGGGCAATGGGACCAAATTGAGTAAAGCGTTCAAAGGCTTTATTGTGATGTGCTTGAGCGCAGCGCACATTGGCGATAATTGCGCTGCAGCCATAATCAGATAATTGTGATGGAATAGCTAATAATTCACGTGTGACACTTTTTATACCGTCCGCGCCAACGCATAATCGCGCCGTTAAAGTTTGTCCATCTGCTAACTGGCAAACAACTTGCTCCGCTTGTTTCTCTATCGCGGTTAACTCACAGTTGTATAGCCGCGTCAGTTGCTTGTATTGTGATAAGCGCTTATTCAGGACTAAGCCGATATCCTGCAGCGCAATGACGACACCAAACGCTTGTGGTTTATTATCCACGAAAAGAGGGCTACGCGGTAATTCTAGCGCCCCCCAATGGCCACGATCAGAGATATGGATATCATCAATTGCTTGTGCCTTGTCTTGTAATACACTCCACAACCCCAATTCATCCAATAGTGCACAACTGCCCGCGTTTAATGCAATACAGCGCGCATCAAAACCAGGATGAATACCTTTTTTTAATCCTTCGGGATTATCATCAAGCAACGCAAGCTTTAAACTCGGAGATAAAGCTAACAGAGCATAAGCGAGTAGGCTACCGGACATACCTGCTCCGATAATAATCAGATCAAAATCTGTCTGTTTAGGCATGATTTTTTGTATTTCCCATTAACGACTTGATCTCATTAACGCTTCGATCTCGTTAATGCTTTTAGGTACATCAGCACTCAAGACTTCAGCACCAAATTCAGTCACTAACACATCATCTTCAATACGGATCCCTATCTTTTTCCAACGATCCTCTACATTGGCTGAAGCACTGATATACAAACCAGGCTCAATGGTCACCACCATACCAGCTTGTAATAACCGCGGATGTTCAGGTGTGCCACTATCCCCCACATCATGTACATCTAATCCCAGATAATGGCCAATTCCGTGCATATAGAAATCTTTGTAGGCTTCATCTTTTATCAACTGCTCACGCTCCCCCTGCAAAATACCTAATTCAAGCAATCCATCCACCAGCTGCTTAATCGCATTTTTATTAATATCGATTAATGCCACGCCCGGTTTGACCTGACTGATCGCACTGATTTGAGTGTCCAATACGAGTTGATATAACTTTGCTTGTGCTGCGGAGAAAACACCATTGACAGGGAAAGTACGGGAAATATCACCCGCGTATCCTTGATATTCAGCACCCGCATCAATCAGCACCAAATCACCATCGCGTAATTTTCCTCTATTTTCCGTGTAATGGAGAATACAGCCATTTTCGCCACCTGCCACAATAGAGTTATAAGCTGTATGACGGGCGCCCTGTTGAGCAAATTCATGCTCCAATTCCGCTTGTAATTGGTATTCCCACATGCCCGCATGACATTCTTGCATCGCGCGAATATGCCCGGCGGCTGAAATTTCAGCGGCTTCGGATAATAATACAATTTCCTCTTCTGATTTAATTAAACGCATCTCATGCAATATGGATAAATTATCGATATATCGGCTTGGCGTTGTTTGACCTTTGCGTCTACCTGCGCGTAACTCATTAATAACATTTGAGAGCATTTTATCCAGAGCGGGATCTTGGAAGATAGGAAAATAAAGCGTGCTTAAGCCGTCGAGTAATTGCGGCAAGTGTTTTTGTAATTCTTCAATCTGATAAGCCGCATCGAAGCCGAGTTCACTCACAGCAGCGCTCTGCCCTAATCGATAACCGTGCCAAATTTCCGCACTTTTATCTTTTTTACGATTAAATAACAGCGCTTGTTGATTACCCTTTTTATTGATTAGCAGTAAACAAGCATCGGGTTCATTAAATCCCGTTAAGTAGTAAAAATCGCTGTTTTGTCGAAAAGGATACTCCGTATCATTGCTACGGATTTTTTCTGAGCCAGCAGGGAAAACAGCTAAACTATTATCATCCATCTGCGCCAAAAATTGCGCGCGACGAGATTGAAATACACTCATAAAACCTCTTTTTGTTATTAACTTAATGAATTGTTTTTGAAATAGTCATTGGCGGTTTGCGAGAAAAAGTATTAAAGCAGATCATGGCTCCGGCACGTAAATACTCAACGATTTCGACAAACGCAATTTCAGACTCTTCATCTTCTTGTTCAAAATCAAGTGATACTTGCGAGATATCACGAATATCACGTATTAATTCTTGAATTTCATCAGGGGCTTGGTTCAATGCCTGCTGCACCATACCAAATCCGACTAGAAACCCTTGTGTCCATTGTGCCATTGCTTCTGCACGCTCATCAAGTGGGACATTATCATCTGGCAGTAGTAGCTGAAACCCCAAACCATCATCGGTAAATTGATGAACGACTTGCCTATAAATAGAATCAATCAATTTTTTTGCATTAATAGGTAACCCCATACCATCATTTACCACATTATTAAAATGTGACTGCCAACTTTGTGAATCAAGCTCAATGCCTCCACAAACAAACCCTGATAATATGCCGTGTGTTTCCGATGCATTGGTATATAACTCAGCAGCTTCAAGTGTCTGCGTGATTTTTGTGAAACTTGGTAATGGCTCTTTACTCATTTGTATAACTCTTTTTATTAGCGGTTAATTGACTATCCCCAGCGAGTTGAAAAAGAGACTTCAATTCACTAAACGATAAAACATTCTAGCATCCTGTAGATAGTGCTACCAGTAAGTACTTGAAAGTTGATAGCGAGATAGCTATAGTCCTTAATTGATTTTTATTTTTGAGCGCGCTAACCTTTAAGCTAGCGATTATTCCACTCTTACTACGTAGGTTAATGATGGCAAATGTTGAGATCTCAATTTTAGGACAACCTTATAAAATTGCCTGCCCAGAGGGTGAGGAACTGACGCTACAAAATACAGTTGAACAATTTAATGAGAAATTAAAAAAAATTAAAACCTCCAGCCGAGCTTTACGTAATGAGCAGCTTATTGTAATGGCTGCATTAAATTTCTGCCACGAGCTTAATGCAGAAAAAGCTAAAAACACAAAACAGACAGAGCAGCTCAGTAAACGGATCCACATTCTGCAGGAATCAATTGAGGCTGTTTTACAAACTGATGAGAAAAAAACGCCATAATCAACTCTTGTCTTTATTTATGAAACGATTAATCACAGAATATAAAAAAATAAATCAATAGTAAAACAAGATAAAAAATTCACTGAAAAACCGCTTTGCAAATTCAAAAAACTGGGTTAAAGTATTTTTAACCCTCGGATATCCGCTCATCTTGACTACGTCCCTGAGCCGATAAGCTTTATCCTGGTAACTTGGCTTGAATGCTATTGTGCAAGCTCGGCTCGTATCGAGAAGCCTACGGCAAACACTAAGAAACCGACTTTGACCTTCGGGTTCAAGGTCTACAGTCAATAGCGATATCCTTGGGTTACTTTTTCAAACATAAAATATGAAACCGGCATCTATCAACCTTCGGGTTACTAACTCACCGCCAATAACACTATCTTGAGTTACTTCTTCAAACACAAAATATGAAACCGGCATCTATCGACCTTCGGGTTACTAACTCATCACCAATAACACTATCTTGGGTTACTTCTTCAAACACAAAATATGAAACCGGCATCTATCGACCTTCGGTTACCAACTCATCACCAATAACAATATCTTGGGTTACTTCTTCAAAAAAAAAGAAACCGGCATCTATCAACCTTCGGGTTACTAACTCACCGCCAATAACAATATCTTGGGTTACTTCTTCAAAAAAAAAGAAACTGACATCTAAAGACCTTCGTGTTTCTCATCCACAATCAATAGCAATATAAAATTTTCCTCTCTCTTATAAAAACAGTGGTATTATTTAGTGACTATTTTTAACGAGTTGCTAAAGAACCTTATGAAAGATTCAACTGAGAAGCACACAAAGGACCCACTTCGTTCGCAAATACGCAGTCAAGTTCGCTCAGTCAGGCGTAATTTATCAGGCTTGCAGCAAAAGCAAGACGCCGCCAAATTAGTACAACGATTGATTAAACACCCTAAAATATTAGCAGCACAAAAGATAGCACTCTCACTCGCTCATGATGGGGAGATAGACACCTTTGAATTTATCCATTGGTGCTGGGCAAATAAAAAGCAAGTTTATCTGCCCGTCGTACACCCCTTCAGCCAAGGACATTTGTTGTTTTTACAATACACAATAGATTCTGAAATGGTGCTAAATAGATATGGCATTTATGAGCCGAAGTTAGAGCAACTTCATAGCAGCCCAATTAAAGCATTAGACTTAATTTTTACTCCCCTTGTTGCTTTTGATCAACAGGGAAACCGTATCGGCATGGGGGGTGGCTATTACGATCGTATGCTGGCACCTTGGTATAAAGAGAAAACGGGTCCCTACCCAATCGGTTTAGCACATGATTGCCAACTGGTGAATAACCTCCCAATTGAAGAGTGGGATGTACCACTGCCTGAAATAATAACCCCTAACCACCATTACCAATGGGTATTTTAGCCAATAAAAATTAGTAAATATCTCATGGATAACTGCTTTTAACAGGTTATAATCTCCACACTTTTTCGCACCCGATGCTTTAGCAAATAGGAGAGACAGACGATGACACAAGATGAGATGAAAAAAGCCGCGGCTTACGCAGCCTTACAATATGTAGAGAAAGATTCAATTGTAGGCGTGGGTACAGGCTCGACTGTAAATCACTTTATTGATGCACTAGCGACAATGAAAAATGAGATTAAAGGTGCAGTGTCCAGCTCAGATGCTTCAACGGCCAAATTAAAAAGCTATGGCATCGATGTGTTTGATCTTAATGAAGTCTCGACACTAAGCATTTATGTTGATGGAGCCGACGAGATCAATCCCTATAAGCATATGATAAAAGGTGGCGGCGCAGCACTTACCCGCGAAAAAATCGTTTCCGCTGTAGCAAATAAATTTATCTGTATTATCGACAACAGCAAAAATGTTGACATTTTAGGGGACTTCCCATTACCTGTGGAAGTGATTCCCATGGCACGCAGTTATGTGGCCCGTGAACTGGTTAAATTGGGTGGTGATCCAGTTTACCGCCAAGGTGTTATTACTGATAATGGCAATGTTCTTCTGGATGTACATAATTTAAAAATTGCCGAGCCACTTAAACTTGAAGCCCAAATTAATGCCATTGTCGGCGTGGTTACTAACGGCCTGTTTGCAAACCGAGCTGCTGATATTGTTTTAATCGGTTCGCAAGATGGCGTGAAAACAATTAAATAATACGTTTATCGTGGCAGATTAACAAAGTTATTCATTAAATCATTAGAATGTAAAAAATTAATTGATGTTTTCATGTCTGATTGCAGCGACAAATATTCACATCTATTGCAGTTTTTGCTATTTTAAGATCACAAAAATTTACAATTATTTATCCATTTACCTTATTTATTAAGCCCAAGGAAATAGAATGACTAAGTGTTCACTCAGTAAAGATAAAATCAAGATTCTTCTGCTAGAAGGATTACACCAAAGTGCAGTAGCGACTTTCACTGAAGCGGGTTACAACAATATTGAAAACATTAAAACTTCGTTAAACGACGAAGAGTTAATGGAGAAAATCAAAGATGCTCATTTTATCGGTATCCGCTCACGCACCAATCTAACTGCGAAAGTGTTAGCAGCCGCAGATAAACTTATCGGTATTGGTTGCTTCTGTATTGGTACAAACCAAGTTGATCTACAGGCGGCACAGAAAAAAGGAATAGTCGTCTTTAATGCACCTTTTTCCAATACACGTAGTGTCGCAGAGCTGGTACTAGGTCAAGCACTCCTACTCTTACGTGGCGTACCAGAGAGAAATGCCAAAGCACATCGTGGTGAGTGGGATAAATCAGCAACCGCTTCATATGAGGCGCGTGGTAAAAAATTAGGCATTATCGGTTACGGTCATATTGGTACACAGTTTGGTATTCTTGCTGAGAACTTGGGCTTTAACGTTTCGTATTACGATATCGAAAATAAGTTAAGCTTAGGTAATGCAACACAGGTTGCACCACTGGAGCAACTGCTTGCTCAATCTGATGTGATTAGTTTGCATGTACCCGAGCTAGATTCAACCAAAAATATGATCGCTGCAAGAGAATTTGCTCAAATGAAAGATGGTGCTATTTTCATGAATGCAGCACGTGGGACTGTCGTTGATATTCCAGCTTTATGTGATGCTCTTACCAGCAAAAAGCTTTCAGGTGCAGCAATTGATGTCTACCCTACGGAGCCAAAATCAAATAAAGAAGAGTTTGAATCACCACTTCGCCAATTTGATAACGTGATTCTAACGCCGCATGTTGGTGGCAGTACACAGGAAGCGCAAGAGAATATCGGCTATGAAGTAGCAGGTAAATTAGTGAAATACTCTGATAATGGTTCAACACTCTCCTCTATGAATTTCCCAGAAGTTTCTTTGCCCTTACACCATGGCGCAAGTCGTTTATTACATATTCATCAAAATCAGCCGGGGATTTTAACCAAAATCAACTTGGCATTTGCTGAAAACAATATAAATATTGCCGCACAATATCTACAAACTAATGCAAATATCGGTTATGTTGTGATTGATGTAAACAGTGAAGATGCAGATATGGCGTTAACGAAGCTTAAAGAGATTAGCGGCACAATCCGTGCTCGTCTACTTAACTAACCTTAATAGCGAAAAGCCCGAACAGATTTATTGTTTGGGCTTTTTATTAGATGCGCATAGCTATTCACTGCTTAGCACACAATTACCACCGGTTTTTTTCGCTTTGTGAAGCGCTAGATCGGTAGATTTAATTAGTCCTTCCAGTGATTTTTTCGGATCTGCCTGAGCGACTCCCAAACTGACACTCAGCTCGACGCCCCCTTTTAAGAGACGATAGATATCTCCTCGCAACCGCTCAGCTAAAACGCTGATAGCCTGCAGCTCGCTCACAGGGCAAAGTATTAAAAATTCAGTCCCACCCCAACGCGCACAAAAATCTGTTTTACGCGTATTATTGAGCAGTATTTCAGCGATATTGATAATAATTCGGTCGCCTTCTTGATTTCCCAGCTGTGTATTGATTACTTTAAAATCATCAATATCAAGCATCATCAAGCAAAAAGGCGCTTTATAACGAATAAAACGTTCCCATTCGATTGATAATTTAGATTCTAACGCGCGACGATTATATAACTTAGTCAACGCGTCTGTTGAAATACGTTGTGCAGCAGAATTAGCAAGCGACATCCCCTCTCGCCAACGACGTATAACAAAATACAGCAAGCTCAGCAGGGCAGTAAAGACTAACGGGATTGCCTGTTCAAGATGGTAATGTGGATGGTTACGAACAAATAGATTCAGCTGTTCAAGGAGATCTCGTTCTCTTAAAAAGATCCAAAAAAAGGCATTTAATAATAAGATTAACACGATATCGAACACTAATTTTTTTTTACGTTGGCGTTTAGGTCTGTCCATTATTATCTCGATCATCAATACTAAAGCGGCATTTATACGCAAACGACTTCAGATACATGTTGAAGTGATTTGCTTATATATCAATAAGAGTAGCTCATTATTTGGATTAAAAAGTCAAATCATCTTCGAGTAAAAAACACCATGCTAGCAAACGGCTGACCTTTTGTCCCTGTGACATGTTAATTACTTTTATCCGCTTAACCCCTATCTCGGTTAATAATTTTTTTAGCACGGGGATATTTTCAGCTTTAGAAACAAGACTCGTGAACCAGCAAACTTGCTGCCCATAATCTTGACTTTCTAACACCATCCTTTTTAAAAAAGCGATTTCCCCCCCCGCACAGCACAACTCATTCTCTTGTCCGCCAAAATTAAGTGTGGGATTGGCGATTATTTTCCCTTTGCCTAGATTGTTCACTTTGCGCGCATTGCCTGCAGCTGCTTGCTCCATTGATGCATGGAAAGGAGGATTACACAGTGTTAAGGCAAATTTATCTTGTTTTTTTATTACTCCAGCAAAAATAGCGTTCGTATTTTTTTGTAATACTAATTTAATAAAAGGCGTTAAATGACGATTTGATTTCACAATCAACTGCGCCGTCTTAATCGACACGGGATCGATGTCCGTTGCCACAAAAGACCAAGCGTAACATTGGCTGCCAATAATAGGATAAATACAGTTGGCGCCTGTGCCAATATCAAGTACTTTTACTTTTTTTCCTGTTGGTACAATACCGTTAGCACTTTGTGCTAATAAATCGGCTAAGTAATGAATATAATCAGCACGCCCAGGAATAGGTGGGCACAAATAGCCTGCTGGTATTTGCCAAAAAGAGATATTATAGAAGCACTTTAATAATGCTTGATTAAGTGCTAATACGGCAGCTGGGTTAGCAAAGTCAATTGTTAGCTGACCACTGGGATTGTTAATCACAAAGGGGGCTAATTGCGCAGATGCCGCGCATAGCTGTTTAAAATCATAGCGACCAGAATGTAAATTTCTTGGGTGCAATAAGTTTGCTTTCACTGTATTGTTATTTTTCATTTTTATCCTAACAACGTGAGTGCTTAACACTCATAAATTGATCATTGATCGTGCACTAATTACACCACTAAGATCTAAGAGCTTGCGTTTATACTGGAACTTCACTATCTGAAAATTAATTTCAGGTGCAAACCAGACAATAAGCTGACGGTCATCTTTACCTGTTTGTTCTATTCGGTAAGTATGAAGTTGCCCAAATTTTGTCTGAATAACGTCTTTGCCCATTACTTTAAAAAAATAATGGGCAACGGAATCCTCGGTTTGCATATAAAACTCAAAATCGGTTCTTCCCGACTTTAACCCCTCTGACATTTGTAATCCAAGCACATTAAAATCGATTATTGGCTGTTCTTTATTGACAAATTCCTGATCTTCGCCATCACCTCTGATACGTGTCTGATGTCCCCCGTCAAAAAATTCAGCCTGCAGACTTCCGCCTGAAAAACCGATGCTCTTACGCACAAACTTTTTGCTCAGAAACGACTGGGAAGTCTCATCCCAATAAATATCGGTCAATTGATTCCCACCAAAATGATAAAAAAGAAAGGCGAGATCCGCTCGTGTATTGACAGTGATCCTATCGGCTTTTTGATAATGTAATTCTCTGATAACTTTACCAACCGCTATGTTCTTATAGGCGATATCATAGACATAGCGCTGCACACTCGGTACGAAATCCAGCGGCGGCTTGGCCAATAGAGAAGCAGGGGTTACGACTAAAAAGAACAAAGCCAGTGATAAAAATCGAACTACTTGCCAGAATTTAAACATTTTTGATTTTATTAACAATGGCGTGTAAACCATTTACACGCGAAGGACTGAGATGGTTAAATAAACCTAGTTGAACAAAAATAGAATTGATATCAATCGCTCTAATTTGTAGTGTGTTTTTCCCTTGGAAAATAATAAGTATAATCATCATTAGCCCTTTTACTACACGGCTATCACTGTCCATTTGCAAATGATAAATATCTCCCTCTTTGTGCAGAACCAACCAAGCATCGCTTTCACAGCCATTAACCAGATTACACTCGATTTTGTCATTTTGCGTCAGTGCCGGTAATTTTTTACCCAACTGAATAATTAGGCGATACTGTTTATCCCAACTTTTACTTTCCTGGAAATCACTCAATAACTGCTCTATGTCTATCAATGACTCACTCACTTTATTTTCCTATTTTCTGTTTCATGTAATAGGAGAAGAGCACTAACGCCCCACTACTCCCTGTTAACGCTGCGCTTGTATTATTATCCTTGCCCACCCAAGTCGTCACCACTTCGTCACGATCAAAGCCGACAAACCAGCTATCGTTTAAATTATTAGTGGTGCCCGTTTTGCCTGCAAAAGACTGCCCTGGATTGCGCCAGCGTAAACTTCTGGCGGTCCCCTCACTGGTTACTTTATGTAAGGTATTGGTTAACTCTTTCACCGCTTGGGGTGAAAATACTTGCTCAGATCTATCCCCTCTTTGATATAAAAGTTCACCCTCATTGGACATAATAGAACGAATTAAAGTGAGTGGCTGATACCCCCCATTCATCGTGATCGGCTGATACATTTGCGCAACCTGTAAAGGTGAAAGAGAGATACTACCCAATACCAGCGATGGGTAAGCTTTTATTTTTTCTTGTATCCCCATTTTGTGTAGACTGCTAATAACATTATTAAGCCCTACCTGCATCCCTAAATTGACTGTGGGTACATTCAGCGAATGGATTAATGCCTCTTCTAAGGTCACTTGCCCACGAAATTTTCTATCATAATTCTTAGGCTGCCAGCGTTGACCGGTGCCATTTTTAAGAATAATAGCTTTATCATTTAGGTGGTAATCTAGACCATATCCAGCATCTAATGCGGTCAAGTAGACAGCCGGTTTAACCAATGAACCAATCGGACGATTAGCATCTAAAGCACGGTTAAAACCACTAAACTTAACTTCTCGCCCAGAAACAACGGCACGCACTTCAGCATACTGCCTATCACTGATAACCATAGCCGCTTGTAAGTCGTCCTGCTTATCTTTGCTTACCTGAGCGACCCCTTTTTGCACGGCAAACTCAGCATGTTTTTGTGCGAGAGGCGCAATTGAAGTAAAAATATGTAAGCCGTTACTATTACGTACCGAACGAGGTACTTGCGCTGCCAACTCGCGATATAACAAACTCATGAAAGCGGGGTTAGCACGTTCATTTAATGCCCGTTTTTTACTTAAGTTGAGTGAGTCTGCGACCGCATATTTATAATCGGCCGTACTGATAAGATTGTTTTCAACCATCTTGCGCAACACTAAATCGCGACGAGATAATGCACGTTCAGGATTCCTGCGGGGATTGTAATAAGAAGGGCCTTTAATTATCGCCACCAGCAAGGCAATCTGCTCAATACGCAATTCATTAATCGGCCGCGCAAAATAATAATCACTAGCAAGCCCGATGCCGTAAATAGCTGAATCACCATTTTGTGCCAGATAAACTTCATTAAGGTAAGCTTCTAACAATACATCTTTACTGTATTTATAATCCATTAAAACAGCAATATAGGCTTCTTGAAATTTTCGCCATAAACTACGATCAGGGGTCAGGAAGAGATTTTTAGCCAGCTGCTGAGTTAAGGTACTCCCGCCTTGCACTCTTCTACCGACTTGAAAATTAACAATAAAAGCGCGCAAAATAGCCAAAGGAGAGATCCCTTGGTGGTGATAATAATTCTTATCTTCCATCACCAGTAAAGTATTAACAAATAGATTGGGGATCTTCTCAAAAGGGACAAATACGCGATCTTCTATTTTATCTGAATCAAGCCGTGCTAAAAGTAAAGGATCGAGGCGAATAGAGTCTCTATTTTGTCGCCTTTCATCTGTTATTGAAGCTATTTTGCCCTGTGAAAAATCAACCCTGATTTTTAATGCACTTTCAGGCCGGTCTGGAAAATCAAACGCGCGACGATAAATAATAACCTGCTGCTGATTAACCGAAAATTGACCGCTACTTTGCACCGACTCAACAGGGCGGTAATTTAATAATTTCAACTCACCAACTAATTGTGCTTGTGATAGTTCCCCCCTTTGCAACAGTAGCGGTCGCCCATAGACTTGAGCGGGCAATGCCCATGTGGGGCCATCTAATTTACGTTCTATTTTCTGATCAAAATAGATGCCAGCAATAAATAGAAAAGCACAAAAAGCCACGCTTCCTTTCCATAACAAGGACCATAAAAAACTTAAAAAACGCTGCTTCAGCGTTTTTATTTTTAAATTTTTATTGCTGTTTTTTTTGTTTGCAACAACATCAGAACTTTTTTTAGACATCAACTTCCCAACTGTTTTAATTTTGCTATTTTGTCGTGCCTTACAGCTATCACCTTGAAGGTAATTAGCTCGCCAACAATAAATCGAATAATATGGGCTGATTGTAACAAGCATATTGCACAATTTGCCAATCCACAGAATATTCTTTACATAAAAAATACTACATTCAACGGATTTATTACTTCCTTTTAATAGAGCGCCCTGGCGACTCTAGTAATGGCGTATCCGGCCAACGATGCTTTGGATATCGCCCACGCATCTCTTTGGCGACCTCAAAATAAGAGGTGCGCCAGAAGTTAGCTAAATCACTGGTCGTTTGAATGGGCCGCCGGGCAGGTGAAAGCAGTTCAAAGCGTATCGGAATTTTATTATCAGCCAACCGCGGGGAATCTAATTGGCCAAACATCTCCTGCAAAACAATCGCCACCGTGGGTCCCTGATCTTGATCATAACGAATGGTAATTGATTTCCCGCTCGGTGCTAGATAAAACTCTGGAGCCTGACATTCTAATATCTGCTTTTCCTGCCAAGTTAACGTGGCCATCAATAAATCAATAATATTGAGTTTTCTGAGCTGTTTTATGGTTTTTGTATTGCTAATATAAGGCAGTAACCAGTTATCTAATTCATTAATAAGGTAGGTTTCACTTATCTGCGGAAAATCATCTAACACAGACCCTAACCATTTAGCTCTCGCCAGCCATGACGCACATCTGCTCGTCCAATTAATAAAGGTCAACCCCTCTTGCTTAATGATATCTGCGGCGCATTTGCTAAACTCCTTTTGCGGGATAGCGCTTAGTAACTGCTCTTCTAGCACTAAAGCACGGTAGGTTAATTTCTGCCTACCCATTACTTTTTCTTTTTGATTATCCAACGCGTAATAACTGTTCGTCTCTAACTGCCCTGCCAATATAGTTTTAATCTGATCTATTGAAATGGCCGCGCAGCTGTAAATATTGCCATCTCTATTTTTCCCGTCGCAATCCGAGACAACCAGCCAAGACTGCCCCTGAACAGAATCCATTTCTCTGAGTGTGACTCCTCGCCCATTGGCCAGTAAATATCGGTTACTTTGGGCGCCGCGTATTTTGGCCAATCGATCTGGGTAGGCCCTAAGCAATAAACATCCGACGTTATCTTGTAATTCAGATAAACTGAGAGGCTCGCTTAATGTGGTCAAGCCAAGCGTTGTTGCAAAAGATTTTGCTAAAGTGACCACTTGCTCTAATGCACCTAGATTGACTCGCTGATTGCTGTGTGCTGATTTTCTATCGAGTAAATAATCGTTAAACACAATAACGCGCTCGACAATATCAGAGCTATCAGCATTGCGAAGAATATCGCGCTCACTGAGCAATGCCGCCAAGATACACGATATTCTCCGGTGCAGTAGCGACTTACAATTGACCAACATACTCGCAAGTCTCGGCTCTACGCCTAATTTTAATGCCTTATTACCCTGCTCCGTGATGTTGTTATTGGCATCCAGCAGACCTAATGCGAAATTAAGCTGAGAAGCCGTCTGAAAGTGATGTTTAGGTGGTGGGGTTAACCAGTTAGCCTCTTCGAATGTGGTTATCCCCCAAGCAGCCAACTCCAAAACTAAACTGCTTAGATCGGTGCTGGTTATCTCTTCGGCTTGGAAATCATTGAGTCCATTGTGTTTAGCTTCGCTCCATAAACGAATACAACGGCCACGCTGTAAACGCCCTGCTCGCCCCGTTCTCTGAGTAGCCGACGCTTTGCAGATGGAAACAGTTTCCAATCTCGACAAGCCACTTTTAACATCGAAATTTAAATGTTTTTCTAAACCACAATCGATAACCGTAGCGATCCCTTCGATGGTTAAACTTGTTTCCGCAATATTGGTGGAAAAAATCACCCTGCGTTTACTGTCTGTTTTTTTACTTAATACCAACTCTTGCTGTGCTAGTGGTAAAGCACCATATAGCGGCAGCAGAGTCAAACTTGAGCCATATTGAAGTTGCGCTAAGCGCATACACCTTCTGATCTCGCCCTGCCCAGGTAGAAAGAGCAGTATATCTCCTGTACTGCTCTCGCTTAATGCCATATTTAGCGCACTTATCACTTGCTGATCTAAATAAGCAGCGGGCTTACTTATATACCCAATTTCAACCGAAAAAGTTCGTCCTGGACACTTTAATACGGGGGCATTGTGAAGATAATTGGCGATTAGCTCTGTATCGATAGTCGCCGACATGACCAGTAACTTTAGATCTTCTCGATAAGCCTCTTGCACTTCCAGTGTCAGCATTAATGCCAAATCAGCATGAATTGATCGTTCATGAAACTCATCAAAAATGATGAGTCCAATACCCCGTAATTCCGGATCATTTTGCAAACGACGGGTTAAAACGCCTTCAGTAACGATTTCTAACCGCGTTTCCTTGGAAATTTGGCGATCATTACGAATTTGATAACCAATACGTTGACCCACTTTTTCACCAAGCAACTTAGCCAGATAAAAAGCGATAGATTTAGCGGCAACACGCCTTGGCTCGAGTAAAAGGATCTTCTTACCCTTTAAAAAAGGTGCATCGAGAAGGCTCAATGGTACTGCAGTTGATTTACCAGCCCCCGGCTCCGCTTGTAGCACTAATGCAGCGGATTGACTGAGTATTTGCTGAATCTGGGGAATAAAATCATCGATGGGTAACACGTATAAAATCGCCTAAGTAGGATTGCGGATGGTGAATCTAGCATACTATACCGATGTTACTTCAAGGCGCAAAATATGAGGTAGCACGTTTTAATAACCTAACCCAAATTTCCCTGCCATGTAGCAAGATTGCTATCACTGCATTGTTTTACTTATAGCTAATTAAGGTTCGTTGTTATTATTGTTAAAAAATGACGATAATATCATAAATTAAAAAATCCAATTTGACTGTTCCGCATTTCCTTGCTATAGATAGCCGCCGAAAATAAGCCGACCTCCTTAAGCTTGGTTTATACGAAGGTTTAACATCATTTTGTCACTGTATTGATGCAAGAAAATTCGCGCAGTCAATCATGCATCAATTAAAGGAAAGTTCTATGCAAGCCAACAAAACTAAAAAAACATTGGGTATTTTAGCCATTGCTGGAGTGGAGCCGTATCAAGAAAGCAACGGCGATGAGTATATGGATCAAGCACAGCGTGAACATTTTACGCAAATCCTTGGGGCATGGCGTACACAGTTACGTGAAGAAGTTGACCGTACAGTTGATCATATGAAAGATGAAGCAGCTAATTTCCCAGATCCGATTGACAGAGCAACACAAGAAGAGGAGTTTAGCTTAGAGTTACGCGCCCGTGATCGTGAACGCCGCTTAATTAAAAAAATAACTAAGACATTAAAGAAAATAGAAGAGGACGATTTTGGCTTCTGTGAATCTTGTGGTGTCGAAATTGGTATTCGCCGTTTAGAGGCGCGCCCAACGGCTGATCTCTGTATTGATTGTAAAACATTAGCTGAGATTAAAGAAAAACAGATTATTGGTTAATCTATCTTTTTCTTGAAAATGACGGTTAGCCTAGCGCTAACCGTTTTTGTTTAGGGAGTTTTAAACATTGTCTTCTGCACGCTTGCCAATACCAGCTTATCGCGGTCGCTTCGCACCGTCGCCTTCAGGACAGCTGCATTTTGGTTCATTAATAGCGGCTTTAGGCAGTTATCTGCAAGCGAAATCCTCACAAGGATTTTGGCAAGTCCGTATCGATGATATTGACCCACCCCGAGAAGTCTCGGGCGCCGCACAAGATATCCTACAAACCCTAAAAGCGTATGGCCTTAAATGGGATGGAGAAGTTAGCTATCAAAGCCAAAGAAACGCAGCTTATGAAAATACACTAGCATGGCTCGACGCACAGGGGCTAACTTATGCCTGCGCCTGCACTCGCAAAATAATTAAGCAACGCGGTGGTGTTTCCTTGAACTGTTGTCACGATAAACAACTTCATTTAGCAGGGAATGCGCTGCGCATTAATTTACAGAAAAAAGCCAAAGTGGTTGACCATTTTTCAGATCGACTTCAAGGAACTGTTTTTTTAAATAACCTTGAAGCCAAAGATGACTTTATTATCAAACGCAAAGACGGTTTATACGCCTATAATCTGGCGGTGGTCGTTGATGATATTGAACAGGGAATAACCGAAGTGGTACGTGGAGCCGATCTATTAGACACGACTGGCAAACAAATTTCACTGTATCAATTATTAAACATCCAACCGCCACACTATGTTCATCTGCCTGTTGCGGTTACCTCTCCCGGGCAGAAGTTATCCAAACAAAACCATGCGTTAGCAATTGATAAAGACAATCCAATTCCAACATTAATCAAAGCGTTGGATTTTCTCGGTCATAAAATTAATAACGATGTTGACACTCGCAGTTGCGCTACTATTTTACAATGGGCAACTAAAAACTGGTCTTTAGATAAGATCCCGAGACAACGCGAAATTCAGATTTGAAAATTAATTTGTTTTTAACGAGTCATGCACCTAAAATAAGCGCTTGAATTTTTCAAGCTTGATTACCAGCACCAACCACAGAGGATAGGGTTATTAAACGATTAAAAAAATTCGTTGAAAAAGTGTTTACTAAGCGAAACAAAAAAGCACCAGCAGCGACATTGGATATTTATAAAATACCACGTGATCAGCACCCTATCTCTCGTAAAGATATTGATGAAAATGCCTTAAAGGTACTGTATCGCTTACATAACGCAGGATTTAGAGCGTTACTCGTAGGCGGTGCTGTTCGCGATTTGTTACTGGGTATTAAACCTAAAGATTTTGATATCACCACCAATGCGACTCCTGAAGAGGTTAAAGCACTGTTTCGTAATTGCCGTTTAATTGGTCGTCGCTTTCGCTTAGCGCATATTTTATTTGGGCGGGAAGTGATCGAAGTGGCCACATTCCGAGGCCATCACGATGACAACGCCGAGCAAGACATACAAAAAGTAAAACAATCGCAACAAGGTATGTTGCTGCGTGACAATGTTTATGGCTCATTGGAAGAAGATGCTGAACGCCGCGATTTCACGGTTAATGCGCTCTATTATGATATTGCTGATTTCTCTATTTATGATTTTTGTGGTGGAATGAAAGATCTCGCCGAACGAAAATTAACCTTAATCGGTGAACCTGATGTGCGTTATCGCGAAGATCCGGTGCGTATGATTCGTGCCATTCGTTTTTCCGCTAAGTTAAATCTTTTCATTAGTGAACGATGTGCAGAGCCGATTCGTCGCCTTGCCCCGCTCTTGCAAGATATTCCTGCCGCCCGCCATTTTGATGAGGTGAATAAGTTACTCCTTTCAGGGCAAGGCCTAGCAACTTACCGTTTGTTAAAAGAGTATAAACTACTGCAAGTGTTATTCCCCATCCTATCTAAAGATGGAGAAGACGATAAAGCCAATGCAATTATTGAACAGTCTCTGCGTGATACAGATAGCCGTATTGCAGAGGGTAAACGGGTTACGCCAGCTTATATCTACGCGATTATGTTGTGGTATCCTCTTGAACAGCGTGCGCAAGAGATGAGTTTTGAAAGTGGCATGGAATATCATGATGCTTTTCTACTGGCAATGAATGAAGTACTGAATATTCAAGTGAAGACAATTGCCATTCCGAAACGTTTTACCGCGTCGATTCGCGATATCTGGATATTACAGCTCCGCTTACCGCGTTTTGGTGGAAAACGAGCGCAGCGTGTTCACCAACATATAAAATTCCGCGCTGCCTTTGATTTTTTATCGTTACGCGCCAAGGTTGAACAAAGCCAAGAACTTGCCGACTTAACGGATTGGTGGCAAGAGTACCAAAAACATAATCAATTACCACAGCATAACCACAGTTACAAAACCACCAATAAAGCTGCCGAACATAAACCTGATAATGCTGTTGCATATAAGAAACATAAATCATCGCGACCTAAACGTAAAACAAAAGAGCTTAAAAAAGATGATTAGCTATATTGGGATTGGCAGTAATCAAGCGGATCCAGCTCAACAAGCCACCATGGCCATAGAGGCGCTTAAAAGACTGCCTAACACCCAGCTAACAAAGTGCGCATCTTTGTACGCCAGCACACCGATGGGGCCTCAGGATCAACCCGATTATGTGAATACAGTGGTAGAGTTGGATACACAACTATCGGCACTCGCACTATTAGATGAGCTACAAAAAATAGAGTTCAACCAAGGGCGAGTACGCAAAGCGACCCGCTGGGGTCCGCGCACATTAGATCTTGATATTATCTTGTACGGCAATCAGAAAATTAATAATACACGCTTAACTATCCCCCATTATGGAATGAAAGTACGGGAATTTGTACTTTATCCTCTATTTGAGATCGCTGAAAATCTTGTGCTGCCTGATGGGACCGTACTATCGCAATTAACTGCACAATGTGATAGAAATGGCTTGATCATTATCAGTGAATGATTCAAAGCAATCATTACAAGCATCTATCTTTTTGATTTAGGAGTATTCATGACTAAAATTAGCGTTTCTCGCTTGGCTAAAATGAAACAAGAGAATGAAAAAATAACCTGTATTACTGCATACGATGCAAGTTTCGCGGCTATTTTTGACCAAGCAGGAATCCAAGTTTTATTAATTGGTGACTCTCTGGGCATGGTCTTGCAAGGGCATGACTCGACACTCCCGGTAACCGTTGACGATATCCAGTACCACACTCAATCAGTAGCTCGCTCGGCAAGCAATGCGCTTATCATTTCGGATCTGCCTTTTATGAGTTACGCGACTCCTCAGCAAAGCTACCAAAATGCAGCCATTTTAATGCGTGCTGGTGCTAATATGGTCAAATTAGAAGGCGGTGCTTGGCTAGCTGAATCAGTTAAAGGACTCGTTGAACGTGGTATTCCCGTTTGTGGTCATCTGGGTTTAACTCCCCAATCGGTTAATGTATTTGGTGGTTATAAAGTACAAGGACGGGAAGATGATCAAGCCGATCTGCTTATTAGAGATGCCTTAATGTTAGAGAAATCGGGGATCCAGTTATTGGTGCTCGAATGTGTACCCGTACCACTCGCCGCGCGTGTCAGCAAAGCACTGCAAATTCCTGTGATTGGTATTGGCGCCGGCAGTGAAACAGATGGGCAAATTTTAGTCATGCATGATGCCTTTGGTATCTCCGCTGGTTTCTGCCCTAAATTCTCTAAAAATTTCTTAATCGAGACGGGCGATATTCGTAGCGCAGTGGCACTTTATAAAGAACAAGTGGAAAACGGTTCATTTCCATCGTCCGAACACAGCTTTTACTAACAGGTAAGAAGAACAAAATGTACATTATTAACGATCCTGAGTTATTACGAGCAAAGATCAGCGAATTAAAACAACAAAAATCAGCGATAGCATTTGTCCCCACCATGGGCAATTTGCATAAAGGACACTTGCAGCTTGTGGATCAAGCAAAGAAAAAAGCGCAGACTGTAGTGGTCAGTATTTTTGTCAATCCAATGCAATTTAATAATAGCGAAGACTTGCAAAATTACCCTAAAACAGTCGCAGCTGATACGCAATTACTCGAACAGCAAGGGGTTGATATTGTATTTATCCCTAGTGCTGACGTCATTTATCCAAATGGCTTGGAAAAACAGAGTTATGTAGAAGTACCGGGGTTATCCGATAGCTTGGAAGGTGCACTGCGTCCTGGCCACTTTCGTGGTATGAGTACCATAGTGAATAAGCTTTTTAATTTAGTTCAGCCAGATTATGCTTGCTTTGGCGAAAAAGATTTTCAACAGTTGCTAATAGTAAAGCAGATGGTTGCTGACTTAGCGATTCCCGTTGAGATTATTTCAGTGCCAACAGTACGTGAAAAAAGTGGTTTAGCAATGAGTTCACGTAACGGCAAGCTTACCCTAGCAGAAAAAGAAAAAGCCCCTTTTTTAGCTCAGCTGATGAACAAAATAGCGACAGCACTAGACAATCAACAAACGGATTATGCAATATTAACTGAACAGGCAAGCCGCGAACTTGATAGTCACGGTTTTAGGACTGATGCGATTAATATCGTTGATAGCAGTACATTACAAAATGTCAGTAGCAATACAAAACAAGTAGTTATTTTAATGGCCGCTTTTTTAGGTGGCACACGTTTAATTGATAATAAAACAGTAAATTTGCGCCATTAAGTATTTTACTTTATAGTCGCAACTTGCTCGGCTCATCACTAGAAAATAAAGGTTTTTGTATGCAAAAAACAATGCTTACCAGCAAACTTCACCAAGCTCGCGTGACACATGCTGAATTAAATTATGAAGGTTCATGCTCTATTGATCAAAATTTTTTAGAGCAAGCCGGTATTCTGGAATACGAAAAAATTGAGATTTACAATATCAACAATGGCGTGCGGTTTTCAACCTATGCGATTGTAGGTGAACGCGGTTCAAAAATCATTTCCGTTAATGGCGCCGCCGCTCGCATGGCCGCCGTGGGTGATAGCGTTATTATCTGTACCTACGCAAGCTTAAATGCCTCAGAAATAGAAAATCACAAGCCACGTTTAGTGTATTTAGATGCGCAAAATAATATTGTGCGCACCAGCAAAGACGTGCCAGTACAGGTTGCTTAATCGCCACCGAGTGAAAAAACAAAAAATCCGCTAACAGTCATGCTGTAGCGGATTTTTTTTTGCTTGTAATACTAAGCCCATTAATTAAATGTTCTATTTATGGCCTCAGGCTCGACGTTAACCGAAGCGAGCTTTGTCCACTTGCCCAATATTTCCGCTCAAAGGGGGTAATCGCCGTTGCACTTTGAAACTCAGTGAGTTCACAAGTTTGTCCTGCAAGCGCTAAGGCGCGCGCAAATTCATGAATATAGGTGAACCAGTTGCTACGTAGTTCAAGCTCTCCGCCAAGCTGTATAATAGCCGGAAATACGGCACTTCCATGCCAACGCCGTTGCAGGTGAGCAGCTTTCGGCCAAGGGTTAGGATAAAGCAGATAATGGTGTGCTAGCGTCCAATTCGCATCCACGGCCAGACGCCAAAAATCATTCAGATTAACCTGCAATAAGCGGTAATTATCAGCAACAGATTGTGGATGTTTCGCTAAACGATCCGCTGACTTATCCAAACCAAGTACAATCGCCTCTGGATGCTTTTTAGCAAGATGATAGGTACTCTCTCCCACACCACAACAGGAATCAAAAATAATTGGCTTGTCTTGCTGCTCAACCCACTTTTCACAGGCTTTAAAGGCATCTAACGTATGTTGTTGGTATGGCTTACGAAAAGGATGCTTTAAATGTTTCAAGACCACTTCATCCAACTGCTTATGTAAACCATCTTGGTTAGAACTGATAACTCTTGAGTTACCTGCTAATTCATTCATGTGCGGATCCCCACGCCTTTTCTCAGTAGTAGCAAAACGAGACCATAAAGCAGCACAATAAAGAGACCAATAACAGTAAAAGACCAAACTAATGACACATCAGCAATCCCTAAAAACCCATAACGGAAGGCATTGATCATATAGAATACGGGATTAAAATGTGAGACGCCTTGCCAAAAGTCAGGCAATAGGCTAATCGAATAAAAAACCCCACCAAGGTAAGTTAACGGCGTTAATACAAAGGTTGGAATAATACTAATATCGTCAAACGTACGCGCAAAAATAGCATTTAATAAACCGCCGATGGAAAATAAAATAGCAGTACAGATAACGCTTAGTACCAACACAAATAGGTTAAATATCTGTAAATCAACAAAAAAAAGCGATACACAGGTGACCATAAAACCCACCATTAATCCACGTACGACACCGCCGCCAACATAACCCCAAATAATAATGTAGTTGGGCACCGGCGCGACCAGTAACTCTTCAACATTACGTTGAAATTTAGCGCTAAAAAACGAGGAGGCAACATTAGAATAAGAGTTAGTTATCACCGACATCATAATTAGACCGGGCACAATAAATGACATATAGCTGAAACCACTCATTTCACCGATACGCGAACCAATTAAATTACCAAAGATAACAAAATACAGACTCATTGTTATCACTGGTGGAACGAGTGTTTGTATCCAAATACGTAAGAAACGACTAATCTCTTTAATCCAGATACTTTTTAACGCTATCAGGTATGCACTATTTATCATGTATATTGCCTTTTTCTACGAGTTCAATAAAGAGTTCTTCTAAACGATTGGCTTTATTTCGTAAACTATTAACCCGAATAGCTTGTGCGCTTAATTCTGCAAAAACAGTATTCAATGACTGTCGTTTGTTTACCTCAACTTCCAAGGTACGTTCATCCAGCTGAGTAATTTTAAAACGATCACTGCTAGGTAACTGCGCAGGCGGATCAATATCGAGAATGAAAATTTCACTATCAAGTCGTGCTAATAACTTTTTCATGCTGGTGTTTTCAACCAAATTACCTTTATCAATGATGCCAATATTACGACATAACATTTCTGCTTCTTCAAGGTAATGGGTCGTTAAAATAATGGTCACCCCCTGTGCATTGAGCTTTTGCAGAAATTTCCACATAGAACGACGCATTTCAATATCGACACCCGCAGTAGGCTCATCGAGTATCAACAGCCTAGGTTCATGCATTAGCGCACGCGCAATCATTAAACGACGTTTCATCCCACCCGATAATTCCCGAGAAGGTTCCGCTCTTTTATCCCAAAGGTCGAGCTGTTTAAGGTACTTTTCGGCGCGTATAAAAGCCTCTTTTCTTTTAACACCATAATAGCCAGCTTGATTGACGAGTATCTGCAGCGGTGCTTCAAATTGATTGAAGTTAAACTCCTGCGGCACCAAACCGATTTGACTTTTTGCTAACTCAAGTTGTGTATCCAAGTCATAACCAAATACGCTGACTTGCCCTGCACTTTTATTCACTAGGGATGAAATAATACCAATGGTCGTCGATTTCCCGGCGCCATTAGGCCCCAGTAAGGCATAGAAATCGCCCTCTTGTACTTGTAAAGAGATCCCTTTTAACGCTTCAACACCACCTTTATAAACCTTCCTGATATTATGTAGATCAATTGCATACATATTGCTTTTAGCCTTATTAATCAAAATTAACGATGCCGACATAAGGGAGATTACGGTAAAGTTGCGCGTAATCCATGCCATAACCGACAACAAACTTATCTTCAATAGAAAAACCTTGCCAATCAATCACAACCTCAGCCTGACGCCGCGCGGGTTTATTAAGTAAGGTGCAGATAGCCAAGGATTTGGGATCGCGCAACAGCAACATCTTTTTAATTTTATTCAACGTGTTGCCCGTATCGACAATATCTTCAACAATCAGCACATCCTTACCATGGATCTCTTCATCAAGCTCTTTCAATATTTTTACTTCTCCGCCATCAGTCCCTTTACCATAGCTGGAGGTAGCCATAAAATCTAAAATAACGGGAACAGTCAATAAACGTGATAAATCAGCTAAAAAAATAGCAGATCCACGTAGTAAGCCGATCAGGATCACTGCCTCACTGTTCTTATAATGTTCATTAATCTCTATAGCGATCGCCTGAACACGCTGTGCAATCTCTTCCTGAGAGATCATCATTGTGAGTGTATGACTCATGGAAACTCCTGATAGTTAAAGAACCGACAATTGTACCATTAAATGAATATAGCGAAACAATCAATATACAGCGGCGGATATAATTGTGCATAAAAAACGAAAACAGATTATATTTACATTAATTTACTATAAAGGATAAAGGGATAAGCTATAACTATTAGTAGGTGTTTATTACTAATCTCTCGTAATGATTAGAATACAAGAGAGCATGATTACAAATAAATAAGGAGGACAGTATGATCTTCTCACGCGGGCAAGTTCTACTCTGTAAAAATGGGACCTGGCGAAAAATAACTGGTATTAATAGCTGGAAAAATGAAGTTTACTATACAACGAACGCAGCAAAAGAGGCTAGCGTGCACACAACCAAAAATATGAGTATGCAATTTTGGTGTACCTATCATGACGTACACAAAGTCGATTCAGTGCATACAGCAGTGCTTTACAGTCAATTACCTAAACTGACAGAAAATGCACATAACAAAGGATTACACTTTGCAGAAAAGCAGATGATCTTAGCATTGGCTAAACATTAACTGGCAAAATAAATAATCATCAGGGGGAGGATCACGGAGAGCCATAAGCTAAAGTGAAAATTCTAAAACGCTATTTGATAACGCTTCATTTTACGAAATAGCGTTGTTTTATGTATACCTAATGCCTTTGCAGTGGCAAGTTTGCTGTGATTGTTTTTTAATGCCGCAATAATCAATTGTTTTTCAATCTCCTCTCGACTACTGTCTAAGCGAACTTGCTCATTACTTTCGCGCACTTCAGATGATGAACTTTCGGCCACAACAAAAGGAAAGCAGCTTAGTTGAATGTAACTGTTTTTAGACAAAAGACAGGCACGCTCTATACTGTTTTCCAATTCACGAATATTGCCCGGCCAGCTATAGGATTGGAGGTATTGTAGTGCTTCCGAACTGATCCCCTTTATGGCTTTTTTATGTAACAAATTAAAACGTTCGATAAAGTGTTTGACTAAAAAGGGGATGTCGTCAACCCGTTTAGCAAGAGGCGGAAGGACTATTTTAATGACGTTTAAACGATAATAAAGATCTTCTCTAAATGTTCCTTGCGACACCAAATCTGATAAATTTTTATTGGTCGCAGTAATTATTCTCGCATCGGTTTTTTGCGGTTTATTGCTCCCCACAGGCTCAAATTCGCGCTCTTGTAACACTCGCAGTAAGCGCACTTGCAATGCTGGCGAGATATCACCAATTTCATCTAAAAACAGCGTGCCACGGGCAGCCCTAGCAAAATAGCCGAGTTTATTCTCAATTGCCCCAGTAAAAGCGCCTTTTACATGGCCAAATAAGGCAGATTCTAATAAATTCTCAGGTAATGCAGCACAATTTAGCGCAATAAAGGGCTGTTTGTTACGCTCACTTAACTGATGTAATGCTTTAGCAGTGACCTCTTTGCCCGTCCCCGTTTCACCTGTGATAAGCACCGTTGCAGAGGTTTCAGCAACCGCTTCAACCATGGCAATCACACTTTGCATCGATTGACTGCGACTAATTAAAGATCCAGATTTTGTTTGTTTAGAAAGCTGCTTTTTTAACACTTCAATTTCAGTGACATCGCGAAACGTTTCAGCCCCGCCGATAATATTACCTTGTTGGTCTTTGAGTACGGCAGTCGACAGGGTTACTGATATTTTTTTACCTTTACTATTTATAAAATAACATCCCTTATCGATAATAGGCTTGCCTGTTTTCAAGGTTTCCCGTAATGCACAATGTTCACCACAAAGACTCGAGCGAAACACTTCCGAGCAGTAACGCCCGAGTGCATCACTGCGATCAATCCCGGTGATTTGCTCGGCTGCACGATTAAAGGAACTGATTTTCCAATCATCATTAATAGTAAAAACACCATCAGAGATGCTTTCCAAAATAGTACTATTATCAAATAATTGCTTATTTTCACTCATTACAGGCTCATCATTAAGGACAGTGTATTCAAAATGCTTATTCCGCCTCTATCTTACTATTATTTTACAATAGATCCATTGTAGTAAATCAGGCGGCTTAATAGGCCATAATTATATCATTATAAAAAGTGTTGATGTGCGACGACAGAGATTAAATTAAAGGGGGATTACCATCTTAAAAAAGAATCGGATGTTTTCTGATAAATAAAAAATCATACATTTTAGAATTTCATAACAATAAGATAGACCCTGATTCCTATTACTTTCAAGATCTATCTTAATTTATTTGACTGTTTATTCAGTGGCTGCTGCTTTTGTCATTTTGCTCAGCGCATTTTCTATTTTCACAATAGCCCCTTCACACCCCGTTATATTATGTTTTTTTTCTAGGTATCGAGGGTCATTATAAGATATCCACACATGGTCATTAGCATCTTCCCAAATTAATGCTTTTTGAGGTAGATCGATAGCAACACTTTGCTCACAAGCCATCAGAGGACTTCCCACTTTTGGATTACCAAAGATGATAAGTTCTGTGTTTCGTATTTTAATACCCACCTTGGCAGCGCTTTCGGAATGTTTAATTCGAGCGAATATAGTCATTCCTTTTTTATTCAATATATCGACCATCCGATCGGTGGTTTCTTTTACTGTAAAGGCACTTTGGATATCAACCACTCCCTCAGCTGCTACAGTTGGGATTGCAATCAACAAAATCGACCATACTACGATAATTGCTTTTTTCATTTTACTCTCCTGTATTCGCTCAACCCCTGTCCTTTAGCGGTATTGATACTTAATTCAATCTCTTGTTAGATTAGATTTTTACTAGCTTAGCTTTATAAAATAGCCAGCACTTTGGCCGTGAAGGCATCAATAATAATGGACAGATCATCATGCGGGTGAACTAATGCTATTCCACCCATTGGATTCCCTTTAAGGTCTAGCACCTGACAACGATCTACTTAAGCTGGATTATCTTTTATTATGCTTTGAGAGGTCGATTTTGCCATTGCAGACAAATCTTTGTCGACAAAAAATAGGGCATGGCCATCGTGACCAACCAAATTAATTTTATCTAAAACACTTTTAAATAGCGTTTCCTCTTCGTGTTGTTCTGCTACATACCACTGAAGGAAGTTAAAGGTTGAATAGTCTTGAGTGCTAAAGGCTTGATGAGCTAATGCGTTAATATGCTCAGTAATTTCACATTCATGTTGGTAGGTCTTTTCAAAGACATCAGCTAAAGATGCAAATTCATATGGTGGTGCCTCAATTGTTCCTAAAATAGGTAACGCACCAGTTTCACTGACGTAGGTAAATAAACGCGTCATATGATCCATTTCTTCCATCGCATGTTTACGCATGAACTCAGCGGCACCTTCAAATCCTTGCTCTGCACACCAAGCACTCATTTGTAAATAAAGGTTTGAAGAATAAAACTCCAAATTAATTTGTTGATTTAACTGTTTTATCATTGCAGATTTTAGCATTAGAATCCCCTTGTAATATCAAGTCCCACAATTCTATATTCATTTAAACTTGCTAAAATGGTTGTTAACTTCGTTATTGATTTTACAATTAGAACAATTATTTTCTGCAATCAATACCTTGTCCCCAACCATTTTTTATACGCCTAAATAGAGCATTTAATTAATGGAGTTGGTGTGATTTTGCTATTCAATAAACATTCAATAATACATAAGAAACCACATTACAGTGAATGTGGAAACGGATCAAATAAACCACCCCCACATATTTCCCTGCTCACAACATTGTAGATAAGTGGCCCATTTTCGAAATTTTAGATGGCGCAAAATAGAAACAAAGTGATCTGTTGCTTCATCTGTTACGTAACATACAAACATATGCGCTTTATTCAAACCGCCACCATCGTAAAAAGCATAGTCTGATATTGGACAAGATCATAGAAGAACTCAGTACGAAGTGCTCCGGCAATTTTTCTAGCCTGAAGTACGCCATAAGAGCGCAATCGTCATAAAATCGCTTGATAATTGGAACAAAAAAAATGAATGAAGACGATTCATAGCGAGCTATTTAGCGCATTAACAGCAAAATTTTAAGCGTTATGCCCACAACAAAACGCAGTCAAAATTATCACATAGTCGTATTTAGATGATCATAGGATTACATACAATGCTTAAATTGGCCTGGTATTATAAACTCATAACGTTAGCAGCTTTGCTTACTGTAACTGCAATGTTTCTACCCGCCTGCTCCAGCAGTTATACCGAAAAGGGGGGTTCTCGGCCTAAGCATCATGAGGATAATGGCTTCCGTAATCTCTACATCGACAAAAAAGATAGTAGTTTTTTTGGCTTCCAAAAGATGCGCTATTTTGGTGAAGATAAGTGGGCGGAATATGACGGTCAGGGCCACTTAGTTGAAACCACAGAAGCCGATATTCAGCAGCTAAATAAGCCATCAGATTCCCCTCAGTTTACATGGATAGGCCATTCAACGGTACTGGTGCAATACCAAGGTATCAATATTCTGACAGATCCAATTTTCGGACAACGTGCGTCCCCCATTGCCTTTGCTGGCCCTAAGCGCGTCACCCAACCAGCCATTTCTCTTACTCAACTACCCAAGATAGATTTTGTGCTGATATCCCACAACCACTATGATCATCTGGATAAATATACGGTGCAAAAGATAGGCAATACCGCAACCTGGTTAGTGCCACTCGGATACAAAGGCTGGTTTAAAAATCTCGGTGTCACAAATGTCGAAGAATTTGATTGGTGGGATGAGAAAAAAATAAGCGCAGCACACGTCACGGCAACACCATCACAGCACTGGACGGCAAGAGGACTGAACGATAGATATCAGCAGTTATGGGCTGCATGGTCAGTGCAGATCGGTGACTTCAAATTCTGGTTCGCCGGTGATACAGGTTATAACGATAAACAGTTTAAAGAGATTGGTGAAAGATTAGGGCCATTTGATTTAGCTATCATTCCAATTGGCGGCTACGCACCACGATGGTTTATGAAGGATATGCATATTAATCCTGCAGAAGCACTAAAAATACACCATGACGTACAAGCAAAACTTTCCCTTGGAGTACATTGGGGTACCTTTCCTCTTACCGCAGAACCTATTGATGAACCAGTTGAAAAATTGCAGGAGGCCACTGCTTCGCTGTACGAAAGCGCATTTATCACAACCCCCTTGGGAAAGACGTTGTCATTTGAATTGAGTGGCAAAAAATAGGCATGGCAAAAGAGTACAGGAAATTAGGTGAGCAATAATATACCACCATCACCTCGTTGTGGCGTAAAAAGGGGTAATATCCCAGTAGGATGGTGTCGGGAAAGCAGCGGCTTATCAATAGGTGTAATGCCCTTGATACCCATGCATGTTAAAAATTCAGCCATTTTAGTGGCATTTAAACTTTTCAGACAAGACCAGAAAAAAATCACAGCATAATCTTGCGTCGGTATTTCCCCCTCAGTCACCACCGAGTCATTAGACTTGACCCAATCCACTTCAAAAAGCAAGAATAAGCATGGCAATAAATGATGCGATTCTTGGCTGAAGATTGATGGTCTAATGGTTCTAAACCCAAACATTCTAACAACGAAGATCAGCGTTTATCGCATTGCTACTGGATTTTAGCCCGAAAAAAAGCGCTACGTAGCGCTAATACGGGTTATTTCAGGTATCCAGTTGAACAGTTAGTCTGTTTAATGACCTAAGCAGATAAACTCAACGCGAATACCACTTGGCTCATAGCACATCATATGCTTAGCTGGGCCTTGCTGTAATAGCTCAGGTTCAAACTCAATTTCCATATTATAAGTTTTTAATTGTGAGTAAATTAAATGTAAGGTTTCTTCATTCTCAACCTGAAAAGCAATGTGGTGTAATCCAACATTTCTTTTTCTATCAAACTCAACGTCTTCTTCTTTAGTTTCCCACAGAGTTATCATTATTTTCCCGTCACTCACAAAAATTGCGGGATAATCGTTATTTCGTTTAACTTCTTTCCAACCGAGTACAGTTGTAAAAAATTTAGCACTTTCCTCAAGTTTTGAAACGCTTAATCCAATATGATGTGAGCCTTGAGTTAGAGATATCATGATTATTATCCTTTAAATAGATACCTGATTAGCGACTAAAATTAATTGCTTATCATTTATAAAGTACGAGCGAATAAACCCGTCGTCTCGGTCGATAGGTATTAACCCGAGTAAAGCCGCTGTAATACAGGCTCAAACCATTACAGTTGAGCAATGCTACTTAATATATTGTCTACCAACTCTTTATTGGTTAAACGGCCATTCTCCACATCAAAATTATCATAAAAGCTGGGTACTGAAATGGCGCCTTTTAGATCTGCGCCAAAATAAGGTGCAGACCCTTTTGCTGCGGCGAGTACAGTCGCAGCTCCACCAGGCCCCGGTGACGTTGCCAACATAATGACCGGTTTATTTTGGAATACTTTCGTATTTATGCGAGAGGTCCAATCAAAAAGGTTTTTGTATGCTGCAGAATAAGAGCCATTATGCTCAGCAAAAGAGATAACGATAACATCCGCTTCTCCTAGCTTTTGATAAAAAGCTTTTGCGAGTTCAGGGTGGCCTAGCTCTTTTTCACGATCTTCACTAAAAAGAGGCATTTCATAATCATTAAGATCGATAAGCTCGACCAGCGCGCCCTCAATTTGTTTTGCAGCATAGTTCGCCAACTGCTTATTAATAGAATTCTTACTGCTTGTTGCAGCAAATGCGAGTACTTTCATAATCATTTCCTATCTTTTAAATTAGTAGATGGATACACTTTAAATTATTCTCATTTGTTTATTAATCACCTAATTGAGGATTGATTGTTTCCAAACAACTCGCAATCATAGAGAAAATTTGATTTAAAAGAGGTCACAATGGCGATTAAAAACAAATTGTTTGATGGTATGGTCATTTTTGTTCATATTGTAAAGTCGGGTAGTTTTACACTAGCGGCAGATATTAGCGGGCATTCAACCTCTTACATTAGTAAAGAGATAAATAAATTAGAAGCTCGATTAGGTATTCGTCTGTTACATAGAACCACTCGGTCGCTCAGCTTAACGCAAGAAGGTGAACTGTATTTTCAATTATGCCAACAAATAATCGAAGACGCAGAGCAAGCAGAAAATGCAATTATCGGCAATCAAGGGGAACCTCAAGGGCGAATTAAAATAAGCTGCCCTATCTCTTATGGTCTGTCTAATCTCAGCCCGATACTCAGTCAATTTACTGAAAAGCACCCAAAAATCCAACTAGAGTTAGATCTTAATGATAGAAAAGTAGATCTCATCTCAGATGGATTTGATGTCGTAATTAGAGCCACTGAGCACTTAGAAGACTCCAGCTTAATCAGCCGGAGAATTACTCAATCCGAAGCATTAGTCTTAGCATCACCGAGTTACCTAGCCAAACATGGCGCCCCACAGCACCCTAGTGAGTTAGCTCAACATAAAATAATCAATTATAGTAATTTAAAACAACCTAATATCTGGCTATTTAATGACCATAATGGAAACGCCATTCAGGTGCATGTTGAAAGCCACGTACTTACCAATAGTTCTACATTAGAGATTGCTTTAGGTGTTGCCGGGCAAGGTATATTTCGAGTCCCACGCTTTGCATTAAAAGATGAACTTAAAACCGGGGCATTAGTCGAACTTTTCTCTGATTGGCCTAAGACTTCAATCGGCATTTATATGGTATACCCGAGTAGAAAGCATATGTCGGCAAAGGTACGCAGTTTTATCGACTTTGTAGTAGAAGAATTGGGAGATTAAAAAAGAGAGTAGAACACTCTCTTTAAAATAGATATTGCTTAGTTAAAGTTCTATTGCTTGTAACATTTCACTCGAGGGGGCAAAAAAATACGCGCCAGTAACGGCTTTTGTAAAACGAAGCATACTGTCCACCTTGCCATCATTATGGCCATACATACTTTCCAACATCACTTTAATATTATGTAAGGTATTGCAGTAGGCAAGAAAAAATAATCCGTGATCACCAGATACTGTACCGTAAGGCAAACTATGCCGTACAATTTTCAACCCTTTCCCTTCTTCTTTAATATCAACACGGCCCACGTGTGAAGTTGCAGGTACATTTTCAAGTTCAATAGAATCAGGTTTGGTACGACCAATCACTTTTTCTTGTGCCGATAAAGAAAGTTTATTCCACGCAGGAAGATCATGGACGAAGCGCTGTGCCATCACATAACTGCCTCCAGCAAAAACACCCTCGGGAATAATAGCCACCAGCTCCCTTGCCACCCCTTCTGGATTTTCAGTACCGTCAATAAAATCAGTCATATCGCGAGCGTCCATAAAACGATAGCTATAAGTTTCATCAATAACGTCAACATAATCAGATATTTCTGCCATTAGTTTACGCAACAAATAAAAATGTAAATCATGGCGATTTGAATGACAATGAATAAATAGATCAACATCACTGGCAGGCGCAATGGTATTTCCTTCTCCCAGTTCAATAAACTCAGATAATTCATCAGGCATCGGCTGGTTGGTTTTAGCCCAAAGCCTTTTACTAAAAGCAATGGACGAAGTGAGGCCAGCACCTGATTGGCTATGATTAAGTTCGGCTACGAGTCCCGGGATGGTTTTTAATTGTTGGATCACTTTTTGAGGTTCAGATTTTATTTTAAGTTGAGTAAAAAGCGCAAAAGGTCCAGCTTCTGGAACGATAGCAGATTGATATGATGACATAATACTTTCTCCAATTTTCATTTAAATATCTTAACCTCAAATTATTTATTGTCATTGATTGTTATCATGAAATAAGTTTACTTAACCTCAACTCGGGATAATGGAAACGCAATTGACATAAATATCAATTAGTTAAAATTTTACAATATACAGTATCGTTAGTTTTGCGTAGTTCAAGGCGAATCATTGTAGCAATAACTGGTTATTGGTAGATTATTTAACGCTGAAATCCGCGTAAATAACGGTATTGTATCGTTTTGCT
>NZ_JAHNZV010000190.1 GCF_022267535.1 Psychromonas antarctica
ATTATATCGAAGAGTTTTTTACTAATATTCTTCTATTTGTAAACAAGGACATATATAAATCTTACTTCATTGATGACGATAGGTTTGTAGAATTTCTGGAAGTATCAATTAAACCATTTTGTCATAGCAAACAAGAAGAGCTTATAAAGAAATGGCTCCAAGCAAAAAGTACCTCTGATAATATAGAGCATGCTCTTATAGACTCTCTCGAGAGTAATATAAATTCAATCATTATTGATAATAAAATTTTACCCCGATATCCTTTTTTCATACTATCGATTCTTCAAACCTATGAAAGTTTTATGCCTGAAAACTTACGAATTACGGCTTACGGGCACTGTTATCAAGCTTTAATTGTGGCTAGATTAATTAAGTCTGGTCTTAGCCAAGAAGATAGTGCATTGGAGTCTGCTTTCACATTCTGTTCTAGTTTGGCGTTTGAAATACATTGCAGCGGGAAAAATCAGGAAATAAGTGAGCTGGATTTTCATCGTTTTTATGAAAGTTATTCGGATGACTATATTATAAAGAAATCCGTGTATAACCGTTTATTTAGTGAATATGGAATATTAGAGAACAGGAACGGTAAAGTTAAATTTTGTATTTCTTATGCTTTTTATTATTTTTTAGGAAAGTACTTAACAGAAAACTACGATGATAATAAAGACAAAATCTCTAGTATGGTTGAATCTAGCTATGCGAAACATAACTCCTTAATTTTGATTTTTACAATCCACCATGCTAACGATATTCGTATAATTGATGAAATTCTTACGCATACTGTATGTGTTATTGATGATAAAAAGCCTGCTGAATTATCTAGATCTGAAACTTGCATTTTTAACTGTTTACTTAAGGATATAATTCCTGAAAAAATAGGAGAAGGAGGTAAAGCGGACGTTGAGAAAGAGCGCAAAAAAGAACGTAAAATTAGGACTGAACATGAGAATGGGGTAGAAAATGGTGATGAGGAAGATATTGAAAAGTTAGCATCTAAAAGCGAAATCTTAAATCAAGTTTTTCAGTGTAATAAAAATATCGAAATTTTGAGCCAGATTCTCAAAAACAAAACAGGCAGTCTAAAAAAGAAAAAACTGGCTGAAATTGTAGAAACAATCTGTGATGCAGGCTTGCGCATGGCGTCTGTTGTGCTTGATGATCATACAGAAATTGAACTCATAGTTAAATTTGTCCATGAACGCTATAAAGACTCTGATAGTTATGACAAAAGCAAATCTGATTCATTTCATCTCGTTAATATCCGAAATATGGTTAACTTTAGAGTAATGGTTTGGGTTATTGGGTGTGTAGAAAAAGCAGTGTGTGCAATCAACAAACCTGAATTAAAAGAGATTGTTCGTGATCTTGTTAAAAGTAAAGAAACACCTGCTTACGATTTAATTCAATATTTTTATTTATTGGATACAAGTGAGAAGTTTGAAGAAAAGTTAAAAAAAGAGTTGGAATTAATACTAAACGAATACCCTTCTGATAAAGACGTCTTTTTGAACAGGCTTATTTCACTTAGGACACTTCACTATGAGCGTACGCACAGGATAAAAGAAAATTACCGACAATCAATATTTACTTCACTAGAAGTTGAGTACCGTAAACCAAAAAATAAGCCGAAAATAAAGCTCAAGGGGATTGATGCGGCCTGATTTATAGATGGTTACTTATTAGACTAACTCTAGGTTATTTTGGAGTATGGGTGATATCTGGGTAGATGAGCGTCTATGCCTGTCCATAACGAGGAATCATAAATTAAACAGTGATCCTAGCCCGCTAGTAAGCAGCACCCAACGGGGTCAGATTTGCTAGGCATTAGCATCAGATCTAAGCCGCAATGTGGCCCATGCGAGTTAGAAAGCTAAGTCGCAATCGCCCCCTTAGCGAACTAGTGGCGCTTAATGCGGCGTAAAGTGTTCATCTTAGAGCGAGTATGTTCTAGACGTTGAGATGATTAATTCAAATAGTAAACTGGCACGTACTCAGGCCTTAGTTTTGATTGGAGATTGATTATGAATGAGAAGTGCCCTAAATGTGGAGCAGAATTTTCAGTAGCTGTAATCGGTGGTGGAGGTATTTGTGGTGCATGCCGAGAACCAATTGACTGTCCTTATTGCCATGAAACCGTTAGAGAAGAACGTACCACCGGAACATTTACTGAAACACTAATAAAAGCTCCTGACAGCCTTCTTTCTCAACACCTTGGAATTTCTGATGATGACTGGGAAGAGATGGGAGCAGAACTTAATGAAAACACAGGCAATAATGATCAAATGACGTATTGCTATTGGTTCATTGTACCTGAAGGTACGTCAGATGAGGTTCTAAGTAATACTGGTTGGAAGGTAGGGCAAATGATCGATAATATCCCTGTAGAACTAGTGGATAACGATAGAGGTTATTGATACTTCTATTATACAATTTATTCTAGCGTTAAATTTCAAAAGGCACAGTATGCTCGAAACTCGAAAAATATTTATTGATACTCAGTATTTTGTTAAATCAAATTTTAATTTCCATTCTCAATCTTTCAAGTCATTGCAAAAACTATGTGAATCTAATGAAATTCAATATTATTTGACGAGTGTAGTTGAGAGAGAAGTAGATAACCGCATTAAGCTATCAATAAAGGACTCTCTTAACTCCTTGAAGCAGTTCAAGAGAAAAGCAAACATACTTTCAACAATCGAAGATCAACAACTTTCAACTCTATTTGCAGATGTTGCTGAAGATGATGTGTATGAAAAAGCTAGTAATGTATTTCATGCATATAACCAAGCTTGTAATTATGAATATGTTGAAGCAGACGCTATAGATAGTGAGAAATTATTGGCACTTTATTTTGAGGTGAAGTGAGCTTACGGCAGCGTAGCTCAACTTCCATTTTTTGTTCTGATTTAATACGGGTAACTCATCCATCAGGACTTAATTATGTCAAATCCAGAGCAACTTAGTAGCGTTATTACTGCATTTGAGC
>NZ_JAHNZV010000191.1 GCF_022267535.1 Psychromonas antarctica
TCATTTTTATCTTTACGCCAAATAAGAAGAAGGTAGTTAGCGTAACGGTTAAAAACATTCAAGCAAGTCGATCTTTTTTGATCTTCGATAAATTATTAAAAGTGTGACTAAGGTGCTGAGTAGTTACAGAAAATAATGAAAGGTTTTGCAACAACCGCAGGTCAACAAGGTCCTGAGGGTTATGCTGGGTACGACAAGACACTTGTCCCACGTTATGATCTAAAAAAAGCCAAGCAGTTGATGAAAGAAGCGGGTTACGAGAAAGGCTTCAAACTTTCTATGATGGCCCCCAACAACCGTTATGTAAACGATGCTCAAATTGCGCAAGCAGTTGCTTCGATGCTGTCTAAGATTGGAATTAAAGTTGATCTTAAAACTCTTCCTAAAGCGCAATACTGGCCTGAATTTGACGTTTGTGCAGCTGATATGATGATGATTGGCTGGCACTCAGATACTGAAGATTCAGCAAACTTCTCTGAGTTCCTAACCATGACGCGTAATGAGGAAACTGGTAAAGGCGCTTATAACTGCGGTTATTACTCAAATCCAGTTGTCGATAACTTAGTTAATAGTGCGAATACTGAAACAGATCCAGCGAAACGAGCAGTTATGCTACAAAAAGTAGAGCAGACACTCTATAAAGACGCTGCATTTGTACCATTACATTGGCAAAATCTAGCCTGGGGTGCAAAATCTAATTTGCAGGTTGAGCCTATTGTTAACGCATTAAACCAACCCTACTTTGGCGACCTTGTGGTTAAGTAACACTTACTAACATACACACCCGTTAGCAATCAAAATGGCCCTAAAACAATGCAAATTGTGTCACTAGGGCCTTTATTTTTACTGTGATATCAGAATAAATATTTGATAAATAACTACTTTAATAAATTTATAGGGAAGTCAAAATGTTTACGTTTCTGATCCAGCGTTTTTTCCAAGCGCTGATAGTGATGTTTGTGATCAGTCTGGTGGCCTTTGCCATTCAAGATAACCTAGGTGATCCGTTACGGGAACTCGTCGGCCAGTCGGTTTCTGAAGTAGAGAGACAAGCACTGCGTGATGAGTTAGGGCTTAATGACCCCTATCTGACCAAATACACACGTTTTATATCTAATGCTGTTCAGGGTGATTTAGGTACCTCATATTTCTTCAAAAAACCTGCGACGACAGTGATTCTTGACAAGCTTCAAGCAACCCTTGAGCTGGTTTTTGGTGCCACATTAATTATTATTTTTGTCGCCATTCCATTAGGCGTTTTTTCGGCTATCCATCCGAAAAGCGTGCGCACAAAAATGATTATGGCATTTAGTAGTTTGGGCATTTCCGTGCCCGTTTTTCTTACCGCTATCCTATTAATGTATCTTTTCTCTATTGAGCTTAATTGGCTGCCTTCCTATGGCCGCGGTGATACCGTTAATGTGTTCGGCTGGGAAACGGGGTATTTGACTAAAGACGGCCTGTTGCATCTTATCTTGCCTTGTATTTCATTGGCTTCAATTATGTTGCCACTCTTTATTCGCTTAGTGCGCTCGGAAATGTTAGAGGCATTGGGTTCTGAATATGTTAAGTTTGCCAAAGCGAAAGGCTTAGCAATGAATAAAATTTATTATAAGCATGCGCTAAAAAATACGATGCTCCCCGTCATTACGGTTGGTGGCGTACAAATCGGTACAATGATCGCTTATACCATTTTAACTGAAACGGTCTTTCAATGGCCTGGAACAGGTTTTCTATTTTTAGAGGCTATAAACCGTGTCGATACACCTCTGATTACCACTTATGTTATTTTTGTTGGCTTAATTTTTGTTGTGACCAACACCATTGTTGATCTGTTATATGGGTTTATTAATCCAACGGTCAATATTACCGGTAAAGGAGCATAACCTTGAATACGATTACTTCTTCACATGTACCTAGTTATTGGCAACGGATCAAACAATCTGATCTTATTTACCACTTTTTAAGAGATAAAGTGGCGATGCTCAGTTTTGCACTGTTTTTAGCGTTTTGTCTTGCCGCTTTATTCGCCCCTATTATTTCGCCCACTAACCCATACGATTTGACCAGTATTGATATTATGGACTCCGAATTGCCGCCATCATGGCTTGAAGAAGGTGACCAACGGTTCCTGCTTGGCACGGATGATCAAGGCCGGGATATATTTTCAACGATACTTTATGGCTCACGCCTCTCATTAATCATTGGTTTCTTAGCCGTTGCGGTGCAGTTAACACTGGGTATTGTTATTGGTTTATCGGCAGGTTACTTTGGCGGTCGTATTGATAGTTTCTTAATGCGCTTTGCCGATGTACAACTCTCCTTTTCAACCATGATGGTAGCAATTATTGTATCGGCTATTTTCAAAGCCAGCTTTGGTGCTACATTTTACAGTGACTATGCAGTGATCATGTTAGTGATCATTATTGGGTTTGCCGAATGGCCACAATATGCACGAACAGTACGCGCGTCAGTGCTTGCAGAAAAGAAAAAAGAGTATGTCGAAGCCGCTCAGATCATGGGATTTAAAGTGGGACGAATTATGTTCAGACATATTTTACCCAACTGTTTATCACCTATTTTAGTTATTTCAACAGTGCAGATTGCCAACGCAATTATGTCCGAAGCTGCACTATCATTCCTTGGCTTAGGATTACCAGTTGATCAGCCCTCGTTAGGTGCATTAATCAGTATCGGCTTTAAATATATCTTCTCAGGTGCTTGGTGGATAACCGTTTTCCCAGGTATAGTGCTAGTAACGCTGGTATTGGTTATCAACCTGCTGGGCGACTGGCTGAGGGATGTCTTTAACCCAAAAATCTATAAAGGTTAATCCCCCCCCCCCCATCGAGTAGGGTGAGGCTTTTGCCTCATCCCTCTCACAGAACCGTACGTACGGACCTCGTATACGGCTCCTGTATTCTTATATTCCATCATTTCGTTTTAACAAACGCTGAGGGAGCAAGCCAACC
>NZ_JAHNZV010000192.1 GCF_022267535.1 Psychromonas antarctica
AAGCGGCCGATACCGACCCGCAACGTTGTGCTGAAATTCTTGGGTTAACATATCACCCAGAAAGCACCTACTCAATGGTGATTGTTGATACCCATAAAGCTGTAGAGACCTCTGGAGCAGAGTCAATTACTCCCACGTTTAGCGAAATTTCACAATTTGCGAAAAATGAGTTAGATGGCATTGATGATGCAACCATTGATGCACTCTATACGCCACAATACCAAGCAACTTACAGTAAACTGTACAACCAAGCCGATGAATTAGGGCTGGATGTGTGGAATAATGAGGGTATGAAGGATTTTAATCAGACATTAGAAGCGCAAGGTGAAGATGCTGATGCTTTTGAAGCAAGGGTTAACTTACATGATAAATTGGGTAGTAATGAAGACTTTTTAGGCAACGGCTTAACCAAAAACAACAATCCAAAAGTTAAACAAAAGTTTGGTATTGTTGAAACATTAACGCTAGAGCGCACACCACAAACCCTTGCCGCGCTTAAAGGCAATAAAGCCATTAAGATTATTGAAAAACTAACCCCTATTGGAAATATTGTATGATAACACCAGCAGAATTTACTCACCCAAGCCAATTCCCTGACAGTTTTAAATTAATTGCAGACATTAAAAATCCTTTTAAGGCAGATAGAGATTGTTTATTTTATAAAAATGAAGATTTATTAGTCACATTTGTAGGCCACAATTGGACTAATAAAAAAACAGGCGAAGTAAAATATCTCTCTTACCAAGCTTGTTTCCCCTTAGCGGTACTGTCTTGGGTGATTAAAATGTTGGATTATTTCGATACGCCTCCTAATGAAGGAGGATTAGCCCCAGGTAAAATATCTAATAAGGAGGAAGTAGATGGCGAGCTATTACTGTTTACCCGAGGTGTTTGTGTCGGCGGCCCTGATCACGGTGGTTACAATTTAGAAAATTTAAGCCGTATCAATTATGGCAGAAAACCGACAAGTAATAGTTATCAAGGTTTTGATTTTCCGGATCCTTGGTTATATGACGGTGGATTATTAGAATTTTGGAAAGCGCTAGCTAATAAATATGAGAATGGCTTGCTGTGATTGGCATATTAACCAACCATGCATACTTCGTTGCTTTAAAGAGGCATTCGGAAACCAGACCACTTTTCACTCAATTTCAAAATTAATTTACGGATAACTGGCTATTGGATGAAAAAATATAGGCGTTCTAATTCGCTCATTCATTTAGTCGTCATCACCTAACCGTTGGCAATAATAAATCAGCTAAGCCGATTGTCTTAGCAACGGGCACTAAGGTTTCTAAAGCAAAACCAATCACTACATCTGCACCAAAAGAACCTAATGCACTTGATGCAAGCAAAAAACAAGTAATACAACATTGGCAGAATATAGAAAATAACGCAGACAATTTCCCAGAAGCCTTTGGCGCGTGTTTGATGAAACTCAATGCAGAAGCGGGTTACAGCATGGCAGAAGGTGCTAAATCAACCTATGAAACCTTAACGTCATGGGATAAATTTAACGCAGCCACAGCAGGGCTGGTGCATACTATTACTAATCCTGTTGAAACTTTTGATGCTATCCAAGGTGCTGCAGAAACTTTTGCCGATTTCCTGCAAACAGCATGATCCCAAACATTGCGTTTATCCTGTTGAGGGCCGCGGACTTCAGTCCGCCAGTGTTTGTTCAAACAGTTCGTACAGTATTTTATAAAAACAATGCAGGCTAAAGCCTGCGCCCCAGAGAAAGTAAAAAACGAATGTAGCCTTTACCTTATTTAGGGGCGCGGACTTCAGTCCGCCAGTGTGTTTGTTCATTCAAACAGTTCGCACAGTATTTTGTAAAAACAAAGCAGGCTAAAGCCTGCGCCCCAGAGAGAGTAAAAACCGAATGTAGCCTTTACCTTGTTGAGGGGCGCGGACTTCAGTCCGCCAGTGTGTTCAGTTCATTCAAACAGTTTGCCCTGTATTTTATAAAAACAAAGCAGGCTAAAGCCTGCGCCCCAGAGAGAGTACAAACCGAATGTAGCCTTTACCTTGTTGAGGGGCGCGGACTTCAGTCCGCCAGTGTTTGTTCATTACAAACAGTTCGCACAGTATATTTTGTAAAAACAATGCAGGCTAAAGCCTGCGCCCCAGAGAGAGTGCAAGCCGCATGCTGCCACACGTTGAATGAACCTTATTTAGGGGCGCGGACTTCAGTCCGCCAGTGTTTGTTCATTACAAACAGCTTGCTGAGCCTTTTTAAAAACAAAGCAGGCTAAAGCCTGCGCCCCAGAGAGAGTATAAACAGCATACTCCCCACACATTGCGTTTACCTTGTTGAGGGGCACGGGCTTTAGCCCGCCAGTGTATTCAGTTCATTCAAACAGTTTGCCCTGTATTTTGTAAAAACAAAGCAGGCTAAAGCCTGCGCCCCAGAGAAAGTACAAACAGCCTGTTGCCTTTAGCTTATTGAGGGGCGCGGACTTCAGTCCGCCAGTGTTTGTTCACTCAAACAGTTCGCGGAGCCATTTTCAAAAAAAAGCAGGCTAAAACCTGCGCCCCAGAGAAAGTAAAAAACCGAATGTTGCCTTTACCCTGTTGAGGGGCGCGGACTTCAGTCCGCCAGTGTTTGTTCATTCAAACAGTTCGCGGAGCCATTTTCAAAACAAAGCAGGCTAAAACCTGCGCCCCAGAGAAAGTACATGAAAATTGCGGACACCCAAACCTTTTATTAACATTTAATTTTGTTTAAAAGGTATGGCTGTCCTACTTTTTCCCTTCCTATTTTTTCCCTTTTTTTACTTCCTGTGATTAATTTGTCACAATATGTTGATGAAACAGCGGAACTAGGTATTATAGTGCGCAATTAATTAATATGGATTTAATAATGTATATTTCTAAGTATCAAGGTGTTGATCGTCTTGGGCGTAACTGCAGAGGAATCACTTTAGTGTGTAACTTTGGTTATCATCA
>NZ_JAHNZV010000193.1 GCF_022267535.1 Psychromonas antarctica
AAGTAATACCACGTGGAATGCACACACTAGCCAAGTAAAGTCGATTTTAAAAGATTTAGAGCGCTCATATGTTAATAGCTACAATTCAACAGGAAATTTAAATAATCAAAGTTTTTTTACTAGAAGAAAAGTGTATTTTCAACGACTTGACAATGCACTTAGTAGATTTGGTCAGCCTGCAATGGGTGGTAAATTACTCTCTGGTGATGTGCGCAGTAATTTAGGGCTTAGCAGCAAAAGTATTGTTCATCAATGGAGTAAACAGCCAGGTAATGTTACGACCATTCCTAATTTTGCAAAAAACTATGAAACGGTTGCAAAAATGTCACGTAATTTAAAACGTGTTGGTTATGTCGGAATAGCTTTAACAGGAGTTGACGCGGTTGCCAACATACAAAAAGCCTGCTCAGTTGGTGATGATGCTCAATGTAGAAAAGCTAAATATACTCAAACAGGTAAAGCAGGAGCTAGCGTTGTTGGTGGTATTGGTGGTGGAATGTTTGCCACTTGGGCAACGTGTTCATTAGTTTTTGGTTTGCCTTCGGCAGGTACAAGTACTTTTTGGTGTGCTGTGGTTGCAGGAACTGCAGGTGGTTATGTGGGTGCTGAAGCAGGTGGTTATGTAGGAAATAAAGGAGGGGAATTTTTGTATCGTACTAATTCCATTAAATAATATGGCCCTACAGTTGCCAGAACTTATTTTTTTAACCCTTTTGCTTTCTGGAAGTATAGGGATTTTTATTTGGATTTGTTTGGTGTTCTATTTAAAGTCAAAATGGCTTCCCTTCTTAGAAGACAAACTTGATGATGGTGTTAAATTTTATACTTTAAATATTTTTTTTTCAGGGCAAGGCGTTTTACAGTACGGTACTGTATTTATCAGTTCATTTCATGCAAAACGATATGGCATGCTCGAGAAAAGAAACAATGTTCCTAAACATGTTCAAAGGCTATTTGTTTTTTCCTTTTGTTGGTTCATGTTGAGCTTTTTTTTGATGGTTGCAAGCACCATAATTCTCGTAGTGTATGATTTATAAAGAGCAACTAACAAATTGTTGCACGCGGACTCGATACAGTTGTCGCGGTTTTTGCTAAAAGAAAAAGCAGCAAAAATAGCACCAACTTACTCGCCGGTGAGCAAGGCGTTAGTTGTTTATAGCGTCCGACAACTGACATACTCTTTAAATCACAGGACGTGGAGAAAAAACATGAAAGTCTTAAAATTGTTACCCGCTATTTTGTTAAGTTTGGTTATAGCTGGGTGTAGTAGTAATAGCACTAATGAATCTGAAATTTCAGCTCCAACTTCTATTTCAGGAAAAACTATCAAAGTTACAATTTCATCTGGCTCTGGTGGTTTTGCCTCTACCGGAACTGCAGATGTTGTCGTTTCAAATACGACAAATCAATATACGATCAATGGGGATGGGGTAAACGTAGTTAACTCAGCGGGTACTTTTTCGTACAGTTCAAGTGGCAACAAAGGTACTATTGCTATTGATGACTCTGCTTTTGGTAAAGGAAACTATAACCTTACGTATACATCAACTACTTCAGGTACTTTTACTGCTGATATAGAAAAATATCCATCAGCCACTCAATCAGGCTCATTTAAAGAGTAATAGTAGCACTGCTTGTGCTTGGCAAAATGCACAACTAACAAAGCAAAGCACTGGACGCTAAACAGTTGTCACGTTTTTTGCCAAAACAAAAAGCCAGCAAAAACAGCGCCAACTTACGCGCCAGTGTTTAGCGGCGTTATGTGTTAAGAGGAGTTTGCATGGAGTGGCTATCGAATACTGAGATCTATGAAATTATGCGGGTTCTAGCAAATGAATATATATCTGAAACTGACTTACCTAATACTATAGATCTAATTAATCAGGGGGAAGCAGACGGTGATTTTCCCGCTGGTAAATGGCTCCTACATAATCTTGATAGCTCAAGTAAGGAAACAGGAAAGTTACTTAGTGATGAACATGCAGTTCTTTATAGACAACTTTGTGATCATTGCATCTGAATTGCAAACACATAACAAGTCAAAGCACTGGACGCTAAACAGTTTGTCATTATTTTTGCAAAAGAAAACCCACAAAAACACTGCCAACCTAGCGTCAGTGTTTAGCGGCGTTATAACTCAAACCTAAAGTGTTGCATTTGGCTCGATTTATTACTATTATTGGTACCATATTTAGTACAAATAAAGGTGCGAATGATGGGTAGAATTCATTTTGATCAAGATATTAAACCATTATCAGAGTTTAGAGCTGGCGTCGCTTCATTTATACGCCAAATTAATGAAACGAGAAGACCAATAGTTATCACTCAAAGAGGAAAAGGTGTTGCTGTAGTTCTCGATGTTTCTGAGTATGAAGCCATGCAAGAAAAGATAGAGTTACTTGAAGAAGTTCAAAAAGCAGAAGCTCAACTTTCTATGGGACTAGGTATTTCTAATGCTGATGCACGGGCTAAAATGTTGCTGAGTATTAAAAATTGAAAGTTATTTGGTCACCGCTTGCGTTAGAAAAATTAGAAGTAATTGCTGAATACATTGCCTCGGATAAATCGTCGGCTGCTGAGAAGTGGGTTAACGATGTATTTGATCTTGCTGAGCTTTTAGGCTCTCAGCCTAAAATGGGGCGAGAAGTTCCTGAGTTATTAGGATCTAATTATCGCGAAGTCATTTTTGGCAGCTACCGAATAATTTATAAAATAGAAAAAGAGATTAAAATATTAACATTGCGTAATTGTCGGCAGTTACTTGTAATCGATAATGTTGAGTTATAACAACACGCCCTGAGGTGGACCGCAAGTAAAAATTAGCTAGTTATTGCAAATTTTAACAGCGGTGAGCCTCTTCGTTTCAGTGCTTCTAAATATTTTGACTCATCGTACGGTGTGTTGGTTTTCC
>NZ_JAHNZV010000194.1 GCF_022267535.1 Psychromonas antarctica
GTGTATATAGCACTATTGTTATTTTAATATTGTTATTTGCCAGTGACTATATTGAGTCTTTTGTTGGGGTTATTGGTGTCGCACGACCTTTACAGATTGCATCACTGCTTTTTGTTTTTCTTGCTGTTAGTAATATTTGCAGTGCCTTATTTCAACGTAATGGTGATATTGTTTTTATCGGTAAGGTACAGGCTTTTGCAACTATTTTTGGCAATGTTTGTATAACCATACCCTTGCTTTGGTTTGATCTTGGATATTGGTCCATCCTAATAGGTATTTTTGTAACGGAGCTAATCTCGCTTATTGTTATTCTTTGGCAGGGAAAATATTTTTTAAGATTTTCTATTGCAAAAGTCGAAGCTATCGAAGTTATAAAATATTCCTCTGCATTTTTATTGCAGAATATAATGGGACTTATATCTAAACAAATTGATATCGCACTGGTAGGCCGTTATTTAGGGAAAACCGATCTAGGTAATTATTCTCGTTCAATGCAGTTGATTGAATTTCCGAGCCAGATCTATTGGTTAGTGGTCGATCGGGTGGTTTTCCCTAGCATGTCGGCAATGAAAAGTGAAAAAGATAATCTGCGGAAATTTTTTCTCGATATTTATAGCCTGCTTTTACTTATATTGGGAATTGGATCCATTATTTTATTTTTTGGCGCAAATGAAATTATTGGGATAATAATGGGAAAAGGATGGGGAGTCGTTGCCGTATTACTGGAAATTCTTGCTGCCAATGTTGTACTCAAATGTATAACTGGATTTCTAGATTCCTTTTTGTCAGCTTATGGGACGATTAAGGTTTTAACTTATAAAAATATAGTCTCTCTAGTCGTTTTTAGTATCTCAATGTTTATAGGTGTTAGATTTGGCTTGTCTGGTGTTGCTTACGCTGTGGTTTTTGCAAATGTTATAAATTTCTTGATGTCGGCGCTTATCGCTATTTATTATGCTCATATTTCTGCCGATAAACTTATTATGGCCTCTACTCCTGCATGTTTGACCGTCGTATTTGTAACACTACTTTATGCGGGGATTTCTTTGATTATAACAATGCCTGATTTAGTCTGTATATTACTATCCGTTACACTCTGGGCTCTTTTTTGTTTCTTTATTCCCTCTCAACATTTTTTGTCATTAAACGGTAAAAACTTTATTATGAAAATGAAATTAGATATGGGAAAAAGTAATAACTAAGCTCAACCAATTGATTAACGATGGTTAAATATTCGAGATATAAAATAATGTAGAACTGATTAGGGCATTGTTGTTTGTTGTGTATTTAATAAACCACCAGAAAATGTTTGGTCTTTTAGCAACGTTTATTTTTGAAAATGCTTTTTATTGTTTTCACAAAAGTACAATAAGAAAAAATACTTAGTCATCAGTTTCGCTATAGATAGGAATATTTAAAATGAAAATACTAATAGGCATGACCCGTTCAGATACTAGGGTATCAGGATCATTTAAACACATTTGTCAGATTGGTGAAAAATTCCGTCAAGAAGGTGCTGAGGTCGTGTATGCACTTGGTGGTGATGGTGATGCCATTACTCTGCTTCGTGAAGCCGGCTTTAAAGTTCATGCATTAACAGGGCTTAAAAGAGATTTAAGTCCATTAAGCGATCTATCTTCATTAATTAAATTAATATGGTTGATCGCAAAGGAAAGACCGACAGTGTGTTCTTGGCACACTGCTAAAATAGGCGCACTAGGGCGTATCGCCGCAATGTTTACTTTTAGGCGCTCTTATTATGTGCCTCACGGTGTACCCTTTGTTAATACACCTGAAAATAAAGGGTATCGAAAATTCGAAAAGCTTGAAAAAATATTATCTGTTTTACCCTCCAAGATAATTGGTGTTTGTGAATTTGATAAGAACGAATACGCACGGATTGGTGTTCCAGATAAAAAATTATTGGTGATTCAGAATGGAATGCTGGGTAAAACAAATGCTAGCTGGAAGTTAACCGATAAAGCCGTACAGTTTATAACCGCGGCACGTTTCGAAGCGCAGAAAGATTATCTGACATTGGCTGCTGCGTGTAATCACCTATTCGATAATAATAAACCGTTCACGTTAAGTATTTATGGTGATGGGCAACATGAAGATCAGGTTAAATCAATGTTTGCTCACTTTCCTGAAGGGGTGATTAACTTTTGCGGTGTTGTTAGTAATTTTGCAGATAAATTAGCCGAAGCAGATGTGTTTGTTTTATCAAGCTTTTGGGAAGGATTACCACGTAGTATTATCGAAGCAATGGCTTGTAAAAAGGCCGTCGTAGCATCTGACGTGGGGGGCTGTTCAGAGTTGATTAACCATAGCGATTCTGGTTACCTCGTTCCTATTCGTGATTCACATCGAATGGCAAACTCGATGCAGGAGTATATCGATGATAAACAAAAAGTAATTGAGCATGGTGAAAAAGCGCATGTTTTATATCAACAAAAATATTCTTTGTCTGTGATGTTAGAACGTTATGCCAAAGAATATGGCGTCATTGAAACTATTAACTTTGATGTAACAAAAGAGAATATATAAATGACTATAAAATTGTCGTTAATTTGTCCTGTTTATAAAGTCGCACAATATCTACCTGAACTGATGGAAAGTCTATTAGCGGGGGCTAATAATGAGCACGTTGAAATTATTTTTATTAATGACTGCTGCCCAGAAAATTCTATTGCTGTTTGTGAAAAATTTATTGTGGCTCAGCAACACGAAATAAAATTTCAAGCTGTAGTTTTAAATTTAGAAATTAATCAAGGTCTTTCAGGGGCTCGCAATGAAGGGTTGAAAATTGCAAGAGGTGAATATATTGGTTTTATTGATTCAGATGATGCGATTGCTCCTTCATATTGGAGAGTTTTAGAGGCATATAT
>NZ_JAHNZV010000195.1 GCF_022267535.1 Psychromonas antarctica
AATTTAATACCTTTTAAAACAGGTTTTTTCGTATGGATACGGCTGTATAAGAAATCTGTAATAGCAAATTTAACTTTCCCAAAAGGGATGGTTTATGAGGATATGTTTTATACCGTTCATGCCTTTGCAAAAGCAAAACGTAGTGTGCGGTTGGATAGTTGTTTAGTTTATTATCGTAAACGTGAAAACTCAATTACTGCAGCTAGGTCATCGCAATATTCGCATCTGTTAATCAATGTTATTACTGCAGTACAACAAGTAATTGATGTTTCTCCTAATCAAAAAGCATTGGTTTCTCTTCTACAGCAACGTGCACTAATTTTAATGTTAAAAGGTTTAAAAATAAAAGATAAACAGGACAGGAAGCAATATTTTTCTCTCTGTTTACCAAAACTATCTGAACTCACACTGCTTGTTGATGCATATGGATCTGATTTTAAAAGTAAAATATTTTATTTCTTGGCAATATTGATGTGCCGAGTTTTAAAGTAATTTATAGATCATTATGTTTTTGGGCATGATTAACTTACATTTTAAGTCTATTAATTTATTGATAGCGCATATTTTTATAAGGGATTGTTTTGAAAAAACCGTTATATTTAACATCATTGTATTATTTAAAAAACAGAATAACGGGTGCCAATAAGCGTTTTGATGAGCTCGGAAAGCGCCTGATTAGGTCTTCGGACTTAGATGTATATATTATTGTGCAACAGGGGGAGCGCCCAGACTGGTGTGACGAATCTAAAGTCATATACATAAAAGCATATAACTCGAAGATACAGAGACTGGTTTCATGGTTACATTTAAGTTGGACCTTATTACGGATACCTAAAGGTGTGCTTTACTCTGATTTTCAACCAATACCTCTTTTTTGCGGTATCAAGCACTTTCATTATCAATTAATACACGATCTTAGAAATTGGACTGAATTTGCTAGAGGAGGACTTGGCACACTATCTTCATTATTCCAACGTTGGCAGTTACGAACTGCTTATAAAGTTGTGACAGTAAGCGAATTTTCTAAAGATGATATTATTTGTAAGTGTGGGCTTCTCCGAGAAAGTATATTTGTTTCTTATAATGGTATTACAGACGACTACACCAAGAAAGATGGAAATGAGGCTGTCTATGATTTTATTTATGTAGCGACCTATGAAAAGCGTAAAAACCACTTAAATCTTATTAAAGCAATTGAGAAATTTCCATTTGACACTAAAACGTGTTTGATCGGTAGAGACTTAGGATCGTTGCCTTCTATAATGCGTTACATCGATTCTTCTAGTTCACGTAATTTAAGAAATATAACCTTCATCGATCATATTGATGAAGCTGAATTAATTAATCTGTATCAAAATACTAAAATTTTTGTTAGTCCATCACTTTTAGAAGGTTTTGGAATGCCATTAATTGAATCTGCTGCATGCGGAACACGTGCCTGCTGTTCTGATATTGAGGTGTTTAGAGAAATCATGGGGGAATCGGCGTATTATTTTGATCCAAATAATCCTGACGGAATACAAAGAGCGCTGCAACATGCCTTATCGGACTCCGGCCAAGCATCAGTTTTATCTATCACTAAATTCAGATGGGATTCGATTGAAAATGAGTTAAGAAATGAGTTTTTAAGTAATTTTTCATAGAGTTATCGTGCCTAGACTAGATTTGCACAAGTATATGTTTTTAAACCACAGATAAAAGATTAAAGAGAGCTCTTGTGAACATTCGTCTTCAAAACTTGTCAATTATTTTGTTATTTCTTTCAGCTGCAGTAGTGCCAATGTACTTTACCGATTTTCGCTTTCCAGTAGGCGGATTGATATTACGCTTGGCAGATTTAATGACATTTACAATTATTGGGTTGTTTGTTGTTTGTTTACATCACGGTGTTGTTCAGTTGTTCTTACCTAAAGGTTTTGCATATCTGATGCTATTTCTCCTTTACTGTTTAATTAATGCCTTATGGCAATCCGGTCTTTTTAAAGCTTTGCTTGCAACCTTTCAATGGTCCTTGATTTTAATGACTATCGTAATTGTGTATAGCCAATCAGTAATGTACCCAGAAAAATTTAGAGACATTTTCATAAAAACACTCCTTATTATTTGTTTTTTTGTAGTTCTATATCATTTTGCACATGGACACTTCTATCGCTATAAATCATTAGGTGATGCTAAGTATATTTTTGGACTCACCGGCGTTTTGATTTTAACTTATAGCTTCTATTTTGAAGATAAAAAATACCTAAGCGTTTTATTTTTACTATACCCCTTTTTGTTATTATCATTGGAACGGAAAGGTATATTGGCTTTTCATCTTGTCTTATTTGTTTACATTTGTGCTGCTTCAAAATTACTTTTCCGCTGGGGAGTATTGTTTTGTCTTTCTATCTTGTTAGTTTCCTTATTTACGCAGCCCGAGATTTTTGATTTTTCTGGGTTCAGATTTTTTGAATATAGCGATTATGAGATGTTTAATTTAGATGAAGAAAAGGCATTGTGGGTATCTAACTACCATCGTCAATCTTTGCTTGAGAATGGTTGGGATGTATTCACTCATAATTGGGTATTTGGTGTAGGCCCCAAAATGTTGACCTATTCGATGCGTGACTACTATTATAGTTTGCATTTGGCTCTGTACACACATAATGTGTTTTTAGATACGCTAATAGAACAAGGTGTAGTTGGTCTGTTTCTTTTATCACTTCCCTATTTTATTCACTTTAGTTCAAGCAATTTTAAATCAGCGCGGCAGCTTATTTGTTTTTTAGGTTTATGTATCTATTCGCTGATTATGCTTTTTTTTATGGCTGGAGGAGCTCCGTCGATGATTTTAATGTATTTACCATTGCTCTTAAGTTATATGTTTAGTAATAAAAAATTAGTATCT
>NZ_JAHNZV010000196.1 GCF_022267535.1 Psychromonas antarctica
AAGTAATAACGCATTAATAATAAATCAGCATTACTTTTTTTGTATATTTTCTCAAAATATCTACAAAAACCATTAATTCGTAAGATCATCAAGGAGATACATTTTGAACTTTAAATTAAATACACTAGCGGCAGCACTGACTGTTGCACTGACGGCTTGTGCAACATCAAATGCAACAAACGTACAGAAGGCTCTAGATTCAACAGCTTCAGCTCTTTATGTAACAACGTCTTTAGTAGAAAATAAAATTTCTGACAGTAAGGCTGATTGCCCTTGGGGGTTTTGTTATAAGGCAGAAATCACTATCAAGAATAATAGTGAACATGCGGTAAACGCTGATTGGGCAATGTACTTTTCAAGCATTCATCGTATCTTAGATACACGTGGCGATGCGTTTAAAATTACTCACATCGATGGTGATTTACATAAAATATCAGCTACAGATAAATTTACTGGCTTAAAAGCAGGAGAAGCCGTCACTCTAGAATATGATGCCGAATACTGGCAAATAGTCGATACAGACTTTATGCCTAATTACTACATAACGGCCCCGGGCGCTGAAGCGCGTGTAATTGAAAATACGGCTCCTGCTGCGGTTGATGGTCGTATTGACTTAACAGGTTATGCAAAAGCAATTAGTAATGACCCTAAAAAACCAAACCAATGGCAGCGTCATCCCGGCGATAAGACGGTTGTAACATCGGCACAAACTCGTTTTGAGGCTAATGTAGATGTTGCTGATTTAGGCGTTAATGCAACATTAGGTCAGATCATTCCAACACCAGCTGATATGACAATTCAATCAGGCTCTATTAATATAGCTGCTGGTTTACACATCATGGCGGCTGAAAAAAGTATTCCTGCTAATCAAATTGCCGCATTGAATAAACATTTTACAAAACTAGGTGTTACCACGAATGCCGGTGTTGCGGTTAATGTGTCTGTTAACGCAGCAAACAAAGCATTTATAGATAAAGAAACTAAAGGCGCTTATACGCTGCAAGTGTCTGATAGCGGAATCACAGTTGTTGGTGCGGATGCAGAAGGGGCTTTCTACGGCGTAGAATCGATTGCTGCTTTGGTTTCAATTGGTAGCGATATATTACCTAAAGTAACTGTAAAATATGATGCACCTCGTTTTGACTACCGTGGAATGCATATGGATGTTGCCCGTAATTTCCGTTCCAAAGAGCAAGTCAAAGAGTTCTTAGATCAGATGGCGGCTTATAAAATGAATAAATTTCATTTTCATTTGGCGGATGATGAAGGTTGGCGTTTAGAGATTCCAGGGCTTCCTGAGCTAACTGATATTGGTGCAAAACGATGTCAAGATTTAACACAAACAACTTGCCTACTTCCCCAGTTAGGTTCAGGCCCTGATACAACGACTTCAGGCTCTGGCTACTACACTATTGCTGATTATGCTGAAATTGTGGCGTACGCCCAAGCACGTAATATCGAAGTTATTCCATCGATGGATATGCCTGGTCATTCACGTGCAGCAGTAATATCAATGGAAGCGCGATATAAAAAATATGCAGCAGAAGGAGATATGAAAGCAGCAGAAATGTACTTGTTAACTGATCAATATGATAATTCAAAATATCTATCCGTTCAAAATTACACACACAACACAATTAACCCATGTATGGAGTCAAGTTTTGTATTTATGGATAAAGTAATTTCTGAAATTGCGAATATTCATAAATCTGCAGGTCAACCATTAACTGATTATCATATCGGTGCGGATGAAACAGCGGGTGCTTGGGTAGATTCTCCGATATGTCGTGCAATGTTTGTTGATATGAGCAATGAAATTGATTCTGCCTCTGATTTAGGAGGTTACTTTATCGAGCGTATTAGCCATATATTAGCAGCAAAAAATCTTAGCCTTGCGGCATGGAATGATGGTCTTAAACATGACGGCAAGTACATGGATCCGGCAAAGTTAGCCGGTAACACTGCGGCTTATGCATGGGGAACTTTATTCTGGGGTGGCGTCAATGACGCACACGCGCTAGCAAACGATGGTTATGACGTAGTTATTGCCACTCCAGATGTAACTTACTTCGATTTCCCCTATGAAGCCGATCCACAAGAACCGGGGTATTATTGGGGTACTCGTAACACGAACAGCAGACAAGTGTTTAACTTTATGCCTGAAAATATGCCTGCAAATGCGGAAACAATGTTAAGTCGAGACAACGGTCCATACGAATATAATGCAGATACCGTTGCTCTTGATAAGGGTAAATCTTTCAAAGGAATTCAGGCTCATTTGTGGTCGGAAGCGATACGGACTGATGAGCAGCAAGATTACATGGCTTTCCCGCGAGTACTTGCATTGGCTGAAAGGGCATGGAAAGAGGCAAGCTGGGAACTTGCATACGATGCTAAAAAAGCTTACAAATCAAATACAGCTGGATTTGTAGGTACTCATCATATGGGCAAACGTATTGCAGCACGAGATGCTAAATGGGAAATATTTGCAAATACTGTAGGTTATAAAGAACTTGCTAAACTTGATGCTGCAGGCATTGCATATCGTCTACCTGTTCCTGGTGCGATGATAGATAAAAATGGCCTATTAATTGCTAATTCAACTTTCCCTGGCTTAACTATTCAATACTCGAATGATGGAAAAACTTGGATGGATTATTATCTTTCATCTAAACCAAAAGTAAAAGCAGGAGTACAAGTTCGGACTGTCGCAACAACAGGCCGTCCTAGTCGGGCAGTAGAGGTTAAATAACCTCAATTCTGGATAAGCTAAACGATACAGTACCGTTATTTACGCGTATTTCTGCGTTAAATCATCTGCCAATAACCAGTTATTGCTGCGATGATTCGCCTTGAACTACGCAAAACTA
>NZ_JAHNZV010000197.1 GCF_022267535.1 Psychromonas antarctica
GCTGGTCGACTGGTACTAGGGTCGTGTTTTACACGAGTGAATATATAACTGAAGAGCCGGATGCGGTAGTTCCGCACGTCCGGATCTGTGTGGGGTCGGTCTGGTAACAGATCGTTCTACCACGATGCATCACCAGCAAATATGGGTTACACATGGCATTCGATATAAAAGAAATCCCATTAGTAAAAAAATGGCTAATGCAGTTCGATATGGTTGATAGATATGCAGCAGAACTGTTGTTGCAATCACTCAACTATGTAAGTCTTTCAGATTTTGAAAAAAGTATACAAAACCAAGTTGAAGAAATAGTTGAAAATGTCCAAAAATCTAATAATTCATGTGTAGCCATTTTTACTGTTTCAAAAAATTTACAAAACAAATTCAATATAGATAAAGAGCGAAAATTAGAAAACGATAGTTCTGGTCGAATCGGTCATACTTTGAAAAATTTAGAAAGAAAATTAAATAAATTAGGTAAACGAGTTGAGCTTTCGCCTAGGGTAGCGTCAATGTCTCAAATGAAAGTACGTCATATAATATATGTAGACGACTTTATCGGTTCCGGGAAAAGGTTTACTGATTTTTGGAGAAAAGATGTCTCAAAATCAGTTAAAAGTTGGGTCTCAGGTGGTTATTGCAAAATATGGATAGTATCTCATACGGTTCATAAAATAGGATTAGAAAAAATTAGTAAAAATATTACTGCCATCGATGCTTCGAGGGTGAAGAGTCAGAACCTGATTGAATCTTCTCAGCTATTACGAAATGAAAGAATAAAACAATTATTAATTAAATATGCATCAAGAACAAATAAAAATGGTGCTGCGTTAGGTTACGGAGATAACTGCTCTCCTGTCGTTTTTCAGTATGGGTGCCCAAATAATTCACCAGCTATTTTGTGGGCAAACGGAAAACCAAATAAAAAAACAAATAGCATTTCAGATCAGCGTTGGGATTCTCTATTTAGTGAACGTTCAGTTGATGCGTCTCTTTATCCCTTATTTGAAAATAACATTTCATACTTAACATACCCTGAATTGTTATGGACAGTTGGACAATATCAGTTAGCTTTGAAGTTTTGTGAAGAAACAGATAAGTCTGCAAGACTTTATAACTTAATTCTCGCGTTATCATCAAGTAAATACACTCGAAAGAAAATCGAGGAGGTGTTGCTACCGATTAAAGATAAGTCAGGAGAAGCTATCAATAAATTAATAAAATTTGGCCTCATTGATAAGAACATGAAGCTGTCAAAATTTGGTGAGGATGTGTTAGAAAACAATCGTAAAAACAAAAAAATATTTGTTGATAAAGAATATGAAAACTTCTATCCTACTAGCTACTTAGGGTTTCATCGTGAAATTTAGTGTTAGCTGGTCTAACTTCAGCAGAGAGTGGATTCCACTTCTCAATGGAAATGTCTACTATTGCGCAAGGGTAATGCAAAAGCTTTGTTCATGCGTAGGCTTCATTCCAAATCTTTTGCATCACCCTCACTTCGTGAGGTTAAGTAGATGAATCGATGGAACCCTAATACCTACCACCGAAATGGCTTAGAAAAAGGATTTGATCCTGATTATCTATTAACTTTGGTTAAAAGTGGCAAAGCCATAAAATCAAAACATAAGCCTGTTATATTTACACTTTCCCATTTGGCGAACTGTACAGACACTCAGTACTCTGATCTTCATGCATTTGTATCGAGAAAAGGATATTTTTCTGACACTAACCCTCATTATCGGACATTTAGCATAAAAAAACGGACTGGGGGGCAAAGAACCATTCACGCACCTCATCCTGTTTTGAAAATAGTTCAATCATGGATTGCTAGGAATATATTGGCTGATGCTAATATTCATGAGGCAGCTAAAGCATATAAAAAAGGGGAGTCAATTGTTGACAATGCTTCGCCTCATTGCGAAGCCGAGTGGTTATTAAAGTTGGATATTTGTGATTTTTTTCACAATTGTTCTGAACGTCAAGTTTATTATGTCTTTAAAAGCATGAACTACTCATCGTTGCTATCACTTGAGCTAGCGAGATTGTGCACAAAAGTAGATGATAAAAGACCTCTACACCGGTGGAATAACACTAACAAACAATACAAAATTGAAGAGTATAGTTCATTTCGTGTTGGTAGCTTACCCCAAGGAGCTCCTACTAGCCCTGCCTTATCGAATCTGATTTGCGAAACATTAGATGAAATATTGATCATGTTATCTTTGAAGTACTCTGGTTGTTATACAAGGTACGCAGATGATTTAACATTTTCTTTCAATAACTCAACTCGGGCAAAAGTCATGGATTTTAAACGCCAAGTTTCAAATGAGTTAAAAAAATTCGGCTTTGAAATAAATAAACAGAAAACAAGGGTTATCCCTCCAGGTGCAAGAAAAATAGTAACAGGTTTAAATGTTAATGGAAGCCAACCGTCATTAACAAGGGAGCTGAGAGACAAAATTAAAGCAGACTTATACTATTGTAAAAAATATGGTGTTGTTAATCATTGTGAAAAAAATAAATATAAATCAATAATTGGATTTTCAAATCACATGAAAGGAATGATTTCTTTTGTATATTCGGTGAACCCTGAATTAGCGGGAAAGTACAAAATAAAATATGATGAATTGGATTTGCCTACATTGGTGTTGTGATACTAACAAACAAGGATAGGTGTCGCGAAGCCGACACCTTATCTGGGTGTTGGACAAGCCCGAACGAGGTGAGCTTACGGCTGCATAGTTTGACTTGGGCGGTTAGCCCAATTCAGTCTTTTTTGGAAAGCAAGTCAGCCGTTACTCACTATTTTCTAGATAATTCCATGGCAGGTAATTTTCTGGGTTGGC
>NZ_JAHNZV010000198.1 GCF_022267535.1 Psychromonas antarctica
GAGGCACCTAAGTAGCGCTACACGTAACCAAGACAAACAAAAATATGCTTGCGACCCATATTTTACAAAAAATTATTATTGCCTGATAAAACAAGAACAACAAAACAGCTTTTCTAATTAACTTTTTTAGCTTGGCGAACATAGCACTGTGGTACCACCTGATCCCTTTCCGAACTCAGAAGTGAAACGCAGCCGCGCCGATGGTAGTGTGGGGTCTCCCCATGTGAGAGTAGGTCATCGCCAAGCGCCTAATTCTTTTAAAGAATAAATAACCTCGGTGTAATGTCGGGGATTTTTATATTAATAATTATAATAGTTAAAATTTTTTTTCTGATAACAATAGCGCTGTGGTACCACCTGATCCCTTTCCGAACTCAGAAGTGAAACGCAGTTGCGCCGATGGTAGTGTGGGGTCTCCCCATGTGAGAGTAGGTCATTGTCAGATCCTCTTTTGCTGATATGGCTCAGTTGGTAGAGCGCACCCTTGGTAAGGGTGAGGTCGGCGGTTCGAATCCGCCTATCAGCACCACGACCTCTTTTTACACATCCCATAACGTCCATTAAAGTCCTAAAAATAACGTTTTATCAATAACTTACATTAAAACCCAATTTTTACCGTCCATTAGCGTCCATTAATGTTTAGTGACATCTACGTTTTAAAGTAATACCATATCTAATACCAATCATTTGCTAAAATTGCTGGTATTACTTCATGGCTAAAACTAAACCACTTACAGATACACAAATAAAGCAATCTAAACCTGCTGAGAAAGTTATCACCTTGTCTGATGGTGGTGGCTTGCAACTTCGCATTAAACCTAACGGATCTAAACTTTGGCAGTTGCGTTTCAATAAGCCAATTGATAAGAAACCTGCTCTAATGGGGCTAGGAGCATATCCATCGGTTACGCTTGTTCAAGCGCGTAAACTACGAGAGTCCGCTAAAGAATTGCTTGTTCAAGGGATTAATCCGAAAAAGCATCGAGATGAACAGAATTTGAAAAAAGAGTTAATACATAAAAATACCTTTGCTTGTGTCGTTGAAAGTTGGTTAACTTTAAAAGAATCAGAAGTTAAAGCTAGTACACTTAAAACAATTAATACTACTCTTACCAATCACGTTCTTCCTCATTTGGGTAAATTGCCTATTACTGCGATCACAGCTCCTATCGCTATTAAAGCTTTAAGACCAATTGAAGCTAAGGGCAACCTAGAAGTTGTTTCTAGAGCTTGTCAGTATTTGAACCAGATTATGCGTTATGCCACAAACCATGGCATAGTTCACTCTAATCCTCTCGCAGGGATAAGAGAGGTGTTCATGTCTAATAAAGTTATCAATAATCCTCATGTATCACCAGAGGAGTTACCACAGCTTCTTATTGCTATTGCCACTAGTCGTAGTAAAAAGATAATTCGTAATTTGATCTTGTGGCAATTACATACCATGACTCGACCTGGAGAAGCTGCATTAGCTAAGTGGGAAGAGATTGATCATGATAATAATTTGTGGGTTATTCCAGCAGAACGAATGAAAACAGCAGTTGAGCACAAGGTGCCACTTACTAAGCAGATGTTAGCAATATTGCGTGACTGTAAATTAATTGCTGTTTTTTCTCCTTATATTTTTCCTGCAGACAATGATCCAAATAAGCATGCAAGTAAGGCCAGTGCTAACATGGCGTTAAAGCGGATGGGGTATCAAGGTAAGCAAACTGCGCATGGATTACGTGGTCTTGCTAGAACTACATTAAGTGATCAAGGCCTTGCTTACGAGTCTTCAGAAGCTTGCCTATCTCATAAAGTTGGCAACTCAGTAAGCCAATCCTACAATCATTCAACTTACTTAAATCAACGCATAGAGATTATGGCGTGGTGGAGTGGATATATTGAAAAGCATTCTATTGCCGATGGCTTATATAAAGAGGTTATACTCAAATCTGCCGTTGATAGTGCTTAAACTCTAATACATTTACATTAGAGCAAAAAGTTAAGACCGATAGGCCCCGCAAAGGAGCCTATCGATACCTATAACGTAAAATTAACCTTCAATTTATCAAGCGGATTGTGATCAATTAGTCCGGTTACTGTTGCGTGATCCATAATTTGGTAAATATATAGATAATTTCTCATAAGAATTTCAACATTCCCGTTATCTTGGATTCGCTGTAAGGTTTCCATCACTAAACTAGTATCAATATTTTTAATTGAATGTTTAGCAATTGATGGAAGAATAAAATTATCTAAGCTATTAATGATTGTTTTTAGCCCAGTTGGTTTTAATTCGAGTGATTTAAGAGCTACCCATGAGTTAGCTATATTTTCAAATAAGTATTGATTAACTTCAGCTTCTTCTTTTCTTTTAATATCTCGATATTTTTTAGGATCAATTTTATTTGCAAGCAATGATCTTGCATCGACTGTCATCCTTCTTGCCTGCTCAAGAGAAACATCAGGGTAAATGCCAATGCTTAAGTTCGCTTTCTTTTTTGTATAAGGTTGGATATATCTAAATCGCCAAAGCTTTGTAAGCGATCTACAAACCCACCTAGCTAAACTTATCCCAAGCTGTTAACGCCTCATTTTTAGTATTCCATGGCAGTAACGCTTCTATTTGATCGACGCGTTCAGCAAGCGGTAACTGCTCAATAATAAACTTCAAATATCCATAAGGCTCAAGGCCATTCGCTTTGGCGGTTTATACCGAAAGAAAAACTATGCCGAACACATGCTGTCCAATTTCATAAGTGTGCTGGTATTACTGTCATTTGACTGTAAGGATCCAGTTTCTATTCGGCATAGTTTAATCCTAGAACTAC
>NZ_JAHNZV010000199.1 GCF_022267535.1 Psychromonas antarctica
GGCGGTTTATACCGAAAGAAAAACTATGCCGAACACATGCTGTCCAATTTCATAAGTGTGCTGGTATTACTGTCATTTGACTGTAAGGATCCAGTTTCTATTCGGCATAGTTTAATCCTAGAACTACAGGCTGGTGAGAAAACTTAACAACTTATCGCTCGGTTTATAGTGAAGATCACTGTGCTTATTAAATGGCGCTATTTTCGCTAATGCCGCTTCCTTCAGTGCCATATGAGCATGTAAGTATCTTTGTGTCGTTTGTGTAGATTCATGTCCAAGCCACATCGCTATTACCGTGGTATCCACACCTGCGCTAAGCAGCTCCATTGCTGCGGTGTGTCGAAGCACATGAGGTGTTACATGTTTCTGCTTCAACGATGGGCATTGAATGCTGGCATTAGCAGCATGTTTCTTTACTAAATACTGCACACTGTCTGCACTAATACGATTGCCGTGTATTGTTGGAAACAGTATATCCTCTTCCATACCAGGAAGCGCTAACAGCCAAGTTTTCATGATACGAACAGCAGGCTTGGTTAAAGGAGTACTTCTTTCTTTGCGACCTTTGCCAAGACATCGGACGTGCGGCCCTTGGTCAAGAACTAGGGACGTACTATTGAGGCTGATGAGTTCAGAAAGACGCAACCCTGTCTGTAACGCTAAAAAAAGTAGAGCGTGATCACGATGGCCTATCCACGTCGTTTTATCCGGACTTGCCAGTAATGCCTCTATTTCCGTTCGTTCCAAGAAGTGGATCAGCCTCTGCTCATGTCGTTTACTAGGGATAACTAATACTCGCTGAATTTGTGCGCTATACCCAGGCTCTTCGTATTCTAAAAAGTGGAAAAATGAATGAATAGCAGTCAGACGTAAATTTCTTGTGCGAGCACTGATCACTCGGTGCTCCTCAAGATCATTAAGGAATGCGCTAACTAATTCTGCGTTGATATCTTCTAGCGTTAGCGCAGATGGCGATTTCCCTAGCTGTTTTTTTGCAAACACCAATAGCAGTCGAAATGTGTCTCGATAGGAGTATATCGTGTTGTGACTGACGCGTTTTTGATTGATTAAACGAATAGTAAACCAACGTTCAAGCAAGCACGGAAATGCGGTAGTGGCTTTCATAGTTCAGCCTCCCAACGTGTTTCTAGGCGACGCGCAGCAAGTTCCATTAGTTCTGGACAGGCAGATAAATACCAATAGGTATCACGCACACAACTGTGACCGAGGTAAGTAGACAATTTCGGTAGCAAGGTGTCTACCTTTTCTCCAGTTCTATACCATCGTAATAGCGTATTCACCGCAAAGCTGTGCCTAAAATCATGGATCCGTGGTCCTGAGCTAGCATTTGGGGTACGTAGTCCAATTTGTCGGGATAAACGTAAAAATACACGAGAAACATACTGCGGTAATAAACGGCCACCGCGCTCTGCTACCAAAAAGTACCCACTGCAAGGAGGGTTAATAAGTTCATCGCGGCGGCGATCATACTCGACTAGAATACGCTGAGTACTTATATGTATTGGGACGTAGCGTGATTTTCCAAACTTTGTATCGCGTACAGTGAGAATACAGTTCTCAAGATCTACATCTTGGCGTTTGAGAGTCAAAGCTTCGCTGATACGCAAACCTGTTGTCGGTAAAAGACCAAAGAGGCAATGGTATGTCCAGCGCCTTAATTTGTTTACTGGTTTAAGAGCTAATGCGGCCTCCAACAATGCTTGTATCTCAATATCAGAGTAAATGTACGGTTTAGCAGAGCCGCTATAGGGTAAAAGTCCAACCGGCGGTACCTCTGTGTGTATGTCCATTGCTTGCAAGTGCCGAGCAAACCCGCGAACATAGGCTAGTTTTATAGCCCAGCTAGCATTTTTTCCAGGCGATTGGGTTGCCCATTCAAGTGCAAGTTTGGTAGTGACAAAAGTACTACTGTACTGCTCCATAAAGGTAACGAAGCCTTCTAAATCTCTAGCTGGTTGAATAAACTTGTGGCCCAGTCCGCGTCTAAGTTCCACATATTCATGTAATATTTTACGTAAGGAGATCATTGTGCTACTCCCTGCCATGGCATGGCTAATGCTCTTAATCCATCAATATCAACTTTGGCATAAATACGTGTCGAATCATGGCTCTTATGGCGAAGTAGTTGACCAATTTCGGATAGTGAAGCACCTGCTTGAAGCAAGTTAGTTGCAAGGCTATGGCGAAAAATATGCGTCCCTCTATGCTTTAGTGTTAACTCGGCTCGCAGTAACGCTGCTTTAGCAATTTGTGAGATCCCAGCAGAGCTTGCAAACTGAGAATGTGGCGCCAATGAGCGTACAAAGACTGAGCGACTATCAGTCTTTGGCCGTGCGTTTTGTAAGTAATCTGATAGCGCCGCACCCACTTCAGGCAGCAAAGGCAAAGCAATAAGCGTTCGACCCTTTCCTCGAATGTTGAGGTTGCCGGCATGCCAGTTGATGTCATCTAACTTCAACAGAGCTATTTCATTCGCCCTCAGTCCTAGCCGACTTAATAGCATAAGTACTGCGTAATCCCTTAAGCCAACGGCACTGCTCGTGTCGCAACTGTTCAGCACCTTTTTAATTTGGTTAGATGATAGATGTTCAGGGAGGGTGGTTAGGCTCCATCTTCTGATACTAGGTACAGCAGAAGACAAATTGTAGGTTGTATACCCCTTATATAAAAGATACCTAGCGAACGCGCGTAGTGTCCAACACATATTTTTTGCAGAGCTAGGGCTTTGGTTATGTGCGTGTTGCACTAGAAATCGCCTTAC
>NZ_JAHNZV010000002.1 GCF_022267535.1 Psychromonas antarctica
GTTCAATTTTTTTTACATTTATTAAAAATAATTTGAAGAAAAGAGAAATTTAGCGCGAAAAGTATTTTTTGATATCTCTCGCAGCCCTTGTATAGCTTGAAAATTATTTTCACCGAGAATTGCTGTAAAGCAATCGAGGTTTGCTATGAACTGTTCCTTTGTTATATTCAAGTATGATAAAAAATCAGGGGTATATTTCCAAGGTACTTGTCCTTCGCTAGAGTCTCTTAATGCTTGGACAGCTTGTTCCCGCGTCATTCGCCCGGCTCGAATTTCAATACAAAGTTGGTCAGTTGCTCGCCCATACCCATATTTAATAAACTTCATATAGTCATGAAGTCCACCAATCCATTTACAATCCAGATTTTCAATATCATTAAAAGCACCTTCTACAGGGCCATCAGGATTTTTATTCCACCCTAAACTGCAGCATAAATCACTATTTCTTTTAGAGTCCCACTTTTCGAAATACCCTAAAAATAACCCTGTAACACCAACCTGTTCAATATCTTCATCGCTGGGATAAATTAACGTTTTAATGCTTTTTAAATCTATACCATCATGAACAACATCTGACAATCTATGACCACTCATCTGAAATTGCTCTAGCCAATTACGATCTAAATAATTATTATCTTTTTTTGCAGCTGGGCCTCCATATTCAAACTGAGAATTTTCCCCCCAGATAAGTAAAGGTATCTTATAATTTACAGCAACTCTAACAGGTGCAGTAAAAATACCGATATGCTCAGGCCAACAACAATCTCCTAACTTAAAGAAACCGAGCCTAACTAATTCCTTATAATTTTTACGGTTTGCTGATATTTGGATTAAATCAAAACCTTGATCTCGTAAGAAATTTAAATTTTTCAAACCAACGTCGGTCAAATCGCAAGGAGTATGAGTAACACAAAGAGGCGTCATCCCATATTTATCTCTCATTGTTATCGCTTGATAACAACTATCTTTTCCCCCACTGACAGGGATAATACAATCATAATCACTACCATCACCACGATACTGATCCAAAATAGATCGAAACTCAGTTTCTCTTTTCTGCCAATCAATGTGGATATGTTTATCAACAGCTGAATGACAAGCATCACAGACACCATCAGTGAAAACCTGCTCGGGTCTCGTTGTTGGCATAATACATTTCGTACAATATCTCATAAAAACTAACCTTGTGTTACATTCGACATTTAGTATTTTGCAGGTTTATTATAATGTGCTTTTAATTCTTCGAATGACCATTTTAAATGTGTGTTCATCGTCATTAAGCAAAATTGAATGTACTCTTCTTGTTGAGTTTGCTCTGAGTATAAATATACGTTGCTCATAATGTTTGCTTGTAAGTAATTCAATGAACCACGCATAAATTTACTGAATAACCTTTTACTTTTAGACTGTTGACAGTCTTCAATAAATTTATACTGAGCGCTAAACATTTCGGATAATTCAACTCTTGAACGTACATTCTGAGAAAAATCAAGTAATTGATTTAAATATGCTTGCATTTTAGGTAATAGCTTTTCAAACTCTTCAAACAAATCAGTTTGTGAATAGTCATTATTATCAAAACTTTCAAGTAGTATTCTTTTAACTAACTCAGATTTATCTTCAAAGTCTTTAAAATCTGGTAAATCATTTATTTGACAAGGTGTAGAAAGCTCTACCATAGCGCCATCACTGGTATTCACACAGTTGATATCAGGGTTTGCTTGTAAAAGCATTTCAAGCATCATTCGCGAACTATCGAACGTTTGCGTGGCAAAGACCTCCCCACCAAAATTCCCTGGAACTTTTAATTGCCCTTTAATAACACCTAAGTCGAGATCTTGATTTGTTTGCTCTGTAAAATATAAGCTGTCTTTAGAATGATGATGATCTTCGCTCTTAAAACCATAGTCGACACCAAACAGATACAAATTTTTAAAACCAAGAGCCACGACCGAAGAGGTGGCTGCATTTGAAACCGTTGGGTTACAATAATATATTTCAGGATATTTCTTGGAAATATAATCTCTAATAAAGAGGCTTCCAGCATCTTCCGGTTTTAATATCAAATGCGCCTGTTTAAACAATTTCAATACTTCTGGGTACACTGTATTCAAACAAATAAGATCAATTTTTTGCAATTGCTCTTTTTTTCCTGCTTTTATTACCCAGTCATACAAACTTGCTGTACGTTCCATTTCAATGTGAATATCAGGAACAATCCCATTATCTAATAATGGTTTTAATGCACTGCCACATGAAATGAAAATTGCTTTCTTTTTATTCGTTTTTAAATATGTAAAACTCTCATCAAGAGATGGTCCATTACCAATAATAAATACAGGTTGGTCTTTTGATTTTTCTTTTGCTGAGGCTAATATTATAGGGAATTTATGTATTCCAATATTAGAAAGTGTATGACTTATTCCAATCACTTCATCTTCACAAAATCCCCAGCCACCGGCATATCGATAAGCAAGGTCATGCACCATTTGGAATGCTTCATTGGTCTGCTCACTTAGATAATGGCGGTAAAGGAACATTTTGGATAGGTTAAAGTAACCTTGACGTTTAAATATTCTCGATATTTCATTTACAAAACCGTTAGCGTTACCACCAATTTGTAATGTTAACTGCCCCCCCCTAGAAAAACATTTTTTTATCATGTCACCAATATCTACACTGTGTAATGTGCAATAAAAACAATCAGGATCAGGTTCATAAACAAAAGCATAGCGAATATCATTAGTGACAAATAAACTTTGTAAATGATATCCCAATCCGGTTCCCATAAAAGCGATAAAATCTATTTGTTCATTTTTAGGGAAAATAGCCGTGTTATTAAAACCGGCTTCTTTTTGACGGCGTTCACATATATTGACAAGCACTTTTTCATGTTCAAAATTATAACTACCATCCTGCGCCACGTGATAAGTCAAGTTATGTGGCTTTTCTAAAAACTCAGCAACTTGCTGATCACTTAATTTTTTAGGATCGCCTTGATAAATTAAATTGCCATTGGAGACAAGATTGAGATGCCCCTTGTCATCAAAAGTTAATTTCACACGCGTTGGGGTATAACTTTCATAGAATTTAAAGACATCTGGCATATATTTCTTCAATACTGCCATATTATTAATAAAAGTTGCGCGTAACACTTTGGTTTGAATATCCAATAAAGGATCAACTTGTGCGGTCATATTAAAACTCACTTCGGGGAGGATGCATTGATTATATCTAATGATTATATAAATATATGCAAGTTGCTATCCACAATTAGATATTTGCGACTAGAAACAAAAAAATGTGTGCTTTATCTGGTAAAAATTTAACAAATAGCACACCAATTGACTATGCCGATAGAACTAGCTTAATTATCTCGGGTGTAACCCGGTAGGGCTTCTAATGCACCGGTAAGGTAGTTCATGGTATTATTTAAGCTAGAAACCGCTATATCCATGGCATTAAAGTCTTTATATAGGCGAGCTTCCAGCTTATCGGTACGATAAATTAAATTCTCTTCCTGTTTTTCGAGATCTTGCATCTTTTTATAAAGTGAGTCGACTTTACTGTCTAACAAGCCTTCACTTAAATCGACATCGCCACTGGTTGATGTCACACTTTTATCTATAATACTGCTCAGCAGATTATTCATGACCGTGGTCATCCCCTCTGCATAGGTAACATCTCCTCGATCCCCCAAGACCCCACCTTCAATCAGTAATTTAATCCCACTTGAATCACCACTTTCAGAAAGTAAAAACTGACCATCACCCAAAGCAGGGACACCAGCAATGCTTCCTTCAACATTCACACCCGCTGTACCCGATTGTACATCAATACCTAAATCAGCTAAGAAGTTAGTGTCCACTTCTGTAAATGCAACGTTAGAGGAGGAGCCATATTTAGTAGAAGTAAATGAAAGTTTACCTGCATCTTCAATCACTTTGATACTGATCCCTTTATCAATAAAGGTCGAGTCTGAGTTTATTTTTGACTGTAACTCTGTCGCCAGATCAGAAATAGAAGCATAAGAGGCCTGAGACAAAGTAATATCGTTAGATAAAATACCATCCATGCGCATTTTAAAAGTGTCGTTATCTGCATCAATAGTCAGATTATTGACAATCAAGCCATTTAAGGTGCCTTGTGTTGCCAGTTGCGTAACCTCTACCGAGTATGTCCCAGGTTGGGTTAAACTATTACTGCTGTCAAAGGAAATAAATGAATCATTGGCGGCACCCGATGCGGTAAAAAAGTTAGCCACACTATCCATATTATTTTTTAGCACATCAGCCAATTTTGTTGCGTCTAACTCCAGTGTGCCGTCTCTTTTTGTTAACATTCCTAAATCAGCAAAGCTTTGTACTGCACCGCCAATATGATCGACACGAGTATTCAGCACGCCACGCATTAGACCTTGTATATTACGCACAGTCGCATCGCCATTAAGAATACCATTTTCAGTACCTTCGCCGTTGAAGGCGGTCAGCTCATTCATTTTAGCAATGGTGCTATTGTAGTTATCAACAAAGGCTTGTATCTGCTCTTCCACTTTGCTGGTATCCTGTGTAATAGTGAGTTTGACTGTTTTACCTATTTCAGTTTCACCGTTGATATTTAATGTCACGCCTTCGATCACACTCGTGATCTCATTGCTATCACGAGCAATGGTAATACCATTCATAATAATTTTTGCATCTTGTGCAACAGAAGTTTGATCTAAATTCTTATCCGCCGCACTGTAGGTAAATCGGGAAAGTCCTAGCCCGTCATTCACTAAACCGCCATCATCATCCGCTACCGTCATTTCCACCGCATTTTGTTCACCAGTCTCTTTACTGGTCAGTACTAAACGATAATTGCTACCATCATTAAGGATAGAAGCCGTAACACTGTAATCCCCCTCATTAATGGCATCTCGCATAGCGGAAAGTGAATTATTACTGCTATCAATAGTCAGCGTTTCGATAGGTTTATCGGCATTAACAGAAAAAGCATCACCAATAAAATCACCATTTACGTCTTTATTGTAACTACCAAAACGAAAAGAAATGACCCCTGTACCAACAGGTTCATTGACACTAGAGAATTTATTCGCTTCAGCTGACACTAAGGTTTGCGATTCGGCGCGCTGCTTAACTTCGAATTCCCAACTACCAGTTTCTGCACCAACACCTAATGTTGTATCCAAAATATCACTGTCGCTACTGGATGAACTGGCCGCTGAAAAGCTTGAACTGCGACCAAGATCGCTGTAAGAGGATTTAAAACTAGAAAGTTCACTGTTAAGCATACCGTAGGCAGAAATCTGCGCAGTGGCTGTTGCCGCTGATTTAGTCATCTTTGCCAAGGCGGGATCTTTTTCAGCGCCAACAATCGCGGTCACGATACTGTTGATATCAAGCCCTGATCCGAGACCTGTTGAGGTAATTGAAGACATGACAACTCCTTACTGTGCAGAAAAATAGTTAACAGAAAAACAGTTCACACTTAACTTAGTAAATGTAACTATAGCAATCCAATTCGTAATAAGATGCAATATTCGCACCATGTAGCTTGAGTTAAGTACCTAAAATAAATAATTTAATTTTCACTATGACTTAAATAATGCGTTTGCAACTATTAAACTTTAGTATCAAATAGGATGCCGACCACATCATCCATTTTTTTACGCAGTACGACTAATTCCTCTGATGGAATTTGGCGAATCATTTCATGTGTTTCCGCATCCGTTACAGAGATGATTTCCTGCCCCAGCTGTTCATCGATAGTGAAAGAGAGATTGCGTTGCATGCTTTGCATAAAGGCATTTATCTCTTGTACCGCCACCTCAACTTCAGCAGGCTTGAGGTCTTTATTTGCATTGGCCGCAGTGATATCGACTGTTTTTTCTGCGTCTTTATTTTCCACTTTTTCGGTTTTATTTGTTGTTGTGGTTGCTGTTTTTTCAGACTCCAAACCGATAAACCCTGTTGCTGATAGTGAGACAGTTAAATCAGACATACACCCTCCAGATTTATTAACCCGTTAATGGCAAAAAAGCCCCCTACGGATAGGGAGCTATTATTTGACCAGATTATAAGCTACCTAGTATTACTAACCAAGCATTGACAATACACTTTGTGATGACGCATTTGCTTGCGCTAACATCGATGTACCTGCTTGTTGTAAGATTTGCGATTTACTCATTTTTGAACTTTCAGCTGCGAAATCAGCATCTTGAATTCGTGAGTTTGCCGCCGAGATATTTTGCGATACGTTTTCTAAGTTAGAAATCGTAGAGCCTAAACGGTTTTGAATCGCACCCAGGTTGGCTCTAGATTCTGTGATTTTATCCAACGCATCATCAATACGGTCGATACTGTTTGATGCATTTGCCGCGCTGTTTACGCTTAGCCCCATACCAACAGCAACTTCACTACCACCTTGCGAGGTTACTCCCAATTTGTCTAATGCTGCATCTTTAAGTGCTTCATCATCTGCTGTACTGGTAATCACAACATCTTTACCCGCTTCACCCGTTAAAGTGAGTTGACCATGCGTAATATCGTCTGTATCAAGGGCTAAACTGTCCACAACAGAGCCAACAGTTACACTTTTCACTCCAATGTCATTACCTGCGTTGGATGTTAGTACCAATTTACCTGTATCTGCATTTGCAGATGCAACAACACCTTGTACACCGGAGGCATTTATCTTAGTAACAAGATCATCCAAGTTTGTCACAGGTGCTGTTTTCAAATCGATGCTCACACCATTAATTTGGAAATTCGATTCTGTCGCTGCAGCAGATATTTGCACCGAGTACTCAACAGTAGTTTTTGCAGAAGCAGTGACCCCTGATTCATCAGAAATCGCATTAACCGCAAAGGCTTTATCGGCAGCAGTTAACCCTGAAACAGCACCTAAATCGACGCCATTAATTTGCACTCCATCATTGGCACTAATTGTACCTGATGTTGCATTTACAGCCATGCCTTTCACTACATCCGATCCGGTTGACTCATTTAGCCCCAATGCTTTTAAACTTGTAGCTGTATTAGCTGCAGTTTCTAACCCAGTTGAACCTATTTCAATTGTTTCGCCACCAGCACTGGTTAATGAAACATAACCTTGGTATGTATCTGCGGTTAGTCCAACATCAGACGCAGCGGCACCAGCGATAACAATCTCATTACCTGTATCATTACTTAATACTAACGCCCCTTCACTGCTCAGAGTTGCCGTTACCCCTGATACATCACGGTTAATTTTGTCCACCAAATCTGAACTACCCGATGTTGCACTAATTGTTGTACCGTTGACACTCAATGAACCGTTTGTAACACCTGAAATACCACCAGTACCTTCGACTGTATTGTAAGCAGATGCCGTTACCCCTGTTAAACCTGTTTTGGTATTAATATTATCTTTCATTGCGGCTGCCGCATTAGCAGACGCAGCTTCAGCACTCAATGTAACGCCATTAACCGTTACGGCACTTGCTATAATTCCACCTGAATTGGCACGACCACCATTTAGCTCACCCGTACCAGATACAGCGTTTAAGTTAAGATCTTTAGTCGTTACTGCATCGATAGAGAAAGACAGGGTTTCACCGGAATTTGCACCGATTTGTAGTGTGGTTGATTTAGTTGAACCATCAAGTAAGTTAATACCATTAAACTGAGTAGTTTCAGCGATACGGTCAAGCTCACCATAAAGTTGATCCACTTCTTTCTGGATTGATGCTCTGTTTGAAGAAGAGTTAGTATCATTCGATGCTTGTACAGAGAGTTCACGCATACGTTGTAGTATGTTGGTCATCTCATCCATTGACCCTTCAGCGGTTTGCGCCATTGAGATACCATCGTTAGCGTTACGCACACCTTGGTTGATACCTTTAATTTGTGATTGCATGCCTGTTGAAATTGCAAGACCAGCCGCATCATCTTTTGCACTGTTGATACGTAAGCCAGAAGATAAACGTTCCATAGCTTGGTTACTTGTTGCTTGTGATTTGCCTAATTGACGCTGTGCGTTCAAAGACATTACATTGGTATTTACTACTGCAGCCATGATGTGCTCCTTGGTTATTTATTTCTGACTTAAGTCGTTTATAAAACTTTTAATCAGTTTGATTAAGTATGTATCTCTTATCGACCGCTTAAAAAATAACTTTAATGTTTTTTTAAACTTATTTTAAACTTTTTTATTTCTTTAACGGTTCATTTCTAAACAGTCGAATGTTCAGACTTAATAACTTTATCGACAGGTCAATAAATAACTTTAGAAGAAAGTCGAAATTAATTTTATTTTTTTACAGCCGCCTGAAGTCCACACCCCTTGCCTGCACTGCAATTCTGGATGTGAACTTTAGTCACACGGGCCGCGGACTTTAGTCGGATTGTTGCATGGTAAGGCATTCAAGCCGCGGACGTCATATTAGATGGTAGGGAATTCGGGGCGCGGACTTCATATTAGATGGTAGGGAATTCAAGCCGCGGACTTCATATTAGATGGTAGGGAATTCAAGCCGCGGACTTCATATTAGATGGTAGGGAATTCAAGCCGCGGACTTCATATTAGATGGTAGGGAATTCGGGGCGCGGACTTCAGTCCGCATTATTGCCTGGTAATATAAATTTAAAAATAAACACGCACCACTGAAACAGCAACACAACCGGGTCGGCGCATATTTTTTATTTCGATGGAGATCTCTTTTTCTATTTCCAGACCGCGTTTAATTGGCGTCACTTTAATTAAACGACTATGGGCACGCACCACACTGCCCGTTTTGACCGGATAGGGGAAACGCACTTGGTTAAGACCATAGTTCACCGTCATTTTTGCATTGGGATAAAGCGGCTTTTCAGGGTTAACACTGTCGGTTAATCGCGGTAATAACGACAGAGTCAAAAAACCATGGGCAATCGTGGTTTTAAAAGGAGACTCTTGTTCAGCTCTAGCAATATCATTATGCAGCCATTGATGATCTTCAGTGACATCGGCAAATTGATCAATGCGCTGCTGAGAAATAGTAAGCCAATCGCCAACATGCACCTCTTCACCAATTTGTCCCCGTAGTTGAAAAAACAGCTCAGTTGCTTCGGGCGAAAGCTGTACTGGTTTTTGGGCAATATTGATGGAACGACCATCTTTTAAAATGGAGTACTCTTTAACCCAAGAAAGTAACTGACTGCGATTATTATTTGCTTTTTTGATAAATAATGAATAATAATCTCGAATCGCAGGCGACATCCACTCTTTAAATTCAAAAGTAAATTTTTCCATAAATTCAATTTTATATTTATTAATATCAATTTTTTTCATTAAGCAATTCCAATAATAAAATAGAAGGCATTAGGCCTTCTATTTATCTGTTAGTTATTAAGTTTAGTTAAGCTAAGCTTGCATTTATCTCATTTAATATCAGCACCGGATTTTTAGCTTGCGTAATCGGGCGACCAATTACTAAATAATCAGCCCCAGCATCTAGCGCTTGCTTTGGTGTCATAATTCGACGCTGATCACCTGCGTCAGCGCCTGCGGGACGAATACCAGGGGTGATCAATTTAAAATCGCTACCCAGTAAGGCTTTTAGTGCAGCAGCTTCATGAGAAGAGCAGACAACGCCATCGAGCCCCGATGACTTGGTTAATAACGCCAAACGTGTAACTTGCTCTGCGGGTGAAAGATTAATTCCCAACTCTGTTAAATCAGACTGATCCATACTGGTTAAAACAGTGACAGCAATAAGTAGGGGCGCCTTTTCACCATAGGGTGCGAGGATGGCTTTAGCAGCTTCCATCATGCGCCGCCCGCCACTGGCATGTACATTCACCATCCACACACCTAAATCAGCCGCTGCTTTCACTGCGTGTGCAACGGTATTTGGAATATCATGAAACTTAAGATCTAAAAAAACATCAAAGTTTTTTGCAACAACTGCCCGCACAAAGTCAGGACCAAAATGGGTAAACATCTCTTTGCCTATTTTTAATCGACAGCAAGCAGGATCGAGTTGATTGATAAACTCCATAGCTTGTTGCTGTGAGGCATAATCTAAGGCGATCACGACTTTTGGATCTGATAGTTGGTTCATTTTTTTCCTTATATTATTTTTTAGCGATCAGCTATCAGCCAACAGCTTTCAGTTAAAAGCAAGGCGTCGATAGCTATCAGGTATTCTAATAAGCTGACAACTGACAGCTAATAACTTCTCTATCTAATAATTGCATTGTGCTAAGTATTTTAATGCAAGTTCAAGGCGAAAGCGCGGAGCTTGGCTTGCCAAGTGAGCACTTTCAACGCAGTAAATTGCTTTAAAAGACGACGCACAATCCATTATTCACCGTCGAGGCCACGAATAGGCTTTATCCTTCCCCAGCTTTTACAAGAAGGGCACAGCCAAAATAATTTTTTACTTGAATACCCGCATTTTTGGCAACGATACTGCGGCCGAAGGGTAATCTGTTCTGAAACTAATTTATGTAAGAAAGATAAACTCTCTTTTTCATTTTCCAACTCTGCCAAACGTAGATGATAAGTCATTAAATGGTTAAAACCTTTCATCGTCGGGTTACGCCGCAACTCTTGTAACATAAACGCTTGTGCTTTATCAATGCTTTGATATTTAGCGATCAATTTAGCTAATAATATAACCGCGCTTGCGCCCCCCCCTGAGCTGACAATCTGATACAGATAAGTGATCAAAGCCTGTTCACTGCCTAGCTGCTGGTGTAATGCTAATAACTTATCTAGAATAACTTCTGTAAAATCAATATCTAGTTCAGGTATCGACTGTAAAATTTGGAGGGCTTTTTGCGGTTTCTGTTGCTGCGAATAATGGTCAGAAAGTGCGATGCTAGCACGGATCCCCTTAGGAAATATATGCACCGCCTTTTGATAAAGTTTTATTCTTTGTTTCTCATCACTCGGTTTTTTTAATTGATCAGCCAAACTGCAGTAAAGATGCGCTAACGTTCTTCTGTTGGTTTTACCTTTAGTCAGTTTATGCAGTAATTCCGCCACTGAAACTGCTTCTTCCCAATCTTTAAGCTGCTGATAAATGAGCAAAAGATTCTCAAGTGCTACATCTTTATATTCGGGGGATTCTTTAAGCTGAATAAATATTTTTTCGCTTCGATCAAATAAACCAGACTGGTAAAAGTCTTTTCCTAATTGCAATAAAGCGAGGTCACGCTGCTCTCTTGTTAAGGCCGGACGGGCAATTAAGTTCTGATGAATGCGAATAGCGCGTTCGACCTCGCCGCGTTGGCGAAATAAATTGCCTAAGGCGAGATGGGTCTCAATGGTTTCATTATCAACTTCTAATAAAGCAATAAAATGATCAACCGCTTTGTCGGGTTGCTCACTTAATAAAAAGTTCAAGCCTTTTACATAATCTCGGCTAAGTTTATTACCTTTTTTTTGATTTTTCTGATAAACGCTTCTTACCCCCATATACCAACCATATAAGGCGGCCACTGGGAGTAAAAGAAAGAATATCTCTTGCACTAAGAATTACTCTTTTTCAAAAGTATTGGCGATACGTAGTTGTTCAAGCTCTTTATACTGCTTTTTATTAATTTTGCATAACTTCCTGTTTATTACTTTTAATTTCAAATAAAAAAATACGCCAAAAATAACTGCAACGACAAATCCCAGCAAAAACGTAATAGCCAATAGCGTCGAAAGCCGTATTTCACTTTGTGCAACTAAATAATCAACATTCATTAATTGTTGATTTTTCAAACCAAGAACAATAGCAATAACAAAAAGAAAGACCGTAACAATTAGCGTTAGAAAGCGTTTCATGGCAACACCTAAAAGAAAAGTATGAATGTAACAGTGTATTATAAATACATTTTGGAATAAATCATTGATATAGATAGTTTGAATATTTTTACTTAACGACTCCCCCGCACGACTCATTAGATGATCTATTGAAGCGTCAAAAAAATGAATAAAAGCAAGCAATCAATCGCAGTAGCTAGGGTTCTACTTGAAGGGGAAAAATAGTAGGTAGAAAAATGGTGCTATAAAAGCACCATTTTTAATTAAGCATTTGCGGCATTTACTCGCTCTCTCAATGCTTTGCCTGGTTTGAAATGAGGTACATATTTCCCCCCTAGTTCAACTTTCTCTCCCGTTTTGGGATTACGTCCAACGCGTGGGGCTCGAAAATGTAATGAAAAACTACCAAAACCTCTGACTTCAATTCGCTCACCATTAGCCAGTGAATGAGTCATTAACATCAGTATCTCTTTTACACTATCCTCAACTTCTTTAACCGACAATTGAAAGTGCTTGCTGGTTAGTCTTTCAATCAGATCAGACTTAGTCATAACTTACCTCGTGTTCATAAATGAATGCAGTAAACCGACTCCAGTTAATGCTAATTAAGGGCAGCAGACAAGCTGCTGCCTGATTAATTATTTGCCTTTAGCAGCATTAAACGCGTCAAGCATTGCATTACCCATGCTTGCTTCGTCTTGTTGTTTTAAGCTATCAATCGCTTCTTTCTCATCAGCTTCATCTTTCGCTTTAACAGAAAGGCTAATTACGCGGTTTTTACGATCTACACCAACGAATTTAGCTTCAACAGACTCACCCGCTTTTAGTGCTGTAGATGCATCTTCGATACGCTCACGAGAGATATCAGCTACACGAATGTAACCTTCAACGCCGTCTGCAAGTGTAACCGTTGCACCTTTTGCATCAACTTCAGCAATCGTACCTACAACAATAGCGCCTTTTTTGTTTTCTGCTAGGTAATTATTGAATGGGTCTAAAGCAATTTGCTTGATACCAAGAGAGATACGTTCACGCTCTGGGTCAACTTGTAGTACAACAGCTTCGATTTCATCGCCTTTTTTGTACTCAAGAACTGCTTTTTCGCCTTCAACATCCCAGCTGATATCAGAAAGGTGCACAAGACCATCAATGTTACCGTCAAGACCGATAAAGATACCAAAATCTGTAATAGATTTAATCTTACCAGATACTTTCTGACCTTTATCATGAGTTGAAGAGAATTCTTCCCATGGGTTAGGTTTACACTGTTTAAGGCCAAGAGAGATACGACGACGTTCTTCGTCAATATCAAGCACCATTACTTCAACCATGTCACCAAGGTTAACAACTTTAGATGGGTGAATGTTTTTGTTTGTCCAGTCCATTTCTGAAACGTGAACTAAACCTTCAACGCCTTCTTCGATCTCAACAAAACAACCGTAATCAGTCAAGTTAGTCACTTTACCTGTTAAACGAGTTGCTTCAGGGTAACGCTTAGCAATTGCTACCCATGGATCTTCACCAAGTTGCTTAAGACCTAATGATACGCGAGTACGCTCACGATCATATTTAAGTACTTTAACGTTGATTTCATCACCAACATTAACGATTTCACTTGGATGTTTAACACGCTTCCAAGCCATATCTGTAATATGTAGTAGGCCGTCAACACCGCCTAGATCTACGAAAGCACCGTAGTCTGTTAGGTTTTTAACGATACCTTTAACGTCTTGACCTTCTTGAAGGTTCTCAAGTAGTTCATCACGCTCAGCACTGCTTTCAGTTTCAATAACAGCACGTCGAGAAACAACAACGTTGTTACGTTTTTGATCTAGCTTGATCACTTTGAATTCAATTTCTTTGTTTTCAAGGTGAGCAGTGTCACGTACCGGACGTACGTCAACTAATGAGCCAGGTAAGAATGCACGAATACCGTTTAATTCAACAGTGAAACCGCCTTTAACTTTACCGTTAATAACACCGATAATAGTTTCTTGGTCTTCGTATGCTTTCTCAAGCTGGATCCAAGCTTCATGACGTTTCGCTTTTTCACGAGAAAGTTTAGTTTCACCGAAACCATCTTCCACAGCGTCAAGTGCTACATCACATACATCGCCTACAGCAACTTCTAATTCGCCAGCTGCATTTTTAAATTCTTCAACTGGGATTGCAGCTTCAGATTTAAGACCTGCATCAACGAATACTAGGTTGTTACGAATTCCTACGATTGTACCTTTAACAATCGTACCCGGGCGAGTTTCTACCTGTTGAAGAGATTCTTCAAATAGTTCAGCAAAAGATTCCATCATCTATTTATTCACACTTATTTTATACAACCACATACAATCCATTAGTAAGGGAGGCAAGAAAGATTACCACTTCATCCATAAAGTAGTATTTTAAAAGCAGTGGATTATTCCACTGCCAAGTTTAATTTAAGTTTAGTTAACTCAAGAACCTGATTAACAACTTCATCAATAGTTAATAACGTTGAATCGATTACCAATGCATCAGCAGCAGGCCGCAAAGGCGCTACAGCGCGATTTCGATCTCGATAATCTCGTTCTTTTATTTCGCTTAAAATTTGCGCGATGTTAACATTAAAGCCTTTATCTTGCAACTGATTAAAGCGCCGTAAGGCCCTCTCTTCAGCGCTAGCATCTAAAAATATTTTCACTGGCGCATCCGGGAAAACCACGGTCCCCATATCACGGCCATCGGCAATTAACCCTGGCTCTTGGCTAAAGTTTTGTTGTCGAACCAGTAGCGCATCGCGAACCACCTGCAATGATGCAATTTGAGATGCTATTTTACCGATCGTTTCTGTACGTAATTGATCGCCAACGTTTTCACCCGATAACAGCGTATCGACTCCGCTGCCATTAGATTGGAAAGAAACCTCTAAGTTTAGGGCTAATTCAGCTAATTCAGCGGCATTATCTAAACTCACTTTTTGCTGTAATGCTGCATAGGCTAAAATCCGATACAGGGCACCGCTATCAAGCAAATTCCAATTCAGTTTTTTTGCCAAAATATGACAAACGGTTCCTTTTCCTGAGCCACTTGGGCCGTCAATGGTAATTAAATTAATGTGGACCACTCCCTAATGTTAGTTTGCATCTATCTGTATTGCTTTTAAAGACAGAGCAACTTAATTGATTTCATCCATAAAGTCTTCCAAATCAGCATTCAAAGTCTCTTTTTTCTGTTGTGATTTTGGTTGCATCGACTGATTGATATTTTCATTATGCGAATAAAATTTAAATGCTTCATATTGTATATAAGTTTCTTTAATATAGATGTAAGGATCAAGTGACTGTTCAAGAAGTGGCTCTTTCCCTAGCACGCTTTCACGCTTATCTAAACCATCAAGTCCCATGAGAGTATACGTTTGCCAAGTGGTAAAGTAACTGCCTGGAAAATACAGCCCATCAACGACGTTCCCCACCAGTTTACGAGTACTACTAGGCCCTAACACAGGAAGCATTAAGTAGGGTCCATTTGGCACTGACCAGCGTCCAAGTACATTGGAAAAAGTCTCACGGCGGCGCTCAACGCCCATTTTTTCAGCCACATCTAAAAATCCCAATAGGCCAAATGTTGAATTAACTGAAAAGCGAAATAACGCTCTCACTGAATGCTTAAGCTCTAGTTGAACTAAATTATTAACCATGGTTGATGGCTCGTCAAAATTGTGAACGAAATTGTTAATCGCTTGACGCCCTTTTCCCGGTACCCAATCGACATAGCTTTGTGTTACCGGACGATAGATATAAACATCTAAAACTTGGTAGTTAAAATCCCAAATCAGGCGATTGATAGGTTCGATGGGATCGCTCATTTGATGCTGAGAATCACCATTTGCCGTTTGTGCCACAGAAAAGCAGGAAAACAGGAAAGAAAAAATAAAAAAAATTCGTTTTAACATAAAAAAATAATATTCCCCAAAGAAAAAGAAAGTCAGTATATTTGATAAATACCCGCTATCCAACTAAAAAAGTATAGACTTATACGCGCATAATTTATTGGCTATAAAATAAATCGTTTTATAACGGTTGCGCAATATGCACTTTAATCGCCCCCTTTTCACCGGTTTTTATTAAATCGCTCTGCCCTTGCCACTTCCCTGAGGTAATACTGCCGTCTGATGAAATGCGCGCCTTAATAATAAATTCAGGATACAAGCTGAGTTTATTCCCTGCCACCATAGAATTAGCATCAGAGAGTTCAACCGCAACAGGAAAGCGGGTTATCTTAATTTTCACTGCTGCAATGGGCATCTTTGCGCCGACTTGTTGCGCAAAAACAAATAAGTATCCCGGCTCAGGAATAATCACTCTGTCAGCAATTGAAATTTGTACTTGATAAGTTTGTCCCACCGGCGCGGCAAGGCGCTGCTGCGTTGTAGGCTCAATCGTCGCGGAATTCGGTGTTGCAGAGACGGCGCGCGCGATTATCTGTTTTTGAGCATAAGCGATACTGTCATGCAAAACAGTCGCCTGCTCTGAATTGTCATCAACTAACGTTAACATCTTTTGCCAACGCACAATTGCCGTACTAAAATCATCTTCCTCAACTGCCATAAACGCATACATTGACCAAGCCTCTATATTATGGGGTTGTTCTTTTAACAAGGACTGTAACATCGCTTTGGCTTGCTCTTTATCATACTCTTCGCCTTGCATTTTCAGCTGAATATAGACAAAACGAATAGCATTTGAATTAGGCTTTAATTGATAAGCTTTTTTAATTGCATCTAAAGCCATGTCTGCGTCTTTAAATACCATGGCTAAACGACTATATAGTAACCAACCATCGGCATCATCAACTTGTGTTGTAAGATGACTACGTAGTCCAAGCATAATATCCCGTAAATTTTGCTCGCTTGGGCGGATATTTTTATCGTTGAACAATTCATCCTGAAGTGCGGGATAACGCTGTAGTACGCTCTCCCAGTTAGCGACCTGCTGATAGGACCCCACTGACCAATATAAAGCAACGCTGCCTAAAATTAAAACCACTAAACCTGGGAACCATAACCGGGTGTTTACTTTGCTTTCTTTTTTTGATCGTTTTGGATCGGTATCATCGAGTAAATTATACTGCAACTCACTAATCATTTTATCTTTGTCTATGATAAGACCTTGCGCATCGTCCTGCTCAATTTCGGCTAGGCGGATCTCATATAAATTACGATTAAGTAAATCTCGGCTAGATAGGCGATGACGGTCACCGCGTTGAGCGTTGTGCGCTACAAAATGAAAAATCAAAACCGCACAGGCGATAACCAGCAGTAATATTGCCCCCAACCAAAACTGTAAAATCATTGCTTATTTTCCTCTCGCCGTTTTTTATCAGAGCCTACTTTTTTTGCTAACATTTTTTGTAAGCGCGCCGACTCTTGCTCATCTAATGGGTCATTTTGTTTCTTCTGTGTTTTTATTTGGCTCAATAAAAAATAGAAGGCAAGTAAAATAAAAATAAGTGGGCCTATCCATAAAAAGATAGTCGCGGGAGTCATTGGTGGATCGTAACGCACAAAATTACCAAAACGGGCCACCATATAATCGATAACCTGTTGCTCACTCTTCCCCTGTCTAACCAACTCGTAGGTTTTGTTGCGAAGATCTTTCGCTAGTTGCGCATTTGAATCAGCAATATTTTGGTTCTGACACTTAGGGCAACGCAACTGTTTACTTAAATCATAAAAAAGTTGTTCTTGCGCAACATTATCAAACTCGAAAGTATCAATAGCGCTATACGCCAGCGAACTAAAACAAAAAAAGAGCGAAACCACTAGAGGCGTTAAATATATCGGCTGTAAATTTAATCGCATCATCTACTCCATCTCATTAAAACGTGGCAAGACAGTATCTTGCCAATTGTTTTTATTTAAGTCACCCACATGGCGATAACGAATAATCCCTTTGCTATCGATCAAATATGTTTCTGGTGCGCCATAAACACCCAGATCCAGTCCTAACATGCCATTTTTATCAAACAAGCTTATTTGATAGGGATCCTGTAAATCAGTTAGCCACTTAATTGCTTTACTGCGTTCATCTTTATAATTCATTCCTATAATGTAAACCCCCTGCTCAGCTAATTCATTTAAGAAATGATGCTCGGCATAGCAGGTAGGACACCAAGTTGCCCATACATTGAGCAGCATCTTTTGCCCTTTAAAGATCGCTGCATCGTACTGTTTTTCATGGTTATAAAGATCTTGCAGGGTGAAACTAGGAACACGTTGCCCGACCAAGGCTGAGTCTAGTTTGCGCGGATCGGTTCCTTTGAACAAAGGTGCAGCTAAGAAATATATACCAATAACAAAAATAACTAATGGTGCTGATAAAAAGAGCTTTTTGCGTGTATTAGCCATTTCAAAAACGCTCCTGTAGCGGCTTAGTTCGGTAACGACGATCCAATATCATCAGCACCCCAGCCAGTGCCATCAGCAATGGACCAAACCAGATCCAGCGTATAAAAGGTTTGTAATAGATGCGCACCGCCCATGCCCCATCCGGCAATACCTCTCCCATCGCAATGTACAGATCACGCGTAAAACCAGCATCAATAGCCGCTTCCGTCATGGGCATTCTTTGCACCGTATAAATCCGTTTTTCGGCCTTCAAAGTGGCAATCAAGTGATTATCTTTACGCACTGAGAATATGCCCATATTGCCCGTATAATTTGCTCCCTGCACGCTTTGTAGGCCATCAAAATGGAAATCATAATGCTCAAAAGCGATGCTCTCCCCAATAGCTAATTTCACATCTCGCTCAATGGAATAGTTTTGTGTCATCGTGATTCCTATGACTAAAACAGCAAAACCCGCATGTCCCAAGCTCATCGCCCAATGGCTATTACTTAATTTTATTAAGCCTTTCAATAGGCTAAAACGATGCGTTGCACGTAGATACAACTCATAGCAGTTTGTACACAACATCCAAAAGCCCAGAAAAATACCCAGCAATGCAAGCCAAGTAAAGTGCGAGGCAAACGACACTAAAAATAGAACAGTCAGCACAACACTCAATATAAGCAGGCTGCCAAGCGGCTTAGATAATTCAGATAGGCTTTGGCGCTTCCAGCGCACCAAGGGGCCAACACCTAAAAACAATGAAAATGGCACAATCAATACGCTAAAGATACGGTTAAAGAAAGGTTCACCGATTGAAATACTGCCGAGCCCGATCTCTTTATGAACAAGCGGTAATAAAGTTCCTAATAAAACAACAATCAGTGCGGCGATCAGCAGAATATTATTAGTCAGTAGCATGCTTTCACGTGAGAACAGTTCAAAACGGCCGCGACTTTTCACTTTTGAAGCTTGCACAGCATACAGCAGTAATGATCCTCCAATGACCAAAATCAAAAAGCCAAGTATAAACAGTCCTCGGGCAGGATCACTGGCAAATGCATGCACGGAGACCAACACCCCAGAGCGCACTAGAAAGGTACCCAGTAGGCTCAGTGAAAAGGCACTAATCGCCAATAAAACCGTCCATGATTTAAACACACCGCGTTTTTCACTCACCGCTAAGGAGTGAATTAGCGCAGTTCCCGCAATCCAAGGCATCAAAGAGGCATTTTCCACGGGATCCCAAAACCACCAACCGCCCCAACCTAACTCCGAATAGGCCCACCAACTGCCTAGCGATATGCCTAACGTTAAGAAAATCCAAGCCGCCATTGTCCAAGGACGAGACCACTTTGCCCAAGCACTGTCTAAGCGCCCTTCCAGCAAAGCAGCAATAGCAAAAGCGAATGCTACGGAAAACCCAACATAACCCATATAGAGCATAGGAGGGTGAATAATCAGACCGATATCTTGCAACAGTGGATTCAAATCCCGTCCATCAACAGGGAAATACGGTAAGGTGCGAGAGAAAGGGTTGGACGTTAATAAAACAAACAGGTAAAAGCCCAGCGATAACAGCCCCAAGACCGCCAGCACTCTAGCAACAGACTCAATGGGCAGGCGTTTACTCAACAGCGCAACCGCCGCACTCCAGAATGACAGTAAAAACACCCATAATAAAAGAGAACCTTCATGCGCGCCCCATACTGCGGACAGACGGTAATACCAAGGCAATGCCGAATTGGAGTTGGTCGCAATATAGGCGACAGTAAAATCATTGATTAGAAAAAGGTAGCTTAAAATAAGAAATGACAATAGGACAAATAAAAACTGTAAAACAGTCAGTATTTTTGCCGATTCGATAGCGCTTTGCTGGCGAGTATAAATTCCGTAAAACGGATAAACGGTTTGTAAGAATGCCAGCATACACGCGATTGCTAACGCAAATTGACCCATTTCAGCAAGCATTAAACAGCCCTTTTATTTATTACTATTAATTTTAAGATGATCCAACCCTTTTAACGCATCAGATACTTCGGGCGGCATATATTCTTCATCATGTTTAGCCAGTACTTCAAAGGCATTGATTTGTGTTGCATTGATTAATTCGCCTTGTGCAACGATGCCTTGCCCTTCCCTAAACAGATCCGGTAAAATACCGTTAAAGAAGACAGTCACGCTCTCCCCACCATTATCAATCAAATCAAAACTCACTTTTAAATTGCTAGGGTCGCGCTTGACTGTATTGGGCACCACCATTCCGCCAATCCGCAATCGTTGGCCAATTTCAGGCTTGACACCTGTTTCATTCTTACCTTTGATAATTTCTGAGGGTGTATAGAAGAGATCTATATTTTGCTGCAGAGCATACAAGACTAACGCAATGCTAACGGCTAAACCGGTAACTAATAGAGAGGTAATTAATAACCGTTTTTTACGCCTTGGATTCATAATATACCCTCTCTGCTCGGTGCGTTTTTAATGCGTTGCTGACGAGCAATGCGCTTGTTAAGCATTTTTATAATTTTGTTTTTTCTATTGATGGTATTGATTATCAGAATAATTAAGGAGAGAAAAGAGACACAATAAGATAGCCACACATAAAAGCCATAACCTCCCATAGAAAAAAAATCTGCGATTGAATTAAATGCCATTTTATTTATCCTTCTGTAAACGTTGCGCATCGTCAGTTTCTATTAATCGCAAAACCCAAGGTCTGTGACTTTCCCTCGCTAGTATTTCATTGCGGAAACGCATTAGCATCAGTGTCCCCAAGAAGGCAGCAAAAGCGATGATCATAATAATTAGCGGCCACAGCATTTCAATAGCCATCGACGGTTTTTCAAATTTACTGATGGTTGCTCCTTGATGTAGCGTATTCCACCACACAACGGAATAATGAATTATTGGTAAATTAATCACCCCGACTAAAGTAAGAATAGAAGCGGCACGCCCTGCTAACACCTTGTCTGAAAATGCATTATATAAAGCAATAATACCAAGATAGATAAACAATAAAATCAGTTCAGACGTCAAACGGGCATCCCAAACCCACCATGCGCCCCACATAGGTTTACCCCATGCTGCGCCAGTAAATAAAGCGATAAAGGTAAAAACAGCACCAACAGGGGCTGTTGCAATAACGGTTATTTCTGCCAATCTAATTTGCCAAACTAATGCAACAAAAGCTGCCATGGCCATGCTGGAATAAGCTGCCATGGCCATCATAGCAGCGGGTACATGTATATAAATAATTCGAAAACTATCACCCTGCTGATAATCAGCTGGCGCAAATAATAATCCCCACACAGTCCCCACTATAAAAGTAATGGCACTAAAGATAATAAACCAAGGCAACAATTTGCCAGCTAACTGATAGCTTTTTTCAGGCTTGGCATAAGGGTGTAAGCATTTCCACATAATTATTCTCTGTCTATATTAATCAATTTTCAGCTCACACTAACACGCAAGGATGCGGCTATAGCAAAAGGAGCAAATGTAACTGAGGCCACCAACATCGCCCCTAGAAGTGCAAGTAACCCTAAATAAGATTGCCCATAAGCTGCCGCTTCAATCGCCATTGTAGAAAATATCAAAATGGGAATGCTCAATGGCAACATAATCAGACTCAGCAAAATCCCGCCTTTACGTAATCCAACGGTTAAAGCGACACCGATCGCCCCCAGTAAGCTCAAAATTGGCGTGCCAATTAATAATGTTAATAATAATGCATAATAAGTATCCATATTAAGGGATAAAAATATGCCTAATAGCGGTGATACTAACAGAATAGGCAGACCAGTTAGCAGCCAATGCGCAAAGACTTTAGCACTCACTATCCACGCTAGGGGGTAAGGGCTTATCATTAATTGCTCAAGTGAACCGTCAATAAAATCATCTTTAAACAAACGCTCAAAAGATAAAAGCGCAGCCAACAATGCAGCTACCCAGATAATACCAGGAGCAATCCGTTTTAATAAGGCCGGCTCAGTACCAATAGCTAAAGGGAAAAGCATCACAACAATAACAAAAAACCAGATCGGATTTAAAATATCACTTCGACGCCGGAAAGCGCCTTTAAGCTCTTTACTGACGACCTGTAAAAAAGCATTAAACATATAAATCATCCACGGCCGCAATCAATCTTATTTTTGATAGCAAACTTGCATCGATTGACAGATCTTGATGTGTCGTCAATAAAACAATACCGCCATTTTTCACATGCTCGATAAACAGCGCTTCTAAAACAGTAATGCCCAGTTTATCTAGCGCGGCAAAAGGCTCATCAAGTACCCATAATGAGCTGTCATTAAGCCATAAACGAGCTAATGCGACACGTCGCTGTTGTCCGGCTGAAAGTTGCGAGGTAAGAATATCTTCGTAACCGGCCAATCCTACCTTCGCTAAAATATCCCATAAATTAAGATCTAAGCGGCTGCTTTGCATTGCTTGAAAAAACTGCAGGTTTTCTAATGCAGTTAATTCCGCTTTGATCCCTGTTTTATGCCCGAGATAGAGAAGCTGTTGATAAAAAGATTCTCTATCTATTGAGATATCTTTTCCTTGCCAAAAAACATTTCCTGCATAAGCCGTTGATAACCCTGTAAGTAAGCGCAAAAGCGATGTTTTACCCACACCGTTTGCCCCTTCAAAATGGACTATCTCACCCGAGTTAACGGTAAAGCTGAGATCTTTAAATAAGATCCGCCCCTCACGGACGCAAGTTAATTTTTTGCAGTGAAGCATCAATATGCCCTAACAAATAAAATGGAATAATTACACTACAGTTAATAGAGCAATTGTTTTTTTTGATCCTAACACAGATGATAATGCTAAGTAATAAACATAAAGCGTTAATATGAGAAACCCTTTGTTCTATAAAACTAGTCTATAAAACAAATGGTTACACCTACATTTAATAGGGGATTGGCGGGAGAAACAGATCGGCAGCAGAATTATTTTTTATGCAAATTAATCAGTAATTCAGCCTCCGCTTTCGGCAATTCACATTCCGCCATTAACTCCTCAATAGACGCGCCTAGCGCAACCATTTTAGCGGCTCGAGTATAAAGTCGATTCTCGGGCGCCTGCGCAACAAAGTTTAGCTGGTTTTCCTGAGTCTGTTTTACGACTAAATCTAACTGCTGAATTTTTTTCCCCATTCCCACTGCGCCAGAGTGGAGCTCCGTAAATTGTCGCTTAAAGGATTCATTACTTGCGAGCAATGATTTGACCAGCAGTTGCAACGCATCAGCTTTAGTGGTTAATTTTTTTATCCAGATACAACTGATAATAAAAAATACAATGGCTAACAGTAACGCTAGCCATGTGATATATGCTAAATACATTTATTGCTCAATCTATAAAATACTTAATTCATCCCACTCTTCATCGCTGAGTAACTTATTCAAATCAACCAAGATAAGCAAACCGTCGTCGCGATTAGTCACACCTTGAATAAACTGTGAACTTTCTTCTGTACCAACATGTGGGGCATCTTCTATCTCTGATTTTTTCAGGTAAACGACTTCAGCAACGCTATCGACTAAGATACCAATGACCTGTTTTTCAGCTTCAATAATAACAATACGACTATTATCGGTGATTTCTGAGGAAACCAGGCCAAATCGAGCACGTGTATCAATAACGGTGACCACGTTGCCCCGTAAATTAATAATACCTAATACATAATCAGGGGCGCCAGGTACTGCCGCAATTTCAGTGTAACGTAAAATCTCTTGAACCTGCATTACATTGATACCGTAAGTCTCATTTCCTAATTGAAAAGTGACTCGTTGGAATACTTCGTCATCTGAAACCTTATTTGATGCTTTGCCATCTCTATTCATAATATTCTCTGCTCAATTTAGTGAGTTAATGAGTTCATCTTAGTTGTTAATTTTGATTTTTCCAATGCTTAATTACCCTGAATATTAATTCCACTATTCAATAGCTTAACTAATTCATCAGCATGCAGCAACGCGCACATTTTTTGCTTTACCATGCCGGCTAGCCAAGGCCTTTTACCTTGAACTTTACGCCACTTTATTTGTGAAGTCGTCAACGTCTCGGTACCTAATAGTTTTTCACAAGCAAGCCCCCACTCTGTTGAACCTAGCAGAATATAATGGGTGTAATTGAGCGTGTCATACGATTTCCCTGTATTTATCCATTTCGCGGTATCAACAATATTATACAGTGATTCACCATTCGCCATTACCCCAGAAAACCAATCTGGTTTACCTAATAGTGAATTTAGTGATTTATCAAGATGATGAATGCCGCCCAGATCAGTTAACGGTACCGCAAACGTTAACCCTGCCAATTCAAAAAATAGAACTTGAAATTCATTTTCAACATCCAGATTTTTCCATTCTTGCGGTTCTTCTTTTTCCACTGCAACAGGCACTGATAATTGTACTGTTGGGGCAGCACAAGTCGTTTCTTCCGTATCTGAAAAAATAAGCTTTTCAGATAAAATAGGCGCAGCCGTTTGTAAACTTTCTAATTGATTATGGAGATCATCGACAAGAGTGTCAGTAACGTGTTCTGCTTGTTCAGACAACATGGCGCCAAAATAACTTTGCATTGCTTGATCGTTATGATTTTTCATTTAATACTGCTCTATTTGTAACAGGTAATTGAGTAATGTTTCATAAGCAAATGCTCCCCTACAATGTGGTGAATACATAGAAAGGGGTAAATGCTCTAGACTTGCGTCTCTAAACTTTGTATCTACGGGAATTACACCATTCCAAACTTTATTTGCATAGCTATTTTTCAATAGTTCAAGGGTATTAAATGAGGCACGCGTTCGTTTATCATACATAGTAGGAATAATACAATAATCAAACTCTCCAATGCGTGATTTTTGCATAATTTCTAACGTTTTGACCATTCTTTCTAGCCCTTTGGATGCTAGAAACTCAGTTTGAACCGGCACTAACAGTCGTGCACAAGCAGCTAATGCATTAACCATCATCACCCCTAATACTGGAGGGCAATCAATTAAAACGAAATCGTAATCATCTTCCACCAGTGTTAATTGCTTCTTCATAAATAACCCCATACCTTCCTTGTCACCCAACACACGATCAAGTGTCGCGAGCGCCATTGAAGCGGGAATTAATGAAATATTACGGATTTCAGTTGGTAAAATCAACTGTGCTAACTCAGCTTTAGTTTTCGCAGGCTCGACAAACAGATCGTATAAACTAACAGGCAGTTCATCAGCATCATATTGCAAATAACTAGTTAGCGATGATTGTGGATCGGTATCAATAAGTAAAACACGAAACCCGCGCTCAGCGAGTAACCCAGCCAATGAAATAACGGTTGTCGTCTTACCTACACCACCTTTTTGATTTGCCACTGTCCAAACTAACAACGTTATTCCTGCCTTGTCGTAATAATTAATCGGTTATTAGGTAGATGCAGTTCCTGCATCTGCTCACTATCTGGCTTGACTAAAGCGGGTAACTGCGTTTGTATTTTTTGATTTTCTTTATCTACTGCTATTGAATTTTTAATAGCTTTATCAACCAAAGCATACTTAGAGATAGCAATAACGACACGCCGGCTCTTTAAATTGTCCACATATCCCTTTACATCGATAACAGGGTAATATTCACCATAAGCTTCAACCACCATTCGTTGTGCCTTAATATCAAAGTCCGTCAATGCATGTAATACACTGAATGCCCTAGCAGCAGAAAGTTCCCAGTTAGAACTGTAAATTTCGTTGGATATTGCCCTTTGATCAGTATATCCACGGATCCTTAACATATTGTTTACTGACTTTAATACCTTTGCTAATTTAGCAAGTTGCTCAACAGCAGAGGTTAACAATGTATGACTCCCTCCCGCAAATAGCAACTGCCCACCCATTTCGATCGTTAACCAGTCACCATCGAGATTAAGCTTAACAAGCTCGTTATCAAGCTCAGAAGCGAATGATGATTCTAACTCAACTTTTAATTCATTCAGATCTCCACCGAATTTTAATGAGTCAACATCTGATAGTTCATTATCGGCTTGGTTAAGTGCGCCATCGGAAAGTATTGCAGGACCCGTTACATCCTCGATAATACTATTACTTTCTTTATTTAATATGCCTTCCCGATGAGAACTCAAGACTGATTGGTTAAGCAACTTACTCGCATTTTGTATGCTCATTATGACATCTTTATATTTTTCTTCATGGCTTAATGTTACCGCATATAACACAACAAAAACGGCAAACATCAAAGTCATGAAATCAGCTAAAGAAATAGTCCAACGATTAATATCATTGCCAGAATGCATTTGTAGACGAGAGCGTGGCCGAACACGCATTAATAAGATGCCCTATTGATGTAACCGTTTAAACGGCGTTCAAGCAATAAACTATTGTCTCCTTGGGCAATTGCAATTAATCCGATTAATGTCATCTCCTTATACAAAGCCACATATTGGTAATATAATCGGATTTTATTCGCTATGGGTAAATAGATGAAATTTGCAAAACCGACACCGTAAATTGTCGCAATAAATGCAACAGCAATACCTTCACCTAATTTATCCGGCTGATCCAAATACCCCATTGCATGGATTAAACCTAGCACAGCACCAATAATACCAATGGTTGGACTGTACCCACCCATGGACTCAAAAAGCTGCGCACTGCGTTCATGATGCTCACTGTCTAACTCTATATCTTGTTGTAAAATATCTTGTAACACGGCCTGATCACAACCATCAACTAACATTGCCAATCCTTTTTGGGTAAAAGGATCAAGATTTTCACCATTTTCTTCTTCTAAACTTAATAAACCATGTTGTCTCGATTTATATGACCACTCTTGAATTTTTTTGGACTGTTCAGTAAGTGAAAGCGACGGGCTAGTAAATATTTCAGGCAAGAGAGTTAATGCATGTAGCAACTGCTTACTGGATGTTTGCACTAAAACAGCACCTAAGGTTCCACCAAATACGATTAAGAAAGCAGGTAAATCAAACAATCCTTTAAGTGACGAGCCATGATAGATTTGTGCAAATAACAAGCTCGAAATGATAATAAAAAAGCCTAAAAAACCAAGCTTATTCATGTTTAAGTTCTACTTTGATCCGCTTGGCAACTTGATTTAATGCTAAAGATTCGGTCGCAATACCGGCTTTAACGACTGCTTGCGGCATACCATAAACGACGCAACTTTCCTCATCTTGCGCCCATATAACTGATCCTTTATCTTTTAGCATGCGCGCACCATCTCGGCCATCAGCTCCCATACCAGTCAACACGACTGCGAGCACTCGGTTTGCGTAGCATTTTGATAATGAAGCGAATGTAATATCAACACTCGGTTTGTAATTGAGCTTTTCACTACCTTCATGAATACGAATTTTAGCATGTCCTGATCGACCATCTATTAACATCTGCTTGCCACCAGGAGCTAAGTACGCACAACCTGGTTGCAGCAGGTCTCCATCACAAGCTTCTTTCACTGTGATTTTACAAATGCCATTTAGGCGCTCAGCAAATGCTTTAGTAAATGTACCTGGCATATGCTGGATCAATAGTATCGGTAATTTAAAGTTAGCCGGCAAGTCGGACAAAATAGTCTGTAAAGCAACTGGTCCTCCCGTGGAGGTACCGATTGCCAGAATGTCATATGATTTACCCGATGCTTTGAAATGTTTAGTTGTTGCAAGCAATGGCACGCTATTATTGCTCGCTTGCGTATTCCTATGGGATTTTTGTAAAGCGGCCAATGCGGATCCCGCTGCCGAACGTATCGGTGGTGCTATTTTTGTCGATGCAGTTGTTCTTGTAGACTCAGCAGTCCGAGCCGACTCTGTTGCTCTCACGGATTCCGGCGCCCTTGTTACAACACGATATGAACGGCGATTTGCTATCGCTTTGATCCGCTGTTGCAACAGTAAAATAGCCTCATCTTTATCTCGTGCAATATCCTCAAACTTTTTAGGTAAGAAATCCGCAGCGCCGGCTTCTAGAGCATCTAATGTAGCAGTTGCCCCCTGATGGGTTAGCGAAGAGAACATAAGAATAGGCACTGGATTGCTGGCCATTATCTTTCTCACAGCCGTTATACCATCCATCACTGGCATTTCAATATCCATAGTAACAACATCAGGTTTGAATTTAGCAACCATTTCAATTGCTTCTAAGCCATTATTCGCTGTAGCAATCACCTCTAAATCAGGTGATTTATTAATAATTTCACTTACTCGACGACGAAAAAAGCTTGAATCATCAACAACTAATACTTTTACCACCATACAAAATCCTATTTTTATTATTATGCGTAATGTTTCAGTAAGCTTGGTAAATCCAGAATCAGTGCTATGCCACCATCGCTGGTAATTGTCGCTCCAGCCATACCGGGTGTACCCGATAATAATTTATCTAGCGCTTTGATAACCACTTCTTCTTGACCAAGTAGCGCATCAACAACAAAAGCAACTTGCTGAACACCTAACTGTACGATTACAACATGTCCCAAACCTTTATTTTTTTCAATCGGCTCCGCATTTGGCGCCAACCAGTCACGGAGATAAAATAGAGGAATAGCGCGGCCACGTATCACAATAGTGCGTTGTCCATTAACCACATTTGTTTTACCCAAATCTAAATGGAATATTTCATTTATATTAATCAAGGGTAATGCAAAGGTCTGTTTTGCTATCACGATCATTAATGTGGGTAGAATTGCAAGTGTTAGCGGCACTGTAATTTCTAAGCGCGTTCCTTTACCCATAGCGGAATCAATCGAGATAGTACCATTTAACTTGCTTATTCCCGTTTTAACTACGTCCATGCCAACACCGCGACCAGAGATATCAGAAATTTCAACTTTGGTTGAGAATCCCGGTGCAAATATAAGCGAAAATGCTTCTTTATCAGACATGCGATCCGCGCCATCTTTATCTAAGATGCCTTTATCCATTGCAATCTGTTTTAATTTGTTGGCGTCCATACCCGCGCCGTCATCTTCTATAACGAGAAGAATGTGATCGCCTTCTTGTGAAGCCGATAATAAAATGCGCCCCTCTTTATCTTTACCCGATTGCATACGAATGTTCGGCATTTCGATGCCATGATCAACTGAATTTCGCACTAAATGCACCAGCGGATCAGCAAGCGCCTCTACTAAATTTTTATCTAAATCAGTTTCTTCACCAACTAGCTCAAGACGAATGCTTTTACCTAATGTACGAGCCAAATCACGCACCACGCGAGGGAATTTGCCAAATACTTTTTTGATCGGTTGCATACGCGTTTTCATTACCGAGCCCTGCAGGTCCGCAGTGACGATATCAAGATTAGCAACAGCACGTGATATCTCTTCATCCTCAGATGTCGATTCAAGGCTAACTAAACGATTTCGTACTAAAACTAACTCCCCAACCATATTCATTATTTCATCAAGCGTTGCGGTATCAACACGTACAGTTGGTTCACTCGTCGCTACAGGCGTTTTTTTGACAATAGGTGCTTTAGCAGCAGGAGCAGGAGCTGACGCTGGTTTCGGTGGTGGGGACGCAGGTGCAGCTTGTGGTTTGACTTCTGCTACTGGTGTTGCCGTGATTTTCGGTGCTGGGCTAGTCTGAATACTTTTACCTACACCATGTAACTCATCAAGTAATGATTCAAATTCATCATCGGTAATTTCATCACTCAAATTTTCAGGAATATTATTTTCAACAACGGGTTGCGCATGTGGCACTCCACCATGCACACCTGCACCATGTAATTCATCGAGTAATGACTCAAACTCAGCATCACCAATATCATTACTGGTACTGTTCGTTGTCACCGGTTTTACTTCGCTAACCGAAGCCATCGAATGTTTGCCCACACCATGCAGCTCATCGAGCAATGATTCAAATTCATCTTCGCTGATATCGGCACTGTCAGCGGTAGCGGCTGGCGCAGTGACAGTTGAACCTGATTTGTCATGTAGTTCGTCTAATAAGGCATCAAATTCAGACTCTGTGATATCGTCGATGCTTGCAGAGGAATTATTGTGCGTTTCCATCGCCACCGTTTTAACCGGTGTTTCTTTAACTATCTCAACAGCAGCAATAATCTCGTCTTGTGAAGCTGGTTTACTTAATTTGTGAAGCTGTTGAAGAATTTCGGCGGGCGCGGCATTGGCCACATCGCCTGATTTTACTGCATCAAATTGCTCATTAATAACGTCTAATGCGGCGAGAATAGTATCCATAAGCTCAGCACTAACACTACGATTATTCTGGCGTAAACAATCGAATACATTTTCAGCACCATGGCAAGTTTCAACTAATTCCGTTAAAGATAAAAAACCAGCTCCCCCTTTTACTGTATGGAAACCTCGGAAAATGGCATTGAGTAATTCAGTATCATTGGGATTATTTTCCAATTCAACCAGTTGTTCTGATAATAATTCTAAAATCTCTCCCGCTTCAACTAAAAAGTCTTGCAAGATCTCTTCATCTACTTCAAATGTCATTTTCCGATTCCTTAAAATCCTAAACTAGAAAGCAGATCATCTACATCATCTTGTCCATTCACAACATCATCACGTTCTTCTGCATTGATAATTGGACCTTCTGCTTCAATGTCTCTTTTTACATCGCTTTTATTTGTGTTCAATTTTAACCCAGCACTTCCTGCATGGCATACAGTCAAAATACCCACCAGTTTGGATTCGATTTCTTGCACTAATAAAATAACACGCCGAATCATTTGCCCTGTTAAATCTTGAAAATCCTGAGCCATTAGAATATCTGTAAGAGAACTTCTTAATGTTAATGCTCTGCTTGTCGATTCATTAATCATGTCATCAACTTGGTGGCAAAGAATTTTAAATTCGCCTAACGCCAGCTCCCTTCGCATCAGCCCTTGCCAATTTGGTATAACGGCCTCGAGGTCTTCAATGAGCTTATCAGCTATCGGTAAACAAGTATCGACTGCATCCATGGTTTTGTTAGCTGCAGCATCAGTCATTTCAATAACATAATTCAAGCGATCTTTGGCGTCAGGGATATCTTGTCCCGCCATATCAAGCAACCGAGTATCATTTTGGAAACTCAATAATGTATCATGCAGTTCACGTGTTAACTCGCCAACTTTGCCAAACATACTATCTTCACTTGCAGCTGCGATTCCGGCGCTCTCTATGATTTCATTTGCAGCGCTGATCTGTTGCGCTTCTAAATGAGCGACGAGTGCTTTTGCTTGTGAAAGTGATAGCAGTGGCATCAATTCGTTTGCCATTCCTATCCCCTTTAACCTAATCGCTCAAACACTTTATCAAGTTTCTCTTTTAATGTTCCAGCAGTAAAAGGTTTTACAATATAACCATTTACGCCAGCTTGTGCCGCTTCAATAATTTGTTCACGTTTCGCTTCAGCGGTTACCATTAGTACAGGTAGATTTTTTAATTTGGGATCTTTGCGGATCTCTTTTAAAAGGTCGATACCTTGCATAATGGGCATATTCCAATCGGTGACAACAAATTCAAAATCACCCTCTTTGAGCATGGGTAGGGCAGTGTTACCATCGTCGGCTTCAAACGTATTCGTAAAACCAAGATCCCGTAGTAAATTTTTGATTATTCTTCTCATTGTTGAAAAATCATCGACAATCAAAACTTTCATATTTCTGTTCAAAACATTCCCCTAAGTAACAACTTATCTCTTAATTAATTTACTTAAAATAGATCTAAGTAAATATAAATAAATATAAAAAAAAATATACAATAATAACCTTAGATTTTAGGCTGCATGGTGCATCTGTGACTCATCTCTTATCAAACCGCAGATATTGCTTGTAATCTAAGCGCCTTCGCTTTTAAGCGATGCAGTGCTTGGCTATGAATTTGGCTAACTCTAGATTCGCTAATATCAAGTATTAAACCAATCTCTTTTAAATTTAATTCTTCATCATAATATAATGACAAGACTAAAGCTTCTCTCTCAGGTAACTGCTTAATCAGAACAACCAGTCGGCTAGCAAATTGATTTTCACTTACTGCATGAAAAGTTGCATCGTGATTTACAGGGTCATGACTCAACCCCTCTTCCGAACCAGATAAATCTTCATATGCAACCAGCTTTGCACAATTAACATCGCGCAACATTTGTTGGTATTCAGATAAGGTGACATTCATCTGCTTTGCAACTTCCGCCTCTTTCGCATCTCGTCCGGTACTTTTTTCTACATCGGCAATGGCACTAGCAATATTGCGACTATTTTTATGTACTGAGCGCGGAACCCAATCTCCCCTGCGCATCTCATCTAACATAGCCCCTCGGATACGAATTCCGGCAAATGTTTCAAAGCTAGCACCTTTAGCGGCATCAAAATTCTGTGCGGCTTCTAACAAGCCAATCATACCGGATTGTACAAGATCGTCCACTAGCACGCTTGCTGGCAATCGAGCGATTAGATGATAAGCTATTTTTCTAACCAGTTCAGAGTGACGCTCAATTAAATCTGAGGTGTTACTGTAATAGCCATGCGTTTTTATCACTTATAAGAACTCTCTTATCTGATCAACATCATTAAGCAGTAATTTTTCAATAAAGAATTCAAGATGTCCACCAGGTTGGTGTGGAATGGGCCAATCACAAGCTCGATTTGCCAACGCTTTAAAGGCAAGAGAAGCGGGTGTTTTCGGAAAAGCGTTCACAACTACCTTCTGTTTTCTAACCGCTAAGCGTACATTGTTATCAAAAGGAATACAGGCGACCAACTCTAAAGAGACATCTAAAAAGCGATCTGTTACGCGCGTTAGTTTTGTAAAAAGATCTTGCCCTTCACGTAAACTGCGCACCATATTAGCGACAATTTTAAAACGGTAAACCCCATTTTGTTTACTTAATATTTTAATCAACGCATAAGCATCTGTAATGGAGGTAGGCTCATCGCAAACAACCATCACAACATCTTGTGCCGCTTGGGCAAAACTGACCACCATATTGGAAATACCGGCAGCGGTATCAATTAATAACATATCAATAGGTGTCTGCAGTGAACTAAACGCTTGAATTAAACCAGCATGCTCTACATCCGTTAATTCAACCATAGATTGCGTACCAGAGGTGGCAGGAATAATCATTACCCCTTCCGGGCCCGTCACAATAACTTCATCCAAGGTGCACTCACCAGATAAAACATGAGAAAGATTTTTGGTAACACGAATACCTAATAAAACATCCACATTAGCCAATCCCAAATCGGCATCAAGCACTAATACACGTTTACCCCGCTGCGCAAGCGAGACGGCCATATTCAACGTGACATTGGTTTTACCTACGCCACCTTTACCACCGGTGATAGCAATTACCTTCACTTGGTTGTTTTTCATTCTTCGTAAGCCGCTTGCTTGATCTGAAATCATTATATTACTCATTATCTAAAATTGTTAATTCAAAATACTCAATAAAGCTTATTCATTATCAAAGCTGCTGTGCCATTGGTGCTGCTGTTGCTCAAACAACTTATTCATCATGTCTAATGTGCCACTGATTAGTTTACCCGTTGTGGCTATCTCTATATCTTCAGGCACTCGTTGCCCATTTGTTACATAGGTAATTGGCAATGCATGCTGCATAGTCACACTAAGCACTTCCCCCAAGCCAATACTTTCATCTGTTTTGGTTAAAATACACCCCGAAAGTGTGATCCGTTTAAAGTGCTCGAACGCCTCTTCAACGACTCTTCGCTGCGATGTGGAAGAGATAACTAAATAGCTTTTAATATTAACACGGCTATTACGCATCAATGTATCTAATTGCTCTGATAGCCTGACGTCGCGCTGTCCCATGCCGGCCGTATCTATTAACACTAAGCGTTTTTCTCTAAACTGGTATAAAATATCCGATAACTCATCGGCGTCTTTAGCTACGCGCACGGCACAGCCCATAATTTTACCATAAGTCGCTAATTGTTCATGAGCACCAATGCGGTAGGTATCCGTTGTAATCAATGCCACTTGATCAGCACCATATTTCATGCCAAATTGTGCCGCTAGTTTCGCAATAGTGGTCGTTTTACCAACCCCAGTCGGGCCTAAAAGAGCAATAGCGCCGCCTTGCGCTAAAATTTCATTTTTACCAATATAAATTTTATCTTGTAATAATGCTTGAATATAGCCCTGTACTTCAGTAGCAGAAGCATCTTCTGGGATATAACTCGCAAGTTGATCCGCTATATCGTCCGAAAACCCGGCATTGGTTAACCATTTTATCACCATCGCCCGAATCGGCTCTCGACGTTCCATCTCTTGCCACATCAACCCCGATACCTGATGTTCTAATAATTTACGTAAAGAGGCAACTTCTGCACCTATTTTAGCGATCTCATTCTGATCATTATTACGGCTAGCAGGTGCACTTCGACGGGGTGCTGCGCTCGCTTGCGCGCGCTCTTTCTTTTGTGCCCAATGTTGCTGCTCAGCAAGTGTTTTAGGCTGATTTGACTGCAGTTCGGTTTTCCCCGCGGGCAACGTGAAATCAGCTAGCTCATTTCTTGCCACTGGATCTTTACGCACATTGTTCTTTGCTTGTTGCGCACTCACTTTACCAAAAAACGAGTGCAGTGATTTAGCAAAATCTTCACCGTTCTCTTTGACACCATTACGCGTATTTTTTTGTAATTTTAGCGGTGCTTTGGTGGCTTGTGTTGAAAGTTGCACATTATCATCTAATAAAGATGCAAACGGATCTTCTTTATCTTTGTTTTTTTGTAACTCTGCCTGTTCTGATTGATAATCAACTGCTGCAACAATTTCAATGCCACCGACTACTTTCTTATTAGACATAATAACAGCATCCGGCCCTAATACCTCTTTTACTTCAGCCATTGCAGTACGCATATCTTTTGCAAAAAAACGTTTAATTTTCATTTATGACAACCCATTACTGCCCTATCGAGCTGATTATTTTTATCTGTTTATCGTCAGGTATTTCCTGATAAGAAAGTACATGCAAACTCGGAATAGTATGTTTTACGAATTTAGCTAAGGTACTGCGTAATACCCCTGACGTTAACAGTACAGAAGGCTGCCCGAGCAACTCTTGCTGCTGTGAAGCCTCAACTAATGAGTTTTGAATTCGTTCGGCAAGCCCAGGTTCAATCCCTGCTCCCTCATTTCCACCCGCCTGCATAGATTTGTGCAAGATCTGTTCCAACTCAGTTGATAGCGTAATCACCGGCAACTCTGACTCATTACCAATGATTTCTTGCACAATCATGCGTTTTAATGAAATTCGACAAGCTGCGGTTAGCACATCAGCATCTTGCGTTCGTGGCCCATAATCAACTAAAGTTTGCACAATGGTGCGAATATCTCTGATCGCGACATTCTCATTCAGTAAGCTTTGCAATACTTTAACAATAGCACTTAAAGACAATATTTCGGGCACCAATCCCTCAACCAACTTAGGATGTTTTTTGGCTAATAAATCCAGTAAATTTTGTGCTTCTTCATGACCCAACAGCTGTGCGGCATGATTACTTAAAATCTGACTTAAATGAGTCGCAACAACGGTTGCAGTATCAACAACGGTATAACCTAAGGCTTGTGCCTGCTCGCGTTGCACCTCATCAATCCAAACAGCCTCTAAACCAAAAGCGGGATCAATACCGATAACCCCGTCGATCGGACCAAATACTTGTCCTGGATTAATTGCCATTTCCTTATCGTGGTAGATATCGGCAAATCCACAACTGACCCCCATCAATGAGATATTATAGTTATTTGGAGATAAATCTAAATTATCACGAATATGAACAGGCGGAATTAAAAATCCCATCTCTTGCGATAGTTTTTTACGCACCCCTTTAATACGTTCTAATAACTGCCCTCCCTGACTTTTATCAACTAATGGTATTAAGCGATACCCTACTTCAAGTCCTATTGTATCTACACTACGCACATCGTCCCAACCAAGCTCTTTCAGCTCTGTCGGTTTACCAGCCGTCGCTGACGTATTTTCTTGTGCCTGAAGATCTGTTGAGGCTTTTTGTTTAACACGATTAAACTGCCAATAAGCACCACCAGCAGAGATGCCGCCAAGTGTCAAAAAAGCAAGATGAGGCATGCCAGGTACGATCCCCATAATCAATAAAAGACCCGCGGTGATCATTAATGCTTTCGGATCGTCAAACATTTGACCGAGCATACGCCCGCCCATATCTGCATCGGTATTTTCACGGGTAACAGTAATAGCGGCGGCAATGGACAGTAGCAAAGAGGGTATTTGCGCAACCAAGCCATCACCAATGGTTAAAATAGTATAAATTTCGGCTGCTTGGGCAAAAGGTAAATCATACTGCACCATGCCGATTAAGAATCCGCCAATAATATTAATAAATAAAATCATAATACCGGCAATCGCATCACCTTTTACGAATTTACTTGCACCATCCATAGAACCATAAAAATCGGCTTCCATAGTCACTTCTTCTCGGCGTTTCTTAGCCTGCTCTTGATCAATAAGTCCCGCATTCAAATCAGCATCGATCGCCATCTGCTTACCCGGCATTGCGTCGAGTGTAAAGCGAGCACTTACTTCGGAAATACGGCCGGCACCCTTAGTAACAACCACAAAGTTAATAATCATTAAAATAAGGAAGACGATTAGACCAACCGCCAAATTACCACCGATAACGACCGAGCCAAATGCTTCGATAACATTCCCAGCAGCCGAACCACCTTGATGACCTTCCAATAAAACAATACGCGTAGAGGCAACGTTCAGCGCTAGGCGTAACAGGGTTGCAATTAATAGCACCGTCGGGAAAGCAGCAAAATCTAATGGTCGCCGAGTATAGATACAGACGAGCAGAACAACCAATGCAAGCGCGATATTAAAAGTAAAGAGCATATCCAACAACAAGGTCGGCATAGGTAAAATGACCATGCCCAATGCAGCCAAAACTAAAATAGGCGTGCCAAGCCCACCTACAATTTTTAATTTATTTGCCCATAAGGAAGTGAATACTGTATTAATGTTGGTAACCTGCAATTATTAAATGATTTCTTGTAAGCGTGAATGATGCCATAAATAGCAAAATCATGCCGCAATCATAGAGCGTGTATAGTGAATTATTTACAATAACTTGAACAACTTCTAATTAAACAGGCCCTAGGGATTGTAAATTAATCGTTATATTGAAAATCTGTTGGGATTTGCAAATCATCGGGCAGCGGTTTAGGTCGACCGGAGCGTCCTTTACGGAACTGTTCTAATTGGTAAATATATGCCAGCACCTGCGCTATCGCAGCAAACAACTCTTCAGGTACCTCACCATCAATTTCAGTAGTGTGATAAATCGCTCGACAAAGTGGTGGAGACTGCATAATAGGCACTTCATATTCTCGTGCCACTTCTCTGATTTTAAGCGCCATAAAATCGACACCTTTAGCAACAACATAGGGCGCGCGGTCGCCATCTTTTTCATATTTCAAGGCGACTGAATAATGTGTTGGGTTGGTAACGATAACATCTGCATCAGGCACATCCCCCATCATTTTACGCTGTGACGCTTCATACTGAAGCTGCCTAATTCTTTGTTTTACTTCTGGTTTACCCTCTGAGTTCCTAAATTCATCTTTGACCTCTTGCTTGGTCATTTTTAATTCTTCGCTATGTTTATAAATTTGATACGGTACATCAACCGCAACAATGATTATCAGAGAACAACACAAAAGCATAAACATCCAAGAGATCATATCCAACGCCTCAAAGACACTACCGGGTAATGGTGTGACAGAAAGCTGTAAGATATGCGTAAACGTAGCACTCAATATCCACCACACCATCCCCACCACCACTAAGACTTTAAGTATAGACTTCAGGAGTTCAACCCAAGCTTGCATGCCAAGCATCCGCTTTAAGCCAGCAGCCGGACTCATGCGACTCCATTTCGGCATCATCGCTTTGGTGCTAAATAATACGCCGCCCAATAAGGAGCTGCCTAAGATGGAAACAATAAAAAGCATCAGTAGAATAGTAAACATCGGCATTGCAAGCCCGGTAAAACTACTGGCAAGGTGTAACCACATCTGTTCGGGATCAAAAATCACTGCGCGCTCAAAGGTAAATGCATTAGTCATCATCAGCGACAATTCGTACGCCAAACGATCCCCAAATACCATCATTGCTAAAGCAGCAGAAATTAGAACGGAAGCGGTCGCCAACTCTTTAGAGCGAGCTACCTGACCTTTTTCCTTGGATTTTCGAATTCGCTCGGGGGTGGCATCTTCGGAGCGGTCAGTGCCATTCTCATTTTCAGCCATGGATCATGCTCCTACCATTAAAGATCAACATTAAAATGCAATTACTAGGGTTTTTCACAAGGGTTATTAAGTAATTCACACATGAGATTAATACCACGTAACCATTGGTTTTCGAAATGAATAGGTACATTGACCATGGTTATCCATAACACGAACAAGCCAAATACCATGCTGATTGAAAATCCCAGGCTGAATATATTTAATTGCGGTGCCGCTTTGGTCATAATACCAAAGGACAAATTAACTAGTAACATCGCCACCATTGAAGCAATGGAAAAGGCGAGTGCAGCACTAAACATCAAGGAGAACCAGCCTGCAAGTTTTTCATAATCGGTCGCTAATAACCCCTCCATTGAAATAGGCAGGGTATCAAAGCTTCTTACTATCATTTCTATCATTAATAGATGACCATCAGCAGTTAGAAAAAGCAGGGTCACCAATAACACATAAAACTGCCCGACAACAGGTGATGATTGGCCATTCATCGGATCTGCCATAGAGGCAAAACCCAAGCTGGTTTGCATCGCGATCACTTGCCCTGCGACAACAAAAGTCTGCACCACAAAAACAGAAATGGTGCCAATAGCGATGCCAATTAATATTTGCTGTAAAATAACAAAAGCACTGGCTAGAGAGAACAATTCTATATCGATCGGTGCAGAGGGAAGAACAGGTAATACAGCAAGTGTTATCGTAAGCGCGTAAAAAAGACGAATACGTGTCGGTGTTGTCCGAGAGCCGATGGCAACCATGACCATCAACATCGCAGCGATGCGGCAAAAAGCCCATAAATAATTCGCTAGCCAGTCAAGTAACAAGTCTGCAGAAAAAGTCATCAACCAACAACTTGTGGGATTTGGTTAATCATCGCAATGAAAAACTCCATCAATTTTCCAAATCCCCAGTGTGCCCCAAATGCTAATGCCGTTAAGGTCATCATCAAACGCGGTAGGAAACTGAGCGTTTGCTCATTAATAGAGGTGGCAGCCTGAAAGACAGCAACCACTAAACCGATTAATAAACTGGGTATAATGGCAGCAGAAACCAGCATCAGTACAGTCCAAAGGGCTTGTCGGAAAATATTTACAAAGACTTCGGGTTCCATATATCCTCCCTACAAACCAAAACTATTAGCTAAACTACCCATAATTAAATTCCAGCCATCAACCAACACAAACAACATTAACTTAAAGGGCAGCGAGACAATCATCGGAGATAACATCATCATCCCCATTGCCATCAGAATACTCGCGACCACCAAATCAATAATTAAGAAGGGAATGAAGATCATAAAACCGATCTGAAAAGCAGTTTTTAGTTCACTGGTTACAAATGCAGGAATGAGTACAGTAATCGGTACCTCTTCCGGTGTATTAACTTGAATGTCGGCTATTTCAAGGAAAGTTTCCAGATCCTTAAGACGCGTTTGCGCGAGCATAAATTCCATCAGCGGCTTTTTACCTTTCTCAAGAGCCTGTGTGATGGTCATCTCTTCGTTTAAATAAGGCTGCAAGGCGCTTTCATTAATTCGGTCAAATACGGGCGCCATGATAAAGAAAGTTAAAAACAGTGCGATACCGTTAACCACTTGGTTGGAAGGCGTCTGCTGCAATCCCATCGCTTGGCGTAAAATTGACATGACCACCACTATACGCGTAAAGGAGGTCATTAATATCAGCATGGCAGGTAGAAAGCTTAGCGCCGTCATAAAGGCTAAAACTTGCAAAGTGACACTATATTCTTGATCGCCCCCCGCATTGGTCGTTACCGTGACAGCCGATAAAGCGCCTGATTGCGCAAGCAGATGTGGTGATACAAACAGTAATATAAGACCAATGATTGGAAATAATTTATTCATTGTTTCTATTGCTTATTTTAGATAATAAAACTGAGAAAGGCGTTGCCGTCACTCGACTTTCGATCTTTTTTTCTGTTGTTAATGGTGCATCTAACTTATCAAGCAGGGTGATATTTTGCTCCGTCACCCCCAGCAAATATTGTTGACCATCAATGTCGATCAACTGCACGCGACCTTTACTGGTTAATGGTTGCGTAGCAATAACTTTAATAAGCGCTCGGCCTTTACCATTTTTTAATAAGTTCGTTTTTTTCATTAGATAGGCAAAAACAAAAATGCATGCAAGCACCAACAGAAGTGATGCCAGCATACTTCCGATAGCTAAATCAGGCCGACCAGCACTTTCCTCTAACGCTAATGCGCTGAACGGGAAAAAAATGCATAACAAAAAAACAATATATTTCATTTGAGCTTTTTAATCCGTTCAGTTTGGCTGATCACATCGGTTAAGCGAATACCAAACTTGTCATTGACCACGACCACTTCTCCATGCGCGATCAAAGTACCGTTTACGAGCACATCTAACGGCTCCCCGGCCACCCGATCCAGTTCAACAACAGAGCCTTGATTTAATTGCAGTAAATTACGAATATTAATTTTACTACGTCCCACTTCCATAGAAATAGTCACAGGAATATCTAAAATGCTATCTAAACGAGAGAACTCTTCTTTGCTGATTGACGTGGAGGTGTCAGTTAACTCATCAAGTGCAATATTGGTGATATCGTCCCCTTTTTCCGTATCCCCTGATTCCTCAAGTGCAGCAGCCCATTCATCAGCCATATCTTGTTCATTACTCATTTATTTTCCCTCTTTATTCTGTCTTTAAATTCTATACCACTAAAAGGTTAGATCGTGCTGTCTTGCTTCTTTTTTAATTTATCCAATTGCAGTTTACTATTCTGTATTTCCGGTCGGCGAATCCGCTCCGTAATTTTTAATGCTAAATTATCATTTGATTGCCCTAAATGTGCTCGAAAGGTAGGTAAACCTTCAACATAGACAAGCAGAGACTCGGGCAGATCGACGGGAATTACATCACCCGCTTTTAACCCCATCATATAGCGCAACGATAACTCTTTTTCCAGCACTTTAGCAGTAAAATCAACCGATACATCCATAATTTCATCTTCTAACGCTTGACACCAACGCTGATCCGTATCTTCTTTATCGCTTTGCACCCCCGCATCAAGCAGTTCTCGAATCGGCTCTAACATGGCGTAAGGCATCGCTATATGAAAATCACCGCCTCCACCATCAAGCTCAATATGAAATGAATTGACGACAATGACTTCCGTTGGACTGACAATATTTGCCATTGCAGGGTTTACTTCTGAATCCAAATATTCAAAATCAGCATCCATTACTGGCGCCCATGCATCATGGTAATCTTCAAACACTATTTTTAATAACATTTGGATAATACGACGTTCAGTGGGGGTAAACTCACGCCCTTCTATTTTAGCGTGATAGCGCCCGTCGCCCCCAAAAAAGTTCTCAACTAGAATAAAAACGAGACGCGCTTCCATCGTCACTAGCGCAGTGCCTTTTAATGGCCGAAAGCGAACCATATTTAAACTTGTTGGCACAAAAAGCGTGTGCAAATATTCGCCAAATTTAAGCATTTGCACCCCATTAATAGAGACCTCTGCGGTATGGCGTAACATATTAAATAAACTAATTCTTAAATGACGGGCAAAACGTTCATTCACCAACTCAAGTGTTGGCATTCGACCACGTACAATACGGTCTTGCGATGAAAAATCGAAATGGACAAGTGCATCTTCTTCACTTCCATCACTTTCAACGACATCCTCTTCAACATCATCAACACCATGTAAAAGTGCATCAATTTCGTCTTGGGATAATAGATCTGCCATGAAAAATCCTACTATTGTAAAAAAACGGCTGTAAAGTAAAGCCTGCAAATAATATGTTATAGATTAATGTATTTTTTCTAATCTTGTAGTCACTCAATTAAACCTTGCTGATAGCACATAAAATAATAGTGCAGCAGTAAGCAAGCCGACTTGTGTAAGACAGTTATAAATCAAGCAGACAAAATATCCTTATTATAAAACACTACTGTAAAACAAAGCCGGTAAATAATACGGCATCGATTATTGCTTTGTTTTCAACTTTCGACGTTGCCTCGTTTAACGCCTCTAACGCATGAATCCTAAGTTGGCTTTTACCCGCAGGACTACGCAGTTGCTCAACGGTCGCAGCTCCAAACACACGAACTAAAGTACCTTCTAATAAAGGGGTGTGTTTTTTTGCCAGCTCAGCATTTTCATCGCTGTGTACCATCAATTGCACTTTAATTTGCACTAAACGGTCACGTTTTCCATCTTGGACATTAAAAACAAAAGGCCGAGGCATCGCGACATAGGTTGTAAAAACGGCTTGTTTTGTTACCTCATCAGGCACTTGTGCCTCAATTTGTTCTGCGGCCGTCGCATCATCGCCACTGAAAAATAAAAAATAACTGCCGATAGCGATACCTGATAACAACACGACACTCGCGATAATAATAATGAGTTTTTTCTTACGCCCCAGAGAGGGGGTTTCCTGGCCTTCTAATGAAAGTGCTTCTGTATTTTCTTCTTCAGGCATGCTATTTCGTCCTCGTTATTATTGTTATTCTTATTGGTGCTGATTTTAATCCATCTTTGCCACTAATTCAGTAACAATCAGAAAGCGTTAAGCATAATAATCAATTCCTTGAGCTGAGCGCGGTATTTTAGTCGCAATCCACTCAGCTTTATCGCCTATTGCTTGTGATGAGCTATCATTCGCCGAAATATCCGTTCTATGCTGTAGTGCATTTCTTCCTTGCTGATTCTGATTCTGATTTTGATTTTGTTGCTCAACGCTTGTTTCACCTAAATTAATGCCTTGCTGCGCAAGTTGCTCTCGTAATTTGGGTAAATTCTGTTCAATAAGATCACGACTTTGTCCGATTTGCGTTTGAATAGCTACATGCAGTTGATCCTGTTGTACGTGTAATTTTATATGCATTGACCCGAGTTCTGCAGGATCTAGACGAATTTGTACCTCTTGCTTCCCTTGACCAATCATCATCAGAATACGTTCACCCAATAAAGCGGAGGCATGCTTTGCTTGCAGATCTAACGGTTGTTGCTGTGCCGATGAAGTCGGTCCGCTTTGAATATTTTGATTAATTGCTTTACTTAAACTAGATAGTTCGACATTAGCGGCACGTGGCGTAGCCCCATCAAGGGCCGTTGCTGATAGGTTACGCTCTCCTTCACTTCTATGGGCCAATGAAAATGATTCAATTTTATCGTTCATCACTTGCGTCATTTCTGCTTTTAACGGATCTGGTGTTGAATTTTTTTCACTTTCAGAGCCTTTTACATTGAGACTTTCAGCCACTAAGGATGATTCACTAAGCTTATTGGCCGGTTTTTCTTGCTCTTTTTTGACCTGCATGCCGAGCTCCGGCGTTTCACTGCTCACTTGGGCTGTTTTTTGCGCATCCGTCACCTGAGTATCAACTTTTTGCGCTGCTTCTATTTGTGCAATAATTGCCGGTTGCGCCGCCATAACAGGCGGATTTTGCCCCTCCACTACACCATTAGCCTTGAGCGATTGGTCTACACCTTGGTTATTGTGTGCTTCAACTTTATCAGCCCCCTTATTCTGAGGTGTTGTTGTTAGTGGTTCAATGGGGTACATTTCTTGGTAATCATCGGAGATATCGCGGTCCTCTGAATCCGCTACATTATCAATAGCCCAAAGCGGCAGTTCATCGACAGCCACCGCCTCGCCTGCCTCGCGCTCTGAATTAATGAATTCAAGATCAGCACTTGCAGCTAAAGCCTCACTATCAACGTCATCATTTTGGCTATCAAGTAAAAGTGCGCTGTCAATTTCGGCCTCTTGCACAATATTGCCATCAGCAGCGTCCTCTTTTTTTCCTTTTGCATTACCCGCTAATAGCGAATCAAATAAATCCGTAAAACGTTCCCCTGACTCGGCCGCTTGTCGCAATTCATTACGTCTTACTTCGCTATCGAGGGGGACCTCAGATAAACCGTCACTGTTTTTTACTTTGACTGGGCTGGTTGCTAATATTGATTGCATCATACAATAGCTCTCTATAAAAAAATCGATTGCCATTGACTAGCAAGCGAATAAAAAGGAGAGGAAACACCTCTTTTTCAATTTAAAATGGATTAGCTAATTTGTTGTTGACCGATTAATTAGCATCATATAAAGGAAAGCAATTTATAGACCAGATCTTTAAAAAACAAGATCAACTAGTCGTTTTTTTTTGGAAAAATTGAAAGGTAGAGAATTCGTCTAGCAGTTGTTGCTCTTTGCGATCTGCAATTTTTACTTTTTGTAGCGCTTTCTTCTTAAGCAACATGGCCATCGCTTTACAACTCACTTGGCTTTCTAACCAGCGTTTTTTCTGCGCATGCACATCATACTCAAATTTGACTAACCCTTGTTGCTGTTTCGTTAACCCTTGATCTATTTGTACAATAAACTGTTGATATTTACCCAGTTGTGAAATAGACAATCCTTGTGACCCCTTTTCTGTTAACTGGGCAATATATTGACGGCGATACTGATCAAGATTTTGCAATTGACTGCGCTGTTCAAATAAAAGCTGCTGCGCTTGCTGATAGGCACGTAATGCTTGCTCAACTTGCTTTTCTCGCTGCTCATAAACAAGTTGTAATGCATCTCTTGCCATGAAAAACTCCTTTTAAAGGTTAACTATTTACGAAGCGCTGAGTTAATGTTGCTAATTGTGTCAAACAATCGTTATAACTGATACTTTCTTTCATCCCTTGTTGCAAAAAATGATCCAACATAGGCCGAATAAGAATCGCTTTATCAATACGCGGATCACTACCTTTAGCGTATGCTCCAATAGTGATTAACTCTTTGTTCTCTTGATATAGCGAATATGCTTGCTTTAATACGCGCGCAAGCGTTTGGTGCTCTTCTGAGGTCACCATTGGCATCACTCGGCTGATTGATTTACCAACATCAATAGCAGGAAAATGACCGGAGTCGGCTAACTCCCGTGATAAAACAATATGCCCATCGAGGATTGCCCGTGAGGCATCGGCAATAGGATCTTGCAGATCGTCCCCCTCTGTTAATACGGTAAAAAAAGCACTGATCGAACCTTGGCTTTCATTACCATTACCCGCACGTTCAACTAAAGCGGGTAATTTAGCAAATACAGAAGGTGGGTAACCTTTAGTCGCTGGCGGCTCGCCAATGGCTAATGCGATTTCACGTTGTGCTTGTGCAAAACGTGTTAATGAATCCATCAACAGCAAAACATTCAAGCCTTGATCGCGAAAATATTCCGCAATAGTGAGTGATGTTTCGCATCCTTTTAAACGCATTAATGGTGATGCGTCAGCAGGAGCTGCAATCACCACGGAACGTTTACGTCCCTCAGGGCCTAAGATCTCTTCGATAAATTCTTTCACTTCTCGACCACGCTCACCGATTAAACCAACCACAACCACATCAGCATTAGTGCCCCGCGTCATCATACCCAGGAGCACACTTTTACCCACACCAGAACCTGCAAAAAGGCCCATTCGTTGACCTTGCCCGACGGTCAATAATGCATTGATTGCTTTAATACCAACATCGAGGGGATCTTTAATGGCTTTGCGACTTAATGGATTTATGCGCGGATTGCTATACTGGCTGGTTTGTGCGGTAATAATTTCGCCTTTACCATCAATCGGCTTCCCCAATCCATCGAGTACGCGCCCCAGTAACTCCATACCAACAGGAATACCTTGAGCTTCTTTTTGCGGTATCACTTTTGCACCGGGTAACACCCCCGTCAAACGCTCACTGGGCATTAAGAAAAGACGCTCACCAGAAAAACCAACCACTTCAGCATCGATAAAACCATCATTCGTTTCCACACGGCACAAACTCCCCACTGCAGCACTGCAGCCGATAGCCTCTAATGTCAGGCCCACTACGCGTATCAGTTTTCCTGACACAATGGGGTGAGTGAGCAATTCGCCCGTGTGGTATTGTGCAAGACGTTGCGCAAGTTTATTCATTTATGGCGTCTTGATTAGGGGCGATCTCCGGATCAACGGAGCGAGAAGATGGTTGCGCAGTTTCAGCTGCAACAAGTTTACTTTGCAGAGGATGCTCATTAAGCAAATTTGAATCATCGTTTTTTTCGGGTAGTTGCGAATGGTTTTCTTTAAAAAAATGTTTTAATACTTGTTCGATACGAGTGGAAAAAGCGTAATCAACACTCGACGTTTGCGTGTGAATCTGACAGTCCCCTCGCGATAAAACAGGCTCAGACTGCAGGTCCCAACCTCGTTTTAAGCAAACAGCTTCTGGGTAGGCGCTTTGCACAAATTTAAGATCCTCAGGATGTAATAAAATGCGCAATGTTTGCTCTGCAACAGGTAATGCTTCAACTGCTTGCTTTAGCGCTTGCAAAATAATTTGAGGATCAGTTTGTACTTCACTGCGGGTAATTTGTTCTGCAAGCGCAGTCGCTAAACGGATAAGTTGATATTCGACATTATCATCCAACTTTTCAAGCGGGTTATGCAAACGCTCAATTAATGATTGCCAAACAGCACTTTGTTCATCTATCTGCACTTGTCCTGCGAGCAATCCTTGTTCAGTACCTTCTTCAATACCTTGCTGCAAGCCCACTTTTGAGCCTTCTATTTTGCCTTCATCGATACCTTGTATAAGTCCAGCCTCGTGGCCCTCTTTGAAACCATCTTCATAGGCGGATTGACGGATCGCTTCGATATCATCGAGAGTTAAAGGTGTCAGTTCCTCTTCACTCGCTGTCTCTGCGATATCCTCGTGCTCACTGTGATACCAAGTGGCAGGTTTGCCAAATAATGTCGTTTCTTCCGTTTCATTTTCGGCACTTTCTTCAAGTTCAGGCAGAGGCCAGTGTTTAAATTCTGTTTCTTTGTCGCTCATGTCTAGTGACTCCTATCTACCTATTTGAGTTTTATAAGAACTCATCACCACCGCCACCACCTAACATGATTTCACCCGCATCAGATAAACGACGAGCTATAGTCAGGATCTCTTTCTGAGCCGCTTCGACTTCACTTATACGAATAGGTCCCATCGCTTCAAGATCATCTTGCAACATTTCGGCTGCACGTTTAGACATATTCTTAAATATTTTCTCTTTGAGCTGTTCGTCTGCACCTTTTATTGCACGCTGTAACTGCTCACCAGGTACTTCTCGCAACAGTGTTTGGATACCGCGATCATCGACATCAATCAGATTATCAAATACGAACATAAGATCTTGAATCTGCTGACTCATATCTTCATCCGTTTCACGTAATGCATCCATCAACGGTCCTTCAATGCCGGTATCCAAATAGTTCATAATGTTAGCAGCAGCTTTGGCTCCGCCCATTTTAGCCGCCTGAGCGCCCGCTTGACCAGCAAACTGTTTCTCCATTATCTCGTTTAATTCTTGCAATGCGGCTGGTTGTACCTCTTCTAAGTCTGCAATACGCATCATCAGATCCAAGCGATTTTTCTCTGGAAATTGGGTTAATATTTCTGCTGACTGTTCCGGATCTAAATAGGATAAAACAATCGTCTGAATTTGTGGGTGCTCATTTTGAATAATGGAGGCCACTTGACGAGCATCCATCCATTTCAGTGAATCAAGTCCTTTGGAACCACTTCCCAAAATAATTTGATCAACTAAGTTGCCCGCTTTATCTTCACCTAACGCCTCAATTAATGAAGCTCTTACAAAGTCTTCACTATCGAGTCCGATATTACTGAATTTTTGAATATCTTCGATAAAGGCGCGATGTACACTTGATACACGGTTCTGCGAAGAATCTTTGAGGGCTGCCATCTCCATCCCTAATTTTTGCACCTGTTTCGGCTCTAAATTACGAAATATTTGCGCGGCATCAGCGGGTGTTAAACTGAGCATCAATAAAGCCGATTTTTCGACTCCATTTAAACTGCTTACATCAAATTCACCCGTTGCGAGTTGTTTAATCTCTTTCGTTTCTTTCTTTTTATCATCCATCGGTAGCTAACCACTCTTTAATCACTTGTGCTGATAAACCTGGCTCATTGGCAACCAATGCACGGACGGCTTTAAGTAAATCTTCATCTTTATGTAAATCAGGTAATTTAATATGCCCATTGCTCATACCAAATTCAACACCATTATCTTCTTCGTTTAACAGTTGTAAATTATCACCCGCCATTGCGCCAATTGCGCCACCTAAATCATATTCATCAACTTGCTCAATCGCTTCTGGATAAAGTAGTTTTTTCATGATCGGGCGAACAATCAGTAACAGTGTTAACAAAATGACTAACATGCTGCCACCAAAGCGAACATAACTCTGAAAAGTTTCGGTTTTCCAAAACGCTTCTTCCACTATTTTCTCTACATCGGGTCGGTTAAAACTGACCGAAGCAATTTCTAAAATATCACCCCGTTCACTATTAATACCTAAGCCTCCCATCAATAAGCGACGAATATTGGCTACTTCTTCTGGCGAACGCGCCACATAGGAAACCTCACCAGCATCATTGGTTTGCATCATGTAATCTAACGCAACAGAGACAGCCAATCTATCCACGGTTCCTATTTTATGCTTAATATAAGTAACGGTACTATCGACTTCGTAGTTTCTAGTCGACTCATTATGAGAAGTTCCATCGTTAAGGTCTGCAGCTCCAGGATCACCGCCTAGTACTTCAGGAATACTTGAATTAGCCGGCGGTTGATTACTTAATGCACCCGGTACAGAACCGACAACTGCCGTTGAGGATTTAGTTTCCACCAACATCTCACTGCGTACCGCTTGATTTTTTGGGCTAAAGGTTTTTTTGGTTTCTTCAATGGCCGTAAAGTCCATCGCTAGATCAACCTCAGAGGTATAATTTGCGAGGCCTAAAACTGGAATCAAAATCGCATCTATTTTTGCTTTATATTCCTCTTCGCGTTCGCGCTCTACCGCGAACTCTTTACTCGATTGAGCCGAAAAACCACTTTGACTGCCGGAGTGTAATAAACGCCCACGCTGATCCGTTACTGTCACGCTATTCGGAGACAACCCCTGCACTGCAGAGGCAACAATATCAACAATTGAATCCACTTCTTGTGCTGACAATGCGTAAGATCGTTTCGTTGTAATTACCACAGTTGCACTGGCTGTACGCTCTTTTCGAGCAAAAACACTCTCCTTGGGAATAGCCAATAACACTTGCGCGTTAGTAATGTTCTTCATCTCTTTAATAGCTAAAGCTAACTGGCGCTCACGACTTAATTTCAAACGCTCTTTCTCAACGCGCTGACTAACACCAAAGCCCATGTCTTGTAATAAAATGTCGTCCCCACTGTCATCACTATCACTCACTAACCCCGCGCGAGTCATTAATAGTTTTATTTTTTGATATTGGTCAGCCATAACGAGGACAGAATTATCTTCTAATTTGTATTGAATTTGTTGCTTGTCAAGGAAATCCAATGTGCTGATAAGCTCATCAGTTTGATAACTACCGAGAGGGCGATAATCCGCTTCTTTTCCCCACGACCAAATAATAACCACAATGGCTAAGACAATTAATAAACCTATAATCATGCTAATTTGGCGCAGTACATCGACATTTGAAAAGAATGATGCGAAGACACCTTTTTGTGAATGCGCAAGTGACTCATCACTATCAAAGCTACTGTTTTCGATTAAAACATCTGCATTGTTACCTAACTCAGCCACTATTTTTCCCTTTTATCTTAGCGATAGCACTTAAACCGGCATACTCATAACTTCTTTATATGCTTCGACCATTTTGTTTCGTATTTGCACGGTTGCTTCAAATGCTAGACTTGATTTATTCGATGCAATCATTACTTCGCCTAAACTAACCTCTTTATCGCCCATTTCAAAACGATTACGTAGCTCGGAGGTGTTCTGTTGCAAACCATTCACATTATCTATAGCTTGCTTCAACATTTTCGAGAAATCTACCTGTGAAGTGCTGACTGATCGGCTAGAAAGTTCACTACCCAAACCTTTACTTTGCAGACCTTGCGTTTGGAGATCATTAAATAAAGCAGAAGAATTGAGGTTCATAGTATTTATCCATTTATTGACACATAAGCAGATAAAAGCAATATTTGTGCCACAAAAAAGACGCCAACAAGAGGGCGTCCTTAACAATAACCACCGCGCGATGATTTCGACACCCAAGTTACCTCAAGGTGCGGGAATCAGCATGATACTTTAAGATGCAAAATCAGCAAGTCAAATTGTGCATAGTTTCGAGGCATAAAACATTAATGTTTTATGCCAACCAAAATAAGTGACAATTCGCTTAGCCTGCGGAGCGATTCTGCGCAAAAATCAGCATTACTTGGCCGCAGACAAGCATTCCCCTGACTCCGTGCCTTATGATTGACGCCATGCGCAGCTCTGATAAGCACGTAACCGTGTCATGGGTATGGCATTATTGGCGTTTTTCTAATTCAGTATCGAGCTGTGCGTCAGCACGTTGAGCCTTAAACTCAGCATATAATAGATCTTTTTGTGGTACCGACATAGGTCGCTGTGCTTCGTCTAAGAGAGTGTCAAATATACCTCTTGTGGATTCTTGACCGATAACAACTAACACACATAAGTTATCTTGCTTGGCAATTTTAACTATATCTGTCTTCACTGGAGTCGTACCTGTTAATGTTTGTTGCGTTACTTGCTTAACCACACTTGAAAACGTTGAACCTGATTCCCCTCCCGACATCACTTCAACTTTATCACGATAGGTTTTGTCCATTGCACTGACGCGAGTTTCAATGCGCTGCGCAAGCGCTGTGCGCGCATTGACAATTGCTTGCTGCCTATCAATCGAGATATTCCCCGAAAATAATACGCATTCAGCAACGGCAATACCATCTTCAACCTGCGGATTCAAAATCCAGCTTGGGATTTCACCAACAGAGGTATCTTGGACCGAGGAGGCTGCGCAACCAGCCAAAAGTATGAGCGGGGAGAGACTAAAGAAGTTAAATTTAAATGACATCTCATATTTCCTTATGTATCCGATGTGGCTGTTATCTACTGTTATTTTAGGGATCAATCATTACCTAAGCGGAAGATGATTTTGTATGGCAGATATAACCTAAAATTATCCTTTTACCATTCTAACGCGCAAAAAAAAACCTGACTTAATAATAAGTCAGGTTTTTGATACTCACTCGCATTTTTTATTTAATCAGTGAACTCAGGGTAAGCTTCTACACCACAATCATGTAAATCCATTCCTGTTTCTTCTTCTTCTGCAGTAACACGTATGCCCATTGTTGCTTTGATAACAGCCCAAACAATCCAAGAAGCTACAAATACAAAGCCAAAGATAACCGCAGCACCATACAATTGACCAGCAAATGTAGTGCCCTCTTTACTGAGAGGAACCACTAGCAAACCAAATAGGCCACAAACACCATGAACAGATAAAGCGCCCACAGGATCATCTAATTTTAATTTATCAAAAGTAATAATACTGTAGACAACAATAATACCCGCAATTAAACCAATCGCAGTTGCCAGCAATGGCGATGGCGAATCAGGCGCAGCTGTAATGGCAACTAAACCTGCTAATGCACCATTTAATACCATAGTAAGATCCGCTTTACCCCATTTCAATTTACTTACTAATAGAGCAGCAATTGCACCAGCAGCAGCAGCAGTATTGGTGTTTACAAAGATAAGGCCTACTGCAGTTGCATTTTCTGCATCAGAGATAAGCAATTGCGAGCCCCCATTAAAGCCGAACCAGCCCATCCAGAGAATTAATGTACCCAACGTTGCTAAAGGCATATTTGACCCTGGAATAGGATGAATTGATCCATCTTTACCATACTTACCTTTACGTGCACCCAGAAGAATAACCGCTGACAGCGCAGCTGCAGCCCCCGCCATATGAACGATACCCGAGCCTGCAAAGTCACTAAAACCAGCTTCAGTCAGAAAACCACCACCCCAAGTCCAGTAACCTTCTATTGGATAAATAAAGCCAGTTAAAAATACAGAGAAGATCAAGAACGCCCATAATTTCATTCGCTCAGCAACCGCACCTGATACAATAGACATCGCAGTGGCAACAAATACCACCTGGAAGAAGAAATCAGACTCAAGTGAATGATTTGCATCAGCAGCTTGTGTGCCAATTAAACCGCCAAATGAAGGTAACCAACCTCCTGCGATGTTATCAACATACATAATGTTGTAACCGACTAATAAGAACATAATGCAAGCAATTGCATATAACACGATATTCTTGGTTAAAATTTCAGTGGTATTTTTAGAGCGAACAAGACCCGCCTCTAACATGGCAAAACCAGCTGCCATCCACATCACTAAAACACCCGATATTAAAAAATAAAAGGTATCAAGTGCAAATCTAAGTTCTATTACTGTGTTTTCCATAATAATTCCCTTCTTACAAAGATTAAACTAAATTAAAGTGCTTCATCATTAAGTTCGCCAGTACGGATACGCACCACTTGCTCGATAGATTGAATAAATATTTTTCCGTCGCCTACCTTCCCTGTGTTAGCAGCCGTTGTAATCGCTTCAACTAGACGATCCACATCTTCATCTTTGATAGCAATTTCTAATTTTACTTTAGGTAAGAAATCAACTTGATATTCAGCGCCACGATAAAGCTCGGTATGCCCTTTTTGACGGCCAAACCCCTTTACTTCAGAAACAGTGACACCTGCAATCCCTGCATCCATAATTGCTTCTCTTACTTCATCTAACTTAAATGGTTTGATTATCGCGGTTAACATTTTCATAGTAATTCCTCTTTTATTTAAAATAAGATCAAACAGTATGTTTCGATATTGCAAAAACGATGCCCGATAATATGTTATAACGGGCTGCAATATCTGTTCTTAAATAGGCCCTGAGCATATTATTACAATTATCATGCCATAATATTAAAACCTTTAAATACAATACCTTAATGAAAATAGTTTAAGTATAAACAGTTTCGCGCACCATCTTAGTGCGAATTTGCATTGAGCAATGCACCGAAACAAATCATCACGTAAAAAAGACAGGTAAACTTTATCGGCTGGTTCTTCCGATCCTTCTACATGTCGAAAATATTGCTTTGCGTAGCCTCTTAAAGAAGAAATCTTGCGCTCTTCTCTTAGCAAACAAAGGGCTATCTGATATAGTGTCTAATAATTTTTTGCATCCATACCCAAAGTAGCTGGGTATAACAACTCAAAGGTATTATCCATGAAAAAAATAGGCCTACTGCTTATCACTTTCGTTCTAAGTTTTAATGTTATTGCGACCCCGCGTATTATCCCAAATGCTCCCGCGATCGCCGCAAGGGGCTACCTTTTAATAGACTTTGATTCAGGCAAAGTGCTTGCTGAAAATAATAGTGAAGAAAGATTAGAGCCCGCAAGTTTAACTAAAATGATGACCAGTTATATTATTGGCCGAGAAATAAAATCCGGCAATTTAAACCCAACCGATAAAGTCACTATCTCAGAGAAAGCGTGGTCAAAAAACTTCCCTGATTCTTCTAAAATGTTTATTGAAGTAGGCAAAGAGGTCACCGTTGAAGATCTGAACCGTGGCATTATTGTCCAGTCTGGTAACGATGCTTGTGTGGCAATGGCAGAGCATATCGCAGGTAGCGAGGGTGCGTTTGCCGATTTGATGAATACTTGGGCACTGCAGTTAGGTATGAATAATACCCATTTTGTAAATAGTCATGGTTTACATGCAGAAGGGCACTACACCACGGCGCTCGATATGGCGATATTAGCAAAAGCATTAATTACTGATGTGCCTGATGAATACCATTTTTACAGTGAAAAATCATTCAAATTCAACGGCATTGTGCAATATAACCGTAACGGACTATTATGGGATAAAAGCTTAAATGTTGATGGCATTAAAACAGGACATACCAGCGATGCCGGTTACAGCCTTGTCTCTTCAGCAACAAAAGAAGGCATGCGTTTAATCAGTGTGGTAATGGGGACTAAATCTGAAACAGCGCGTAAAGTAGAGAGTAAAAAATTACTCAACTGGGGTTTCCGATTTTTTGAAACTATTACTCCTTACAACGCCGGAGACCAACTTGCTAATGAGCGAATTTGGATGGGATCGCAACAGACGATCCGTTTAGGTGTTGCCGTTAACACGCCTATTACAGTACCGCGCGGGCAAGCTAAAAATTTAGATGCTAACTTTGTTATTAAGAATGAGTTGCGTGCCCCCCTGAAAAAAGGCGATAAAGTAGGCGAAATACATTACTCAATTGCACAGGAGCCGATTGCAACTTACGACTTAATAGCCTTAGAATCGGTCGATGAAGGCGGTATATTCAGCCGCTTAATTGATTATATAAAATTGTTATTTATCGGTTGGTTTGCTTAATTCAGTCCCCATATAGTAATGAGTAAAGTGAGGCTTATCGCCTCACTTTTTTCATTGACGTTGCGTTAGCCTGTGGAGTTATAAATGGCATTAGATACCAAGTTTGACGAGCTTTTAGATTTTCCCTGCTCCCTTTCATTCAAAGTAATGGGCATTGCCGATCCCCAAATGATCCTCGATGTGATTGCCGTTATACAAAAAAATGCACCCGGCGATTATGCTCCAAAAGCAAAAGCGAGCTCAAAGGGAACTTATCAGTCACTCAGCATCCCAGTCACAGTTACCAGCAAAGAGCATATTGAAACTATTTATAGTGAATTAGACGCTCTTGACCTGGTTCGTTGTATTCTTTGATCTGTAGATAGATAAGATGACCGTTATCGAAAAAAAACTGTGCGTGCGTCATTTGGGCCTACAACCCTACCTTGAAACGTGGCAAAAGATGAGCGACTTCACAACCCAGCGCGACGAAAACACCGTTGATGAGATATGGTTGGTTGAACACCCCGCCGTTTTTACGCAAGGCAGCGCAGGTAAAGCTGAACATCTACTACACAAAACAGATATTCCTGTTATAAAAAGCGATCGCGGTGGACAAATTACCTATCATGCCCCGGGGCAGTTGATTGTTTACCTGTTAATTAATATCCGCCGCCAAGATTTCAATGTGCGCACACTGGTCTCCATTATTGAACACAGCATTATTGACTTATTAGCGGATTATCAAGTCAACGCAATAGCCAAGGCAGATGCCCCCGGCGTTTATGTGGAGGGCAAAAAAATCGCATCATTAGGATTAAAAATTCGCAAAGGTTGTTCATTTCATGGCCTAGCACTCAATGTCGATATGGATTTATCCCCCTTTTTACAAATTAATCCCTGCGGTTATGCAGGCCTGGAAATGACCCAGTGTAAGAATCACGGTATCGGGCTTTCAGTAAACGAATTAGCACCGTTATTAATTGAAAAATTAAACAAACAACTACATTATTCACAGATAGAGAGTTTTTTTCATGACTAATAAACCAAGCCAATTAAGTGCAGGAAAAAAACTGCGTGATGCCGATAAACTATCTTATATTCCAATTAAAGTGATCCCTTCTGATAAAAGTACTGTTTTAAAAAAACCAGCGTGGATGAAAATCAAGCTTAAAGCAGATAACTCTCGGGTTAATGAAATTAAAGCAGCCCTGCGTAAAAACAAACTGCACTCAGTCTGCGAAGAGGCTTCGTGCCCGAATCTAAATGAATGTTTTAATCATGGCACAGCAACCTTTATGATTTTAGGCGACATTTGCACTCGACGCTGCCCGTTCTGTGATGTTGGCCACGGTAAACCGCTTGCAGTGGATACTGATGAGCCAAAAAAACTAGCTGAAACCATCAAAGATATGCAGCTAAAATACGTGGTCATCACCTCCGTCGATAGAGATGATCTACGTGATGGTGGCGCACAACATTTTGCCGATTGTATCCGAGAAATCCGCCTACTCAATCCGCACATTAAAATTGAAATATTAGTCCCTGACTTTAAGGGGCGGATGGACAATGCCCTCGCCTGCTTTGAAAAAGAGGTTCCCGATGTGTTTAACCACAACTTAGAAACCGCGCCGCACTTATACAAACAAGTAAGACCAGGTGCAGACTACAACTGGTCTTTACAGCTACTTAAAAAATTCAAAGAGCAGCATCCCCAAATCCCGACAAAATCAGGGCTAATGATGGGGCTAGGGGAAACAAAAGAAGAGATTGAGGCAGTAATACAAGATCTCGCCGACCATGGCGTCACCATGCTGACCTTAGGGCAGTATCTACAACCTAGCCTACAACATTTAGCTGTTGAGCGTTATGTGCCACCTGCTGAGTTTGATGAGCTAGGTAAAAAGGCTAAGGCAGTGGGATTTGATCATGCAGCATGTGGCCCCTTTGTGCGCTCTTCCTACCATGCAGATCTACAAGCAAAGGGTGAAGAGGTCAAATAAAACCTCAATATGGTTTGATAAAAAAGGCGCATTTAGCGCCTTTTTTGTGTTTGCTGTCTTCGTAAGCACAAAAAAAACAGACCGAAGTCTGCTTTTTTAGTAGCAATTAGCTGGCGCCATTAGGCACCTCGCTAGCATCAAGTTAATGATTAGTCAGCTGCTGGAGTGTCTTTCTTTTCCATCGCTTCTTTGATACTTAGACGTACACGTCCTTGGCGATCAACTTCTAATACTTTAACTTTAACTTCTTGACCTTCTTTCAAGTAGTCAGACACTTTCTGAATACGTTCTTCACAGATTTGTGAGATATGCACCAGACCATCTTTACCAGGAAGAATATTAACGAATGCACCAAAATCAGCCAGACGTACCACTTTACCCGTGTAGATAGTGCCCACTTCAACTTCAGCCGTTAGCGATTTAATACGGTTAATTGCATCTTCCGCTTGCTCACCAGAAGTTGCTGCAATTTTAACAGTACCATCATCTTCGATTTCAATCGTTGTACCCGTTTCTTCACAAAGCCCACGAATAGTCGCGCCGCCTTTACCAATAACGTCACGGATTTTGTCCGTAGGGATTTTGATAGTATGAATACGTGGTGCGAATTGAGAAATATCTTCACGACCTTTTGGAAGTGCTTGATCCATTACAGATAAGATATGTAAACGAGCTGCTTTTGCTTGGTTCAACGCAATCTGCATGATCTCCTTAGTGATACCTTCAATTTTGATATCCATCTGTAGCGCAGTAATACCTTCGGTAGTACCCGCAACTTTAAAGTCCATATCACCAAGATGATCTTCATCACCCAAGATATCTGAAAGAACAACGAACTCTTCGCCTTCTTTCACAAGACCCATAGCGATACCGGCAACGGACGCTTTAAGAGGCACACCAGCATCCATTAGCGCTAGCGATGCACCACACACAGAAGCCATTGAAGATGAACCGTTGGATTCTGTAATTTCAGAAACTACGCGTACAGTGTACGGGAAATCTTCAACAGAAGGCATAACCGCTAGAACGCCACGTTTAGCAAGGCGGCCATGACCAATCTCACGACGTTTAGGTGAGCCTACAAAACCAGTTTCACCAACACAGTATGGAGGGAAGTTGTAATGCAGCATGAAGTTATCTTTCTTCTCACCCATTAGACTGTCAATAATCTGAGCGTCACGTTGTGTACCGAGTGTTGCAGTCACTAACGCTTGTGTTTCACCACGTGTAAATAGCGCACTACCGTGAGTACGTGGTAACACGCCCGTCATCACATGAAGTGCACGAATACTTTCTGGATCGCGACCATCGATGCGAGGCTCACCTTTAATAATACGTGTACGCACAACTGTTTTTTCTAAATCATGCAGGTATTCACCAACTTGCTTAGCGGCTAATTTTTCATCTGCGGCTAATAATTTTTCTTTAACTTCAGTGGTAATAGCTTTAACAGCGTCGTAACGAAGCCCTTTATCACTGATTTGGTAAGCTTCTTCAAAACGCGCTTGCGCTTCAATCGCAACAGCCGCATCTAATGCTTCGTTACGTACCGGAGCAGCCCAATCCCAAACAGGACAAGCTACGTCGCTAGCAAATTCTTTAATCGCATTAACAACAACTTGTTGTTGATCGTGACCATAGACAACCGCACCAAGCATCACATCTTCACTTAATATGCCAGCTTCCGATTCAACCATTAATACAGCACTATCAGTACCCGATACAACCAAGTTAAGATCACTTGTTTCTAATTCAGTTTTGGTTGGATTTAGTAGGTATTGACCTTCTTTATAACCAACACGTGCGCAACCAATAGGACCGCCAAATGGCATGCCAGAGATAGAAAGCGCCGCAGATGTTGCTATCATTGCAACAATATCAGGATTTATTTCTGGGTTAATAGAAACGACAGTGGCAATGACCTGCACTTCATTTTTAAAACCTGCTGGGAAAAGCGGACGCACTGGACGGTCAATAAGACGTGCAATCAACGTTTCTTCTTCACTTGGACGGCCTTCACGTTTAAAGAAACCACCTGGTATTTTACCCGCAGCGTATGTTCTTTCTTGATAGTTTACTGTTAGTGGGAAGAAATCTCGCTCTTGATCATCAGCGTTTTTACCAACAACAGAAACAAATACACAGGTATCGTCCATACTACACATAACAGCAGCAGTCGCTTGACGTGCCATTACACCCGTTTCGAGGGTGACAGTATGTTCACCATACTGAAAACTTTTTACAATAGGAGTCACTTTTATATCCTTTATTTAATTTATAATTTTTTCGCTTTTTATCGCGCCGATAGTATACGTCAACACTCAGTATTTAAAACAAATTTAAAGAAAAAAATTTGTTTTACTTCACTATTTAGCTGGCGTTTATTGGATTTCACGCTTTGTTAAAATATGAACATTAATTAGTAATAGCAAAGGAGTTGATGAAGTAATCAATTCTTACGCAGGAAAAATTGGCACTCACAAAACATGGGTTATAGGAGAGAGTAGCCCTCGCCTCAGAAAATTGTCTGCAGTGATTTTGAACTGCTTTTGATTTTCTTGGGGATAATAATATCAGGTGCATATTACAGTAAGTTACTGAAGGTAAAGAGCACAGAAAAATAGCGATGGATTAGAAACAAAAAAGAGCCATATAGGCTCTTTTTGAAATCAGGTATCAATTCGAATTAACGACGTAGACCTAACTCTGCAATTAATGCTGTGTAAGCAGCAACATCTTTACGTTTTAAGTAGTCAAGTAATTTACGACGTTGACTAACCATGCGTAATAGACCACGACGGCTGTGATGATCATGGATGTGCTCTTTAAAGTGACCTTGTAAATGGTTGATTTGTACTGTGTACAAAGCAACTTGGACTTCAGAAGAACCAGTATCGTTCTCAGAACGACCAAATTTAGCTACGATTTCAGCTTTCTGTTGTGCACTTAGTGACATAACATACTCCGATATTTTACGGTTAAGTGAATTAACCTATTTAAATTATTATCGCCGATCACTAATTCAGCGATAAAGTGAAGTGCAGATTTTATAGATTAAGAGAAAACTACGCAATGTTTATTTGCACCTTATTTCTGCTTATTAGACAATTCAAGCTAATTAAAAATTAGTCTATAGATAATTGCATTTTTTAATGAAAACAGTTTATTGTTAAATAGATAAATGTATTGACCACAACAAATACAAAATTCATCTAATTAAATCCGTGGATTATATGGAGAAAGTTTACTTACATGACTGTATTTCTGATTATAACAGGTGTATGTTTTTTACTTGCCAGCCTTAAACCGATTCTTTTTATCTGCCAACAAGATAGTAATGTTGGTTGGAAAATTTTACTGGTTTTTATTATCTTATTTATCTTCAGTTACCTGCTTTTTCTTTATTTTTTATACGGTAACGCTTCACACACTTTGGTTGAAAAAAGCCTATCTCTGATTCTATTTTTAGGCGGACTTTTTGTTCTGATGGTTATAAAATTGGGTCAGAAAAGCATTAAAAAAATTCAAAATGCTTCCTATCAAGAAAAATATAATTCACTTCACGATTCCTTGACAGGGCTTGCTAACCGTCAACATTTTTTAAACGTTATCAACAAAAAAATAAATCAAGGAAAACCCTTTTCAGTCTTCGCTTTAGATATCAATCACTTTAAAAAGATAAACGATATGCTCGGGCACCTTTCTGCTGATCAGATGCTAATAAAAATAGCATCCGTTATAAAAAAACAATTCCTAGCGAATGTTTTATTGCTCGGGTCGGTGGTGATCAATTCATACTAATATCGAATGTCGTTACAGATAAAGATATTGAGAATTTAATGCGCACTATCCACCTGGCACTCAAACGTCCCTTTTGCATCAATAGCTATAACCTTAAAATCAGTATCTCGATTGGTGGCGCTATCTGCCCCAAAAATTGCACTCATGTTCCTATTCTATTACAACAGGTAGATGCAGCAATGAGTGCGGCGAAAAAGAAACAGAGCGAATATATAATTTATAATGAGAATTTAGAGAGCGATGCTCAATTTCACCTTGAAATATCCAGTAAGTTAAACAGTGCCCTTGAGAAAAATGAGTTCGAAGTATATTACCAACCACTAATCAAAATTAAAACAAGCACTGTCTACCACTTTGAAGCACTGATTCGCTGGCAAGTCGCACAAGGAAGCTTCATTCCGCCAGATAAGTTTATTCCCATTGCAGAGCAGAACAATTTGATCAAAGGGATAACTCTTTTCGTCTTAAATGAAATTTGCACACACTTGCTGGTACTTAAACAAGCCAGTATTGATGCCTGCATTCATATCAATTTATCTGCGTTAGATCTACTTGATGACTGTTTTTCAATACAGCTCGATAAGCTTATTAAAGAAAACAGAATTTTACCACATCAATTGGTTTTAGAAGTGACTGAAACAGCGGCGATGAATGATATGGCCACCACTAAAGAGGTATTGCGGCGGCTATCTAGACAAGGCTTTTTAATCAGCCTAGATGATTTTGGTACTGGGTACTCTTCTCTTTCCATGCTCCTAGAGCTACCAATTAAACAAATTAAGATTGACCGCTCCTTTGTTAACTTGATGCAACAAGAAAATAACAATTATTCAATTGTTAAGTCGCTTATTTTTTTGGCTCACCAGTTAAATTGTTCGGTGGTAGCGGAAGGCGTTGAAACGAAAGAACTTGCAGATCAATTAATTTATTTAGAATGTGATTATTTACAAGGCTACTATTACAGTAAACCGTTACCTATTGGCCAACTTCTTTGTTATTGCCAGCAAGCCGGAAATTAAAATACATGCTTATGTAGATAACTCAGGTTGTTGTAAAAGATTATAAAATTACCACAGAGACCACGGAGACGCTGCGCGTTACACCGAGAAAACCCAAATATAAGTATTTTTCTCCTTTAAACTCTGTAATTGAATGTAAACCAAAACATAGTTTTGCAGTTGCATGAAATTTGTGTGATAAATATTTACTTTTGTGTATTGATCTGAGTTAAGTGCATAGTCATGTTAAAATATAAATCATTATACTGACGTCACGGTTGGCGCATGTGCCCCCTGTCACCTTCATCTAGCTTTGCCATATAAATCTACCAAGCTGGTTAGAATCCATCAGTGAATCAATTAACGTGACATTATTCTTGCTAATGAAGAACCTGATGCTGCAGCAAGCTATCCTCAAGTCCGAATAGTGTGGAAAATGGCGCTAATCAGCCATCAATTTAGTCTATTGGAAGATAATGGTAATAAAGGACCGATAGTAAAATGTGCAAAGAGGTTATATTTCCAACTCAAGACCAATACTCGTGCAGCCCTTCTCGCACTCCACTCCCACATCACTTTTAGTGGAAACGCTTAATTTAAGCGGCCTTTGGCAAGCAACGCAGAGCACCGTTTCACCCCTGCCTATTCTTTTAATCAAATTACGCTGTTCATTAAAAGAGTTTGCCGTTGATTTATTGATCGCTGAAAAGTCTAATTTAGCCATTATTATCACTATGGTTGTCACTGTAGAAATCTGATTGATAAAAATAAATGCCCTGATAGAGATCCGAGCATTTTTATTGTTTTTATAAGTTAGCTAATCGCTTAGGTGCGATTAAGCCATCATCGTTCATCTGCCCGACGCCAATAAAGGTATGCTCATCACCCACTGTCAAACGCACAATCGTATCATCTGGGGCGCCAGAGATTTGTACAGGCTGGCCATGCAAAATATAATCCCCCATCTCCAGCGATAGATTAATTTCCGGATAGTTTTTTACGGCGCTGTCCATGGCTAATAAAAGCGGATCTAATAGTTCATAAGGGCTGACATCCGACTCTTTCGCCTGCTCAATTAACGCTTCTAGCTGATCGACAGTCACCATCCGTTGATAGGGGTAATCTGCAACCTGCGTACGACGCAGCATCGACACATGTGCACCACATCCGAGTAATTCGCCCAGATCGTCAACAATAGTGCGGATATAGGTACCTTTACTGACATGAATGTCTAAATCAACTTCATTATTTTCAAATCGTAATTGATTGATTTCATAGACTGTAATCGGTCTGGCATCACGTTCGATGGTAATACCTTCACGCGCATATTTATAAAGCGGTTGGCCTTTATGTTTTAATGCCGAGTACATCGACGGCACCTGCATAATATCGCCACGAAAAGTATTGAGTGCATCATCAAGCTGCTGCTGATTAACTGCAACGGCACGCTCGCTAACCAGATCACCTTGTGAGTCACTGGTTGTTGTACGAATACCTAAAGTTGCAGTGACCGTATAACGCTTATCAGAATCAAGTAAGAACTGAGAAAATTTGGTTGCTTCACCTAAACAGATGGGCAGCATCCCCGTTGCAAGTGGATCCAACGCGCCTGTATGTCCTGCCTTATTAGCAAAGAAAATACGTTTAACACGTTGTAATGCATGGTTTGAGCTGATACCCGTTGGTTTATCCAATAAAACAATACCATTTATTGAACGCCCCTTTCCTCGTCTTGCCATTACTCGTCGTCCTCTTCCGTACGCTCAGATTCAGCCAGTTTGGTTTTGTCTACTTTGACCGCATTGCTGACCAACTCAGAAATACGCAAACCTTCCGTTAAGGTTTCATCAAAACAAAAGCGCACTTCCGGCACAATACGTAAACGCATCGCTTTACCCAGTAATCGGCGGATATATCCCGCTGCCGCGTTAAGGCCTTCTAAGGATTCATCATTAGTTTGTTCCCCAATTGTTAAAAAGGTAACAAATACTTTTGCGTAAGCAAGATCGCGAGTGACATCTACACCAGAGATAGTCACCATACCAATACGTGGATCTTTTACTTCCTGTTGTAATATACGCGCCAACTCTTTTTGAATCTGTTGAGATACGCGCGAAGTGCGGCTATATTCTTTTGCCATTTTTAACTCCAGAATTACTTGTGTGATTATTCTTTATAAATACGAATGGAGGCATAAAGCCTCCATTTTTACAGTAAAGTTAATTTGTACTTATAGAGTACGTTTAACTTCAATTATTTCAAATACTTCAATCTGATCGCCAACACGCACGTCATTGTAGTTCTTAACACCAATACCACATTCCATGCCATTACGCACTTCATTGGCATCATCTTTAAAGCGACGTAGGGACTCAAGTACACCTTCGTAAATAACGATATTCTCACGTAATACACGGATAGGGTTATTACGTTTAATCGTACCTTCAGTCACCATACAACCGGCAATTGCGCCAATTTTAGGTGATTTAAAGACTTCACGAACGTCTGCAATACCAGTGATTTCTTGTCTAAATTCAGGAGCTAATAGACCGCTCATTGCAGCACGAACTTCATCGATTAGATCGTAAATAATGCTGTAATAGTGTAAATCAACGCCTTCATTATCGATCAGTTTACGTGCAGAGGCATCCGCACGCACGTTAAAGCCAATAACAATAGCACCTGAAGCAGAGGCAAGTGATGCATCGGTTTCAGTAATACCGCCAACACCACGGATAATGATGTTAACTTTCACTTCATCAGTCGATAATTTGTTTAATGACTCACAAATAGCTTCGAGCGACCCTTGTACATCTGCTTTAAGTACGATATTAAGCTCAGAAACCTCGCCCGCTTCCATATTTGCAAACATGTTATCAAGCTTCGCTTTCTGTTGACGAGCAAGTTTGATATCACGGAATTTACCTTGACGGTATAGCGCGACTTCACGTGCTTTTTTCTCATCTTTAACAACAGTCGCTTCATCACCTGCCATTGGCACGCCCGAAAGACCTAATACTTCGACAGGGATAGATGGACCCGCCACTTCGATAGGTTGACCATTTTCATCACGCATTGCACGAACACGGCCATATTCAAGACCACAAAGCACAATATCGCCCTGCTTAAGTTCACCATGCTGAACTAAAATAGAAGCTACCGGACCACGGCCTTTATCTAGACGGGATTCAATAACCACACCTGATGCTGGACCTGTTGCTACTGCAGATAAATCTAACATTTCAGCTTGTAGAAGAATACTGTCTAATAATGCGTCAACACCCGTTCCCTCTTTTGCAGAAACGAAAGCAAAGATATTTTCGCCACCCCATTCTTCGGAAATAATGTTGTGCTGAGAAAGCTCACTTTTAACACGATCAAAATCAGCACCCTCTTTATCAATTTTATTAACCGCAACAATTAATGGCACTTTGGCAGCTTTAGCATGTTGAATTGCTTCAATAGTTTGCGGCATAACACCATCGTCCGCGGCAACCACTAGTATTACGATATCCGTCGCTTTAGCACCACGAGAGCGCATCGACGTAAACGCCGCATGTCCTGGCGTATCTAAAAACGAAATCATGCCTTTAGCAGTTTCTACGTGATAAGCACCGATATGCTGTGTAATACCACCCGCTTCACCATCAGCCACTTTTGCCCGACGAATGTAATCTAACAGCGATGTCTTACCATGGTCAACGTGACCCATAATAGTTACAACAGGTGCACGAGAAGTACGTAAGCCGCCTTCCTGCTGCGCCTCAGCCATGACCGATTCTTCTAATTCATTTTCTTTGGTTAGAATAACCTTATGACCCATCTCTTCTGCAACAATCGTAGCCGTTTCTTGATCTATCACTTGGTTAATGGTCGCCATAGCGCCCATTTTCATCATCACTTTGATGACTTCTGTCGCTTTAACTGCCATTTTATTAGCAAGCTCAGCAACAGTGATAGTTTCACCTATTCTCACATCGCGCTCGACAGGAGCAACGGGCTTTTCAAAAGCTTGTTGTAATGCAGAAGGAGTGTTAGGTCGCATTTTTTTCTTACCACGACGAGCACGACGTCCCTTCTCTTCTTCTTGTATAGAAGCAGCTGCTTTTTTCTTTTTCTTACGGCGAGATGGACCTTCTGCTTTTGAATCAGATACGTCTTCTGCTGCTCTTGCCTCTACAGATGAGGTCATATGATAGTCAACATCGGCAGCTTTTTTACGCGCTTCTTCTTCTTCTGCCCAGCGGGTAGAGTTTTCTTCAGCTAATTTTTTCGCTAATTCGACCTGTTTTTCCGATTCTTGCTCAGCTTTAACTAAGGCATCATGCTCTGCTTTTTTAAGAATATCAGCCGCTTCTTTCTCTGCCAATATTTGTTCAGCTGTTTTTTCCGATTTAACATGCACCTGCTTTTCTTTATTAGCTGCAGCCGCTTTTTTGGCCTTTTCATCAGCCAATTTTTTAATAGCTAATTTTTCAGCTTGTGCTTGTTCTGCAATTGCTTTTTTGGCATTAATATCCGCTTGGACTCTTGCTTCTTCAGCTTGAATAGTTGCAAGTTCAGCTTCTTTAGATGCTTCTATTTCGCTATCTGTACGTTTAACATAAGTGCGTTTTTTGCGTACTTCAACATTAATTGCATTCGCTTGACCTTTAACATTTAAAGTCGATTTCGTTTTACGCTGCAGGGTCATTTTCTGTTTAGACTCGCCACCATGCAATTTTTGTAAAAAGTTAGTAAGTGTTTCTTTTTCTTTTAAACTCACTTTATCTGATGCTAATTTATTAATACCGGCATCCGCGAACTGTTTAACCAATACTTCTTCCGATTTATTTAAATCTTTGGCAAGGTCTTTTAGTAATATATCTGACATTATTATTTCTCCTATCTGATGCTTATTCAGTGTCTTCGCTGAACCAACAGATGTTACGAGCAGCCATAATCAGCTCCCCTGCTTTTGCTTCATTCAGTTCATCAATTTCGATTAGATCATCAACTGCTTGTTCTGCTAGATCTTCAAGCGTAATGATACCTTTACTTGCAAGTACGAATGCCAAATGGCCTTCTAAGCCTTCAAGTGCAAGTAGATCGGCCGCTGGTTTAGCGCCTTCTAAACTTTCTTCTTGTGCGAGTGCTTTCATTGCCAAGACGTTTTTAGCACGTGCGCGCAACTCGTCCACCATCTCCTCATCAAGACCTTCAATTTCTAATAACTCATTAATTGGCACGTAAGCAATTTCTTCTAGTGAACTAAAACCTTCAGAAACCAATATACCGGCAAACTCTTCATCTATTTCCAATGCATCAGTGAATACGCTAATAACACTATCCGCTTCTGCCTGATGTTTTTCTTTTAACTGTGCCACTGTCATTACGTTTAACTCCCAACCGGTAAGTTGAGATGCTAAGCGAATATTTTGTCCGTTACGGCCAATTGCCTGCGCAAGGTTTTCTTCCTCAACGGCAATATCCATACTGTGAGAATCTTCATCGATGACAATAGAAGCGACTTCTGCAGGAGACATTGCGTTAATTGCAAATTGTGCTGGATTTTCATCCCACAAAATAATATCAACACGCTCACCGCCTAGCTCACTTGATACAGCTTGTACGCGAGCACCACGCATACCGACACAAGCACCGACAGGGTCAATACGTTTGTCGTTGGATTTTACAGCGATTTTTGCACGAGAGCCAGGATCACGAGCCGCGCCCATAAGATCAATCATCTCTTCCGCAATTTCAGGCACTTCTAAACGGAATAATTCCGTCAGCATTTCTGGCCGAGTACGTGTCATAAATAACTGTGCACCACGCGCTTCCGGTCGCACATCAAACAGTAGACCACGTAAACGGTCACCAGGACGGAAATTTTCACGTGGTAACATCTCATCACGGAAAATAACAGCTTCGGCATTGCCGCCTAAATCAAGTAGGATGTTGTCACGGTTCATACGCTTAACCACACCGGTGATTAACTCACCTTGTTGCTCTGCATATTGCTCAACCACTTGCGCACGCTCAGCTTCACGCACTTTTTGTACAATAACTTGTTTCGCTGTTTGTGTGGTTATGCGGTCAAAGGTGACAGATTCAATTTCATCTTCAATATACTCACCCACTTTAATTTCTGGGTTATCATATTCCGCCGCTTCAAAAGTTATCTCTTTACAAGGGTTTAACATCTCTGCGTTGCTTTCAAGTACTAACCAACGACGAAATGTATCAAACTGACCCGTTTCACGATCAATTTCGACACGCACTTCGATATCGTTCTCATATTTCTTTTTAGTTGCAATTGCTAACGCGCTTTCTAATGCTTCAAAAATTGCTTCACGAGGAAGGCCTTTTTCGTTAGATACTGCCTCTACGACAAGTAAAATCTCTTTATTCATCTATAACCGCCTTAATTAATCAAATTTTGGAACAATATTCGCTTTTTGGATATTACTCAGTGCAAAACGTTCTTCAGTACCATCAACGTTTACGCAAATAATTTCGCCTGCTACAGAGGAGATAATACCTTTCCATCTGCGACGGTTTTGAATAGGCATTCTTAATTGAACTTTCACCTCTGAGCCAATAAATGCGGCATATTGTTCAGCAGAAAAAAGAGGCCGCTCTAAACCTGGAGATGAAACTTCAAGTGTGTATTCATTGGTAATTGGATCTTCGACATCCATTAACGCACTGATTTCACGGCTTACCGCTGCACAGTCATCAACTAAAATACCATTTTCATGATCAATATAAACACGCAGTGTTGAATGCTTACCTGCACGAATATATTCTATACCCACTAATTCGTAGCCAAGATCTTCAACATTGACTTTAAACATCGCGGTTAAACGTTCTTCTAAACTTGCCAAAGTTACCCCCTTTTAGAAACAAAAAAAGGGCATATAGCCCTATTTAATTAACAACTTATGTTTATTAAAAACAAAAATAAGTTGTTATGTAATAAAGTTGAAAAGCAATTCCAACTCCCTAAATAACAAAAAAGCCCCAATAAATTGGAGCTTCATTCATTTTTTATCCGCTGACTTGGATAAACCACTCTATTCTGATAAGAGCATTGAATGTTGCTGATTGTACCTACTTAGCTATTCCTAAGCAATCACTATTATCAACATTAACAACAAATATTTGGTGCGGATAGAGAGACTTGAACTCTCACGACCTAAGTCATAGCCCCCTCAAGGCTACGTGTCTACCAATTTCACCATATCCGCAAATTTATAAAATCTATTTTATTCTGGTATTTTATCTGAGAGGTCAACATCAATGGGTTGTTCAATAGGTGTCAAATCAGAAAAGTCATCATTGACTGATACTTTATTTGATGACAGATTGCCCAACACTAGACTGAGTGCAAAAAACATAACAGCCAGAACAGCCGTCGTGCGTGTCATAAAATTACCCGCACCGCTTGCACCAAATACTGTATTTGAAGCACCTGAGCCAAAAGAGGCACCCATGCCGGCTCCTTTCCCCTGTTGGATTAAAACAAATCCAACCAAAATAATTGCAACAATTAAATAAACTACTAACAGCATCTCGTACATAAGAATATATCCAATTTTTCCAGAAAAACTTCTTTAAGCTCCGTTAAAGAAGCGTGCAAATACTACCCAAAAGAGCTTGAAACCACAAGAGATTATACACATAATTTGTTAATTTTAGCGGCCATATCACTTAACCGCTCAAAATTAATACAAACAGTCGCTATTCTGCTCGCTGCTTTATTTTACTTCTCACCATTATGCTTTCACTTTATCTGCAATCACTTGCGCATAACCACGAACAACCTCTTCTTTATCATCCGCTTCGACCATCACTCTAAACACCGGTTCAGTACCTGATTTACGTAATAATACACGGCCACGGTCTCCCAATAACTGTTCAACACGTTTTACCTCGGTCAGTACGTCTTCATCTTGTAATGGATCTATTTCATTATTAAAACGTACATTGATCAATATCTGCGGGAATTTTTTAATACCTTGTCGCAAATCATGCAATGTCATACGACTTCCTTGCATCGCACTTATCACCTGTAAACCAGAAACAATACCATCACCCGTTGCAAGATAATCCGAGCAGATAACATGGCCTGAATTTTCTGATCCTATTGACCAATTATTTTTCTCCATCAACGCCATTACATGACGATCGCCCACATCGGAACGCTCAAATGGAATCGCGAGCGCTTTTAAAGCAAGCTCTAGCCCCAGATTGGACATTTTGGTCCCTACCGCCCCGCCTTTCAGGGTACCCGAACGTAATTTTTCTCGGGCAATAATATACAGGAGTTCATCACCATCTAAGACGTATCCCGTGTGATCAACCATCATGACACGATCGCCATCACCATCAAAGGCAATTCCAAAATCAGCCTTCTCTGCAACAACTCGTTTAGCAATTGCCTGCATACTGGTCGCACCACAATTCAAATTAATGTTGACTCCGTTTGGTTCAACCCCCATTGCGATGACTTTTGCGCCAAGCTCATTAATGACCAAAGGTGCGATATGATAAGTTGCACCATTCGCACAATCGACAACAATTTTCAAGCCTCTTAAATCGTACTTATTTGGAAACGTGCTTTTACAAAATTCGATGTAACGTCCAGCGGCATCTTCTATGCGAGAGGCTTTGCCCATATCACTCGATTCAACACAGATCAGTTCTTTTTCAATCTCAGCCTCAATTTCAAGCTCTATTTCTTCAGAGAGCTTCACGCCTTGATCGGAGAAAAATTTAATGCCGTTATCATAATAGGGATTATGAGAAGCGCTAATAACAATACCAGCCGTTGCGCGGAAAGTATGCGTTAAATATGCCACCGCAGGTGTCGGCATAGGTCCCATCAGTACAGGGTGCAAACCTGCAGCAGTCAGCCCAGCTTGCAGTGCAGCTTCTAACATGTAACCGGAAATACGTGTATCTTTTCCTATTAATACTTTCTTAGAGCCCGATTTAGCAAGCACACGTCCTGCCGCCCACCCCAATTTCAATGCGAATTCAGGGGTAATCAGAGAGGCGCCTACTTTGCCGCGAATACCATCTGTACCAAAATATTTCTTTTTCATTATGTTCTCGATTATTAAAATTTATTCTTTGAATGAATTTATATGTTGCAACACCTTAAGTACATCAACCGTTTCTGCAACGTCATGAACGCGGATGATTTGCGAGCCTCTCTGCGCTGCTATTAAAGCCCCCGCCAAGCTGCCTGATAAGCGATTTTTTATATCTCGATTGAGTAATTTGCCAAACATTGATTTTCTTGAAACGCCGGTTAGTAGCGGATACCCCAGTGCTACAAACTGTTTAGTAGCAGCTAACAACTGAAAATTATGTTTGAGTTGCTTACCAAAACCAAACCCTAAATCTAAAATAATAGCTTCTTTTTTTATCCCTGCATTGAGACAAGTTTTAACCTGTTGTAATAAAAACTGTTCGACTTCTTCAAGCAGATTGTTGTATTCAGGTGCACATTGCATAGTGCGCGGCAAACCTTGCATGTGCATCAAACAGACTGCAACGTCAGCTTTTGCTGCGACAGCGAGCGCCCCTTCATCACGTAACGCGCGTATATCATTAATGATATCAGCACCCGCATTAACGGCCTCTTCCATGACTTTAGCTTTACTGGTATCAATAGATATCCAGCAATCTAAATTCTGATTTATCTTTTCGATGACAGGAATGACACGATCTAGCTCATCTTGCAACGAAACATCAGAAGCGCCAGGCCGGCTAGATTCGCCACCAATATCAATAATAGCAGCTCCTTGCTGCACCATCGTTTCGGCTTGTTTTAATGCTCGCTCTACATTGCTAAATAAGCCACCATCAGAAAATGAATCAGGTGTTACATTTAAAATCCCCATTACCTTAGGCGCGCTTAAATCGAGCATTTTATTTTTGCTATGCAGATGCATTTTATCTCTCCATCATAAAAAAGGAAGTAAAAAAAACCTAAGCAAGCTTAGGTTTTTCGGTGATAACGTTAATTAATCATGCATTAATTATTTATCGTCTTTATTTTCTTCAGTTTCAGCAGCTGGGGACGCTGCTATTGAATCATTATCAGCAACCGTTTTGTCTTCGCTGCTTTCTTTAATTGGCTCTGCTTTCGCTGGATTATCTTTAGCCACTTCTGCATCTTCTACCCAATCTGTAGGTGGACGCACTTCAATTCTCGCCATTAAATCAGCGACTTGATCGCTATCAATTGTTTCATATTTCATTAATGCATCTTTCATTGCATGCAGTATATCAATATTATCATTTAATATTTTCTGTGCACGTTGGTAATTTTTATCAATAAAGAATTTAACTTCATCATCGATCAGTTTACCCGTCTCATGAGAAACGACATTAGAGCGCAGTGTATTTGCATCCACGGTTAATAAAATGGGTCCTAATTTTTCGGAAAAACCCCACTCGGTAACCATAGCTCGCGCAATCGCAGATGCTTGTTTAATATCTTGAGAGGCACCTGTGGATACTTTATCAAGACCATAAATAATTTCTTCTGCAATTCGCCCGCCATAAGCAACCGCAATACTACTTTCTAATTCAATCCGATTTTGACTAATCTGATCGCCTTCAGGTAAAAATTGTGTCACGCCTAATGCGCGTCCACGCGGAATAATAGTAACTTTATGAATAGGGTGATGCTGTGGTACTAATTTAGCGACAATTGCATGCCCCGCTTCATGGTAAGCAGTCGATTCTTTATCTTCTTCGCGCATCACTAAGCTACGTCGCTCAGCCCCCATTAAGATTTTATCACGCGCTTGCTCGAAATCTTGCTTATCAACTGTACGTTTATTGCTACGAGCCGCAAAAAGAGCCGCCTCGTTGACTAGATTGGCAAGATCCGCACCTGAGAAACCAGGCGTTCCTCGGGCAAGTACCATCGCTTGAACATCATCACTTAGCGGCACTTTGCGCATATGCACATTAAGAATCTGCTCACGCCCACGCACGTCAGGTAAGGAAACAACGACTTGTCGGTCAAAACGCCCCGGACGTAATAAAGCAGCATCAAGTACATCTGGGCGGTTAGTCGCTGCAATCACGATAATGCCTTCATTACCTTCAAAACCATCCATTTCAACTAATAATTGGTTGAGTGTTTGCTCGCGTTCATCATTACCACCACCGACACCTGCACCACGTTGGCGACCTACAGCATCAATTTCATCTATAAATATAATACAAGGCGCTGATTTTTTTGCTTGTTCAAACATATCGCGCACGCGCGAGGCACCTACACCAACAAACATCTCCACAAAATCAGAGCCGGATATAGAAAAGAATGGCACTTTAGCTTCACCCGAAATCGCTTTTGCCAACAAGGTTTTACCCGTACCAGGAGGACCAACTAAAAGTACACCAGTAGGGATACGTCCACCTAGTTTTTGAAATTTTGTTGAGTCTTTTAAGTAATCAACAAGTTCCTTAACATCTTCTTTGGCTTCATCACATCCCGCTATATCAGCAAAAGTGGTTTTGATTTGATCTTCACCCATTAGCTTGGCTTTACTTTTACCAAATGACATGGCTCCGCCTTTGCCCCCTCCCTGCATATTACGCATGAAGAATATCCATACGCCGATTAATAGCAACATAGGGAACCAAGAAACAAAAATAGACGCTAAGAAGCTTGTTTCTTCCGGAGGTGTACCTTTAACTAGTACATTGTTTTTGATTAAATCATTCAGCAAGTCAGGATCCGACGCGGGAATATAAGTAATAAATTTACTTTGATTACTTCTTATACCCTTGACTTCTTGCCCGTCAATTTGGACTTGTTGAATTTGTCCTTGGTTAACTTCGTTGACGAATGTTGTGTAGTCTATTTGGGACTGTTTTGCTTCATCTTTTCCAAAACCTTGGAACAGAGACATCAATACTACTGCGATGACTAACCACAATATCAGGTTCTTTGCCATATCGTTCAAGATGTAAACCTCATGTTAAGAAATAAAAATTTAGATTGTAGGTTACTACAGTTTAAAACCGGTCGCTACTAAATATACTTCACGTGAACGCGCGCGTGAAGAATCAGGTTTACGCGTTTTAACTGTTTTAAATAATTTACGTACTTCAGCCATAAACGGATCAAAATCAGATCCCATAAAGACTTTAACAATAAAACAGCCATCTTTAACTAATACCGAACGACACATATCCAAAGCAAGTTCGACTAAATACATCGATTTAGGTTGGTCCATAGCTGCATTGCCACTCATATTGGGTGCCATATCCGACAGCACGACATCAACCTTTTGCTCGCCAATGCGATTCAATAATGCTTTTAAGACCATCTCATCGCGAAAATCACCCTGCAAAAAATCGACACCTGCAATAGAGTCCATGGGTAATATATCGCAGGCAATTACTTTTCCTTTCAAGCCAACTGTATCAACAGCCCACTGTGACCAGCTGCCCGGCGCAGCCCCTAAATCAACAACGGTCATGCCCGAGTGAATTAGCTTGTCTTTTTTGTTGATCTCTTCCAGCTTAAAAACGGCACGTGAACGTAATCCTTTTTTATTTGCCTCTTTGACATAGAAATCATTTACATGCTCTTGCATCCAACGTTTAGAGCTACCTGAACTGCTTTTCTTCAATACACCGGGCTTAGACGCACCCGAATTAACTCTTTTACCCATTAATTTATTCCTCGGTATTGCTACACTGCAATTATTTATAATGAATAAACAGGATAAATAACAATCAAAATAGTAAAGATTAATAATTAAGGGTAGAATGCTCTGTTTTCAACCCTTAAATGAAAGAAATTCGTATGAAATTATCAAATAAACAAAAGCAACACTTAAAAGGTCTTGCTCATACCCTAAAACCCGTTGTATTACTTGGCCAAAATGGCTTAACTGAGGGTGTACTCGCAGAAATAGAGAATGCTCTTAACTTCCACGAATTAATTAAAGTCAAAATTGCTACCGATGATCGTGACGTAAAACAATTAATTATTGATGCAATAGTACGTGAAACAGAAGCCATTAATATTACCAAAATTGGTCATATTGTGGTGTTATTTCGACCAAGTGAAAATAAAAAAATTGAATTACCACGTAAGTAGTCAAAGTAATTTAACCTAACTTATAAAAAAGCCCAGTGCTCACTGGGCTTTTTATGAGGTAAATTACATATTAAACAGTATATTGTACCTTGATAATCTCATATTCAATTGTCCCACCCGGTGTTTCAATCGTAATTTCATCATCTAGCATTTTACCAATTAGGCCACGTGCAATAGGAGAGCTCACAGAAATTAAATTTTTCTTAATATCAGCCTCATCATCACCCACAATACGGTAAGTCACTTCCTCATCAGTAGCGACATTAACAATAGTGACCAGTGACCCAAAAATAACTTTACCACTATTGTTTAGCTTACTGATATCGATGATCTGCGCATTGGATAATTTAGCTTCGACATCTTGAATTCGCCCCTCACAAAATCCCTGTTGTTCCCGTGCTGCATGATATTCAGCATTTTCTTTTAAATCACCGTGCTCACGTGCTTCTGCAATTGCCCTGACAATCGCGGGGCGTGTCACCGTTTTCAATTGCGCGAGTTCAGAGCGTAATATTCCAGCGCCATTGACTGTCATAGGATATTGAACCATTAAAAATTACCTTTATATTCACAAGAAGTTGTAGTTAAATAATACAATTATTTTACCCTTATTTTCTTCGTTAGTCATTATTTAAGGAAAAAATGCTGGTAGTATTTTTAACAATTTGTGCCGCCAAGCAACTTTTAGATTCTGTTCGTAACAAGCATAACGACTCAAAAATAGTGATCAAATTAAGCGGGCAATTAAAGCCACCTTTTTGTAAATAAAGGGGGCTACCGGGGGCATCGGTTTCTAACAATAAAGATCTGATAGGTAATCGGCTAATTGTTTTTTTTGTTTTTGTGGCGTTTGGGTAAGTGATCACCCCGCCAATACCAAGTTTAAAGCCCAGCTTGATAAATTCCATCGCAACCTCATAACTACCGGAGAAAGAATGGTATACACCACCTTGTTTAAAATTTACGGCTTTTAATATTTCCAGTACCCGCCCCTGTTTTTTAAGCACATGTAAGATAATAGGTAAACTACACTTTTCTGCTATCTGTAATTGCTTAATAAACACATTTTCTTGAAGCGCCGTATCTGCTTGAGCGTATTTATCTAAGCCAATCTCCCCTAGCGCCACACATTTTTTATCCGCGGTAATCAATGATTTTTCTAAGAAAAGTAAGTCATCTGCTTGGAAAGTATCAAGGAAATGGGGGTGGATCCCTAACCCATAATAACACTGAGTATAAGTCGAACATAATTGCTGGATAGCACCCCAACTCTTTTTTTGTGTCCCAGGAATAATGACATTGGTTATTCTATTTTCTTCTAACTGTGATAAAAGAGGAGCAAGTTGCGTTGCAAAACAAGGAAAATCCAAATGGCAATGACTATCAATAAACATGCATTCACCTAGAACGTTAAAGCGACTATCGAGCAAAAGCAATACGTCAGCATAAATACACCACGGTGTTTATGCTGACGTTAGCAGCGCAAATTAATGTTCGCGGGTTTTTCTAAAATTAATAGCGGGATAACGTTCGATTGCCAGATTTAAATTAACCATAGTAGGCGCGACATAGGTCAAGTTATTACTGCCATCTAACGCCAAATTATCATATGCCTTACGCTCAAATTCAGCAAATTTGAGTGGATTATCACTATCGACCCATAACGCGGTGGCAACACCAATCCCCTCATAGAGGGCTTCCACTTTGTATTCTGACTTTAAACGCTGAACAACAACTTCAAACTGCAACACACCAACCGCACCCACAATCAAATCATTGCTGCGTAACGGCCGAAACACTTGCACAGCCCCCTCTTCTGAAAGCTGCATTAGGCCTTTTAGTAACTGCTTCTGTTTAAGGGGATCTTTTAAGCGGATACGACGGAACATCTCCGGTGCAAAATTTGGAATGCCTGTAAATTTAAGCTCTTCATTGCTGCTAAATGCATCACCAATTTGAATCGTTCCATGGTTATGTAACCCAATAATATCGCCAGGATAAGCTTCTTCAGCAGCGCTTCGGTCACCGGCCATAAAGGTTACCGCATCAGAAATACTGACCATTTTACCGGTGCGCACATGGCGCATTTTCATCCCTTGCTCATACTTACCGGAACACACTCGCATGAAAGCAATGCGGTCACGATGTTTTGGATCCATATTAGCTTGAATTTTAAAGATGAAACCAGTAAATTCATTTTCAGTTGGCTCGACAATACGCTGTTTAGTTGCGCGAGATAACGGTGTCGGTGCCCATTCAACCAATCCATCTAATATATGATCAACACCAAAGTTACCTAATGCAGTACCGAAATAGACTGGCGTTAGTTCTCCTTTCAAAAAAAGATCATGATCAAACTTATTGGATGCACCTAACACCAACTCTAATTCCTCACGTAGCTGAGCGGCAAAAAGTGGTATCGCTTGATCTACCTCAGGGTTATTTAACCCTTTAATAACGCGACTTTTTTGAATGGTATGACCTTGGCCTGATGAGTATAAAATAACTTCATCACGTATTAGGTGATAAATACCTTTGAACTCTTTCCCCATCCCAATCGGCCACGTAATAGGAGCACAGGCGATATTTAACACATCTTCCACTTCGTCCATTAAGTCGATTGGATCGCGGATATCACGATCGCATTTATTCATAAATGTGATAATTGGCGTATCACGCAGACGTGTAACTTCCATCAGTTTAATGGTGCGTTGTTCAACACCTTTTGCTGAATCAATAACCATTAAGCAGGAGTCAACTGCGGTTAAAGTACGGTAAGTATCCTCCGAGAAGTCTTCATGTCCCGGCGTATCAAGCAAATTAACTATCGCATTGCGATATGGGAATTGCATAACCGAAGTAGTAATCGAGATACCACGCTCTTTTTCAATCTCCATCCAGTCAGATTTTGCATGCTGACCTGATTTTTTACCTTTCACCGTACCCGCTTTTTGTAGCGCGTTACCAAACAGAAGTACTTTTTCAGTGATCGTTGTTTTACCCGCATCGGGGTGAGAGATAATAGCAAAAGTTCTTCTTTTCCTTACGTTCTCTATAATGTCTTTGTTTGGCATTTATCTTTTTCTCTGATTATGTACGCACATCTGTAAGTACATCTTTTATTAAAAAATGGGAATCTAAACGATATTGCGCACATGATAACAAATTTTAGCTTGCAAGCTAAAAGGTATTATTTAATGAAGGTTAAAATTTCAGTCAATTAAGCTGGGATATTAAACACCTAAACAGAGAAAGTTAGCAAAAATAGGGCCTGCAGAGCATACCCGATAGATATCACACTCATTTATAATATTGAAGCGCACGAAAAAGACCGGGCTAGGTAACTTCATGACATAAAAAAAGGAAGTAAAAAACTTCCTTTTTGTAGATGTGTTTATGGCGTAGCGCTGGGGTCGCCCCCATTAGTCACTCAATGTAGCCGCCAGCAGTCGCTATTTTGATGCATTTTTCGCGATAACTTGTATCTGACGAGAGCTTGTCAATAACCGACTTAACCTTATTAGCGGCTATTTCGCTATTACTATAAGCGACAAAAGCACCACCTTCAGGAGCAAATTCAATATCTGATAACAGTGCCGCATTTTCAGTCGTTAATGCCGCTTTGACCAAAGCCACCCAAGTATAACCACTACCTTGTAAATTGGCATTGGTAAAATGAAGGGCGACATCTTCATTAAAATTATAATAATTTATCGCATACTGGCCATCGACATTTCGAATAGTCGCATGTTGTTCTTCATCTGCTGCAAAAAGACTTATAGAAGCCAGAGTCAAAATCAGTAAAATAATACTACGCATAGTAGTGTTCCTTTTAAGTTGTAAAATTCCATAGAAAGAAGCATTACATGCTTCTATTAACAAACAATTTGTAATAAAAATAAACTCTAGCATGATTCAAAAATGTTTATCAAATGCTTATATTCGTGAATCGGGGCTACTTACCATAAATAGATTAAATAATTTAATATTTGCGATAATCGCAGTAGATTCAATACCTTTAATATGAGGCCTATTTATTATAAACTTCGCCACTCGTGAAGCGGCTTATTAGCCCCATCATGTTCGGTATATAAGCTATTTTAACCTCTACTCGAGAAAATGAAAAACAAATAAGCAAAAGAAATATGCCTGAATACCTGTTAATATGAACTACTTAAAATTATTTAAAATTAAAATGGTGCCCCATGAAATTACTCGTACGCAATCTCGCAACGGCGACAACCGAAGAGAAGTTATTAAGTCTATTTAGCGAATATGGAAAGGTACAATCTTGCACCTTGGTTTTAGATAAAAGCACTGGAAAATCAAAAGGTTTTGGATTTATTGAAATGCCAAAGGTTGGTGAAGCTAAAATTGCAGTGCATAAACTAAATGGTTATAAACTGGCAGGTAACATCATTCGCGTCAAACGGGATGAGGCTAAAAAAGAAATAGCTGAAGTGTCATCTGCAACAGAAGAAATAGAGCACTCTAAAGTAGTAAATGCAGACATTAAAAAAGACGTAGTCGGCTTAGGCGAAGTACAAGGTAATGAAAATAATAAGAACAACATTTACGGCACCATAAAAAAATAACACTTTGCACTCAAAAAGCGACTAAATAGAGGACGTTTGGCTTTTGCCACCTCTATTTAGGAGCTAATTTTTTTTCTTGCATTTTTCTGGATAACAGGTCAAAACGTATTAAACAAAATTGACCTAAGTTTTCTGGATCAATCTTAGCAAGCTTAGCCATTCCAATTTTTTCTTCAACAATTACAATATCTAATTGCCCTTCTTGGTAATCTTGGGCTTTTAATAAACTATCATCGTACATTTCACTGTAATAATTAAGCATGGCTTTATCTCCCATTTCTAGGGAGAGTTTGCTGCACATATGATAATTGGCTAAAGTTTGTCCTATTGTTTTCAATTCGTCATCAGTAACAGCACTAGCCAATATAATTGAATGATAAAGAAATAAAAAAATGCCTATCCTTTTTTTCATACTCCCTCCTAAAAAACGCATTATTTTTACTGCTGCAGGCACTTACACTGCTAATTTCACACTCTACTTAAGCGAAAAAAACAGAATAAAATCAACATTTTTAACCACAACAGCTCGTTCGTATGATTACAAATGTAGAAAAAATCTGGCATTCATTTTAACAAGTATAAATGGCTAGGCTATTAGTAACGTTGCTATAATTACGCAAGCGCTTGTTTAAAGTCGGCGAGTAAATCAGCACTGTTTTCAATACCAATCGAACAACGTACCATCGTCTCACTGATCCCCATTTGCTTACGTACTGCTAGTCCCATTTCACCATAAATAGTAGGAGCAACAGGTAACGCCAAAGTACGGTTATCGCCTAGATGGGTCGCATTGATGACAATATCTAGTTTATTCAAAACCTTACAACAATCCTCATCTTTAATTAGATCAAAACTTAAAATTGCGCCAAATTTTTTAAATAAACGCTTTGCAAGATCATGCTGAGGATGAGAGTTAAGGCCAGGATAATAAACTTTCGCAACTTTAGGGTGTTGTTCCAAGAATTCGGCTAGCAGCAGTGCATTATCACATTGGCGATCCATACGTAATTCCATCGTTTCACTACCCACTGAAATTAAATGTGCGATTTGCGAGCTCATACATCCCCCCATATCACGAAGGCCTTTTTTCTTGATCTGGCTGATGCCCCACATTTTGCTATCACCTTTACGGTAACCCTCAAAAATATTTGGGTAAGCTTGCCAGTCAAATAAACCACTATCTGTAACCGCACCACCTAATGCATTGCCGTGGCCAGCCACATATTTAGAAAGAGAGGTAATAATCAGGCTGGCTTTAACTGTTGTCGCATCGAATAGGTAACACGAAGCCATCGTGTTATCAATCACGTAGACTAACTTTTCTTTTTCACAGAAATCACCAATTGCATCAAGCGCACTAATTTGGGTAACTGGATTAGCAATGCTTTCGGCAAACACCATACGGGTATTGTCTTTTTGTGCCGCTTTAACTTCTTCAATATTAGTGGTGTCTACCAGAGTAACCTCGATTCCGTAACTTTGCAGAGTACCCATTACGCTGTTAGTGTTACCAAATAAAAAACGGCTACAAATCAGGTGATCGCCAGATTTCAACAAGCTTAAAAAGGTAGTCACAATAGCAGCCATACCAGAAGCAAATGCCAGCGTTGCATAACCATTATCCATTTGACATAACTTATGCTGCAACGCATCAATTGTTGGTGTTGATTGGCGCGCATAAGCATGCCCAGGTTGACCTTGGAAAATATTGATCAAATCTTGCACATCGTCAAAACCATATGGAACAGAATTGTGAATGGGTGCGTGAACCGCCCCATATTCTAAATTCAACAAGCGGTCTGAATGCACTATCTTTGTTGTAAAACCTTGCTCTGACATCTTAGTTCCTTGAGTTGTTTTTTATACCAAATCCATTGAATTCTATTCATTGAAGTTTGCCGAAATGAATACTCGTTAAAGGCAAATAATATTTGCGTATTTGTTATTGATTTTGTAATTAAGACAACGAGTTGCTGCAATCAACACATCTACTTTATTGGTTTATCATGCGTCTGAAGGGATCTTTTAATTAATACAATGGGGAGTTAATCCTGATCCACATTAAATAAATTAGATTTAAAAATATTCAGACACAAATTAATAAGTTTGAATATTATACAGAGATCAAGAAGTAAGTTGAAACCGAATCTATATAGTTTTTTGGTCTTTCTTATCTGTTTATGCATTACCTGTTGCGTACATACCCTAATAAAATTAAAACTGTCAAAACCAATACTAGCGTATAGACATATCTCCATGATACATCAAGGTGCTAAATGCTCGCTTTTACACCTATCGGTTAGATGATTAAGGAAAATAATCGTTCACAAGGTCACCATGCTAAGTCAGATTCTGGTTTTCGAGCCGAGTCCTCATTGGGTACCTAAAATAAAAAAAAGGCTTGCTTATCAGAAGTTAAATCAGTAATTAATAGAGAGGAAATGTTATAAAAGTAATAAAATAAGCTCTATCCTTATTTTATTACTTTTTAGCTGTGCTTTCATTATCAGCATGGCGATAAATGGAGATATTTAGTTGTCTTGGCTAATTCGGCTCGCCACTGCACCTTGCTGCTCTTGATATTTCGCATTAGTACGTTTGTTATAAGGCCTTGCCGCAGGCGCGGATAGTCGTTCAAAGTTCAATGCTGCGATAATCATTTTAGGGCGTAATGCCAAGGGTAATTTACCACTATTATAAAACTCTAAGACAATTTTTCCTGACCAGCCAGGATCGATTCTATGCGCTGTGACATGGACCATTAAACCCAAGCGAGCCAATGAAGAGCGGCCATCTAACCATCCAACAATATCAGCAGGCAAGGTCACATCTTCGTATGTAACCGCTAACGCAAGCTCACCAGGATGCAAAAAGAATGCTTGATCTTCTTTGATGACGATGACATCACTCATTACTTTATCTAACGATGCAGCTACCTCTTCTTTAGGACCAGAGAGATCAATATAAGGCGTAGTGTGTTCACTAAACACTCTAAATTCATTACCTAGGCGGATATCGACACTAACACCTGATATAGCAGATTGAGGCGGCCGAGGATTTATAATCAACTTACCTGCATCTAAATATTCTTCGATATGGGTATCACACAGGCGCATTTTCTTCTCCAGAAAGCTAAAGTCATTATCAATTTAGTGCATTATATAGGTAATGTGGATTACATTAAATATTTGCAGCGTTCGAATTTTTTCAAAGGGGGTAGATATAAAACATGATCGCTAGCCATTTTATAACAGGCATAAAAAAAGCAAGTCAATGACTTGCCTTATTGTTCAATCAGAATGAGCTAATTAAAGCTCATCGAAGCAATATTAAAGAGCTACGATGTTTTCTGCTTGAGGACCTTTTTGACCTTGAGTTACAGTAAACTGTACTTTTTGGCCTTCAGCAAGAGTTTTAAAACCAGTGCTTGCAATTGCAGAGAAATGTGCGAATACGTCAGGACCGTTTTCTTGCTCAATGAAACCAAAACCTTTAGATTCGTTAAACCATTTTACTGTACCAGTAGTAGTTGTAGACATAATAGTATCCTATTTAATTTGAGTAATTTAACCTTGTAAATCAAGGCAGTTGGCGAGAAGTGTTGCTATTACTTATGAAGTATAGGATCGGTACATAATACGGAACATCGAACATAAATATAAAACGAACTTTCAAGCTACAAAGAATTATATATTGCTATCGTTATCTGTCAACTGCTATTTGAATTAAAAATCAATTTTTTGCAAAAAACTCTTTTAATTAATTAAAAACCCAAGTCGAGTGGCTAAATACAATGAATTACATTTAAGCGTACGTTAATTTTAATCAAGATACCTTGTTAGAATTCAGTTCTGAGCCCTCAATTCGGCAGCACATGTACGCCTTTACCGCGATTAATTTCGTTAACGCGCTGTCTATAGGTGTAAAGGCAAATATCGAGCCTTCTTAATAGAAGACTTTTATCAAATACTGTGAGGTTATATTGATTTTAAGCCGTTCTAGCAGGGCAGCTTAAAGTCGTACCAATTTTATTAATTACGTGATTTTTTTCGGTGTAGTAAAAATGTATTGAAGCGATACAGGGACAACAGTAAGCACTTGTTCTAATTGCACATAAACAACAAAACACCAATCAGCATTGTGTTTAACTCGTATTCATCTTAACAAACATAAATGAATAGATAATTGCTATATTTGCTATAACATAGGTGTACAACAATGCTCTAAATTTCCCTGCGACATTGATGTAAAAGTGGCCGCAAAAACATTGCATTCCCTTATAATTAAAGAGATGAAGTAATGACTATTTGGATTGATGCAGATGCTTGCCCAGTGGCGGTAAGAGATATGGTTCTACGGGCAAGCCAACGCACAGCAACCGCACTGGTTTTTGTGGCAAATAGCCCATTACCCATAGCGACTCGCCCTCTCGTTAAAACAGTGCGCGTATCACAAGGTTTTGACGTAGCAGATAACTATATTAGTCAGCATGTCGAACTAAATGACTTAGTGATAACTCAGGACATCCCTTTAGCGGCTGAAATTGTTGAAAAAGGCATTACTGCGTTAAATCCTAGGGGAGAGCTATATACGCAGGAAAATATTCGTCAACGTTTAGCAATGCGCAATTTTGCAGAGGAACTGCGCTCGATAGGACAGATGAGTGGCGGCCCTAATAAATTTGCGGATAAAGAAAAACAAGCCTTTGCCAACGCATTGGATCGCTGGCTACAAAATAGTAAGAAATAAGAGAGGGATCCCCCTCTCTTATATTCTTAAAGAATGCGCTCTGCGCTTTTTAGTTTTTCTATGCGCGCGGCTTCAACATTCTTTTTTTTACGATTGTCACAAGGCTCTGGACAGTCACACTCTTTATCAATACCCACAGAAGCCAAGCCTCCACAACTGCCTGCGATTGTTTTTTTGTTTAAAATATAACCAATAGCCATTGCTACTGTCACAACTAAAAAAACAACAAAAGTCGCAATAAAATAGATCATTCTTTTTTCTCAAAAAAATAAGGCTCAAAATCAGGCGTGTAATGTTCGATAATTTCATCGCCTTTTTTAACTAATAAAAACACAGGTATCTGCTGTTTTTGAGCGAAGGCGAATCCTGCAGTCGGACCCAACACAGTAATTGCAGTAGCCAATCCATCTGCGACCATACTACTTTTATGAATCACGGTAACCGACACTAATTTGTGGCTAATAGGTTTGCCGGTTTTCGGATCAATAGTATGTGAATAACGTATGCCATCAGATTCAAAATAATTACGATAATCACCAGATGTGGCAATGGCATTATCACCGATATGTATTAATCTTTGTACATTTTGCCCTGCCACTGGCCGCTCAATAGCCAGAGTCCATGGTTTCTTACCCGGTTTATAACCATGTACTCGTAATTCACCACCAATATCGACTAGGTAATTACTTATACCTAACTCTTGTAAATAATCAGCAATAAAATCAACACCGTAGCCCTTCGCTATGGATGAGAGATCGAGATACAATTCGGGTATCGACTTAATCAAGCGATTGCCTTCAATAGATAAATATTGGCTACCGACTATCTTCCGTTTTGCCGCAATAAGCGCATCAGAAGGTACTTTATTTGGTTTTTTATCTGGCCCAAACCCCCAAAGATTAACCAGCGGGCCAACGGTAATATCATAAGCACCGCCACTTTCTTTAAACAAAGACAGCGCGACCTCGACAACAGAACTTGTCGCATCTGACACCACTAGTGATTTTTCTGCTTGATTAAAACGCGACAGTTCTGAATTTGGACGGTAGGTTGACATCTGATCGTTGACTAACTCAAGGCGTGAATCAATTTGCGCCTGTATGTTATCAATGGACAACTCTGAATTATTTTTCTGAGCGTCAGAAAGCACATATTTAACTTGGTAATATGTGCCCATCGTTTGCCCTTTAATCTGCTCTATTTTAGGATCATTTTTAGCACATGAGGAGAGCAGGGAAGAAACAATAAAGGCTAGCCCGATGAAGGCCAGCCGTTGTAATAAAAGTTTAAGCACTAATATTAACCACCAAAATCATCAAGGAATATATTTTCGTCTTCAACGCCTAAATCTTTAAGCATGGCGATAACTGCGGCATTCATAACCGGTGGACCACACATGTAATACTCGCAGTCTTCTGGTGCGTCATGATCGCGTAAGTAGTGCTCATATAAAACATTATGAATAAAACCGGTGTAACCATCCCAAGCATCCTCTGGTTGCGGATCACTTAAAGCAACATGCCACTGGAAATTTTCATTTTCGGCTGCAATGCTGTCGAAATCTTCGACATAAAACATTTCTCGCTTCGAACGGGCGCCGTACCAGAAACTTACTTTACGCTTGGTTTTTAAACGACCGAATTGATCAAAAATGTGCGAACGCATCGGTGCCATACCTGCCCCACCACCTATAAACACCATTTCATTTTCAGTTTCCTTGGCAAAGAACTCACCAAATGGGCCGGAAATAGTGACTTTATCGCCTTTTTTAAGACTAAAAATATAGGAAGACATTTTACCACAAGGCAATGCTAGATTACGTGGAGGTGGCGTTGCAATACGTACATTCAGCATAATTAATCCAGCTTCATCGGGATAGTTAGCCATTGAATATGCACGGATGGTTTCTTCATCAACTTTTGACTCTAACTTAAAGAAGCCGAAATGCTCCCAATCACCACGATATTGTTCTTCAATATCAAAATCACTGTATTTTACATGATGCGCAGGCGCTTCAATTTGAATGTAACCGCCAGCCTTGAATGGCACAGTTTCACCATCAGGGATCTGTAATTTAAGCTCTTTGATAAAGGTTGCCTGATTGTCATTAGAGATAACCGTACATTCCCATTGTTTCACACCAAAAATCTCTTCGGGTAGCTCAATACTCATATCATTTTTAACACTCACTTGACATGCTAAACGTTCACCCTCTTTCGCTTCACGTTTACTAATATGATCAAGCTCAGTAGGTAAAATGTCTCCCCCACCAGACTTCACTTTAACGCGGCACTGTCCACAGGTACCACCGCCACCACAGGCTGAAGAAATAAAGATGCCCGAGTTTGCAAGCGCACCAAGTAATTTATTACCGGCCTGAGTAGTGACATTTTTGTCTGGATCATTATTAATTGAAATTGTGATATCACCTGTGCTTACCAGTTTTGCTTTTGCTACTAAAATAATAATAGCTAACGCGAGAACAATAATGGTAAACATGGCAACGCCGAGAAATATTTCCATCGACTTTTTCCTTGTTTTGAGGGGGACTTTGCCCCCGAAATTACATTAAATCTAAAACAGCAAAAATTACAGTTGAATACCAGAGAAAGACATAAAACCTAATGCCATTAATCCAGCCGTTACAAATGTAATACCCAATCCACGTAATCCATCGGGTACATTTGAGTATTTCATTTTTTCACGAATCCCCGCTAATGCGACGATAGCTAAGGTCCAACCTACACCACTACCGACCCCATAAACAACTGATTCTATTAAGTCATATTCTCGCTGCACCATAAACGCGACACCACCGAAGATGGCACAGTTGACTGTAATGAGAGGCAGAAAAATACCTAAGGCTTGGTATAAAGCAGGAAAGTATTTATCCAGTACCATCTCCAATATCTGCACTAATGCGGCAATCACACCAATAAAAGTGATAAAGCCTAAGAAGCTCAGATCTACATCAGGAAACCCCGCCCACGCTAGGGCTCCTGGTGCTAGCAAATTGAAGTAGATAATCTGGTTAACAGGTACCGAAATTCCCAGTACAACAATTACCGCTATGCCCAGCCCCATGGATGTTTTTACTTTCTTCGAAACGGCCAGAAAGGTACACATGCCAAGAAAGAATGCCAGTGCCATATTTTCCATGAAAATAGAACGCACGAATATACTAAGATAATGTTCCATTCAAATTACTCCTTTGGCTCTACTTGTTCGGGTTTAAGCGTTCTGATGATCCAAATAAGGCCACCAATAATAAAAAACGCACTAGGAGGAAGCAGTAATAAACCATTACTTTGATACCAGCCGCCATTCGATGTTAAGGGTAATATTTCGATACCGAATAAAGCACCAGCGCCAAATAACTCACGGAAAGCACCCACTATAACCAGAACAAATCCATATCCTAATCCGTTACCGACGCCATCCATAAAGCTGGCGAGCGGTTTGTTTTTCATCGCAAACGCTTCAGCGCGGCCCATTACAATACAGTTGGTAATAATCAAACCGATATAAACGGATAACTGTTTAGAAAGACTAAAGGCGTAAGCCCTTAACACTTGGTCAACCACAATAACCAGAGAGGCAATAATGGTCATCTGCACTATAATTCGCACGCTATTTGGAATGTGGTGACGGATCATGGAGATAAACAGATTAGAAAATGCAGTCACAAAAAGGACTGCCAGCGTCATTACAACAGCAGTTTCGAGGGTACTGGTTACCGCCAATGCCGAGCAGACACCCAAGACTTGTAGTGCAATAGGGTTATTATTGACAATTGGCGATGTTAATACCGCTTTCAATTCACTTGATTTAGCCATTATTTAGCGCTCCTTCTTGAACTTTGCTAAGGAACGGTCCGAAACCTTCCGAACCGAGCCAAAACGTAAAGGTATTCTGTACGCCGTTACTGGTCAACGTTGCGCCGGATAGCCCATCAATTTCATGCGTTGAACCTGCAGAAGCCTGCCCTTTTACAATTTTAATTGCCGGTGCACCCTGTTCATCAAATAACTCTTTACCTTCCCACAATGAGCGCCAGCGTGGATTTTCAACTTCCCCGCCTAAGCCAGGCGTTTCACCTTGATCATAATAAGTGATTGCTTCAACAGTGTTACCATCTGGTTTAATCGCAACGAAAGCATACATCGTTGACCATAATCCCGCCCCATGAACAGGTAAAATGATACGTTGCAGTTTACCTGTATCATCAGAAACCAAATAAACAGTAGCGAGATTGGCGCGACGGCCAATCTTTGCAACATTTTGCTGTTCACTGAGTTTGATACTGCGTGCTGGATCTTTAGCCGCTTTACGTTGGTCATAGTTTTTTGAATCAACATTCTCAACAAAGTCACCCGAGTCTAGATCGACGAGTTTTGTCTGAATATTTGAGTCGAAAATTTCAGCGCTTGTTTTATCGGTGTTTAAGCCTGCAACTGCAAGAATATTACTTTGCTTATCTTTTTCTTTATTCGCTAATTGTGTTGAACGCAGGCCAACCGCAGAGCCGGCCACAATTATTGAACAAGCTAAACAAACGGCGAGTACCACCCATATTGTTCTGGCGAACGTTTCATGTTTATTAGACATTGCGTGCTAACCTCCGTTTAATATTTCCTTGCACCACAAAATAATCGAACAGCGGTGCAAATAGATTGGAAAATAAAATCGCTAACATCATACCTTCAGGGAAAGCGGGATTTACAACGCGTATTAATACGACCATCAAACCAATCAAAAGACCGTATGCCCACTTTCCTTTATTAGTAAAGGCCGCGGAGACTGGATCGGTTGCCATAAAAATCATGCCAAAAGCAAAACTTCCGACAACTAAGTGCCAGTACCAAGGTAGTGCAAACATCTGATTGGTATCACTACCGATAAGGTTAAAAAGGGTAGAAGTAGCCATCATACCGAGCATTACACCGCCAATAATACGCCATGAAGCAATGCCTGTTATAACAATAAATACACCACCTATTAAGATCGCAAGTGTAGATACTTCACCGATACTGCCTTGTATATTGCCAAGAAAAGCATCCATCCAAGTAACACCCGATTGCGCGACAGCATCTAAACCGCCTTGTGCAGCAGCACTTAAAGGGGTCGCACCAGAGAAACCATCTGCAGCAGTCCAGACGGCATCACCAGAAATGTTGGTAGGATAGGCGAAAAACAGAAAAGCTCGGCCAGCTAACGCAGGATTTAAGAAGTTACGCCCCGTTCCACCGAAAATTTCTTTTGCCACTACCACACCGAAGGTGATCCCTAAAGCCACTTGCCATAATGGAATAGTCGCCGGTACGATCAGCGCAAAAAGGACAGATGAGACGAAGAAGCCTTCATTCACTTCATGTTTACGTACACTGGCAAATAATACTTCCCAAAAGCCACCCACCATAAAAGTAACGGCATAAATGGGGACGAAGTAGATGGCGCCATATAGCAAGTTATCGAAAATACCCGCATCAGACCCCATCGTTACGCCAAGCATGTTTAAAATAGCTATTCGCCAATCATCAAATGCCGTAAATCCCGCAACAATTGCCTCATTAGCTTGAACACCTGTATTGTACATCCCGAAAAACATAGCGGGGAACGTTGCTAGCCAAACAAAAATCATGATGCGTTTTAAATCGAGGCCATCTCGTACATGAGTAAGTCCTTTGGTAACAAGCCCCGGAGTATAGAGAAAAGTCGCCGTTGCTTCATATAAGGCAAACCATTTTTCATAACGCCCGCCCGCCTCAAAATGCGGCTCTATTTTCTCAAGTAAATGCTTAAGATTCATTCTTAGCCTTCCTTTTCAATTTTGCTTAAATTACTGCGTAAAATTGAGCCGTAATCATATTTACCGGGGCAAACATAAGTACATAATGCCAAATCTTCTTCATCTAATTCCAAGCAGCCCAATGTTTGCGCGCCATCACTATCACCAACAATTAGATCGCGTAATAGCACTGTAGGTAAAATATCTAGCGGCATAATACGTTCATATTGACCAATAGGTACCATCGCTCGCTTACTACCACCCGTTGTCGTAGTGAAAGCAAAACGTTTTGCTGTCTTTAAAGCTGAAATAAACACCTTGGCGACAGAGAACTTCTCACTTCCAGGGACTCCCCAACCAAATAATTCTTTCTCATAACCTTCAATTAGAGCGGAAACTTGATTGTGGTATCGCCCAAGAAAAGCATGCGCGCCACCAGCACTCACACCACAGAATACTGAACCAGAAATGCTGCGGACTTCACCTTGAATGAACTCGTTTTCGGTTAATTCAGTAATAGATGCACCAAGAATCGTGCGTAATAGACGTGGTTTTTTTACCGCAGGACCTGCAAGCGAAATTACTTTGTTAACGTAAAGCTCACCACTGGTAAATAGCAAACCAAATGCAATCACATCTTGGTAGTTAATTGACCAGACTGATTTAGTTATCGACACAGGATCAATAAAATGAATATGTGTGCCTGCGAGCCCTGCTGGGTGAACACCCGAAAAAACCTTTTCTTGTACATTTTTCTGCGTGGCTTGAGGTAAACTAGATTCACCTTTACACACATAAACGTTACCTACAGTTAATTGTGATAGCAACGCCAAACCATCGATAAATGCTTGCTGATTTTCATTAATAATCAACGCGGCATCAGCAGCCAAGGGGTTAGTATCCATTGCGGTGACAAAGATAGAAGCGGGTAGCGCTTTAATTTCAGGCACTTTACTGAATGGACGCGTACGAAACGCAGTCCAAGCGCCTGACTCGACCAAGTTGTCCACAATCTTACTACGCTCTATACTGGAAAGTTGCGCACTCTCATACTTACAAAAAGAGAGACTCTGCTGTCCGGAAACTGAAATAACAACTGACTGTAACACGCGTTTTGCACCGCGATTTATCGCTTTGACGATTCCCGATGCTGGCGCGGTAAATTTAACACCCACATTCTTTTTATCACTAAAAAGTAGCTGCCCTTTTTTAACGGCATCACCGACTTTGACCGCCATTGACGGACGCATTCCTATATATTCTTCCCCCAGTATCGCAACTTCAGTAATGGTAGGACCATTATGAATAACCTGTTCTGGCTCACCTGATATAGGAAGCTTTAGCCCTTTTTTTATAGTAATCATATTCTCTCGCACTATGTTTACGGGAAGCAAAGTTAGATGCCTAGTGGCATAAAAACATTGCATAATTTCTAGTCGCCTACAAAACAGCAACAATCAGTTAACATGCAGACCGAAAAATTTCTGAGGTATAATATCATTATCAATGGGAAATTTTCCATCTTAAAAACGGGCTAATTGATTGCAGATCAAATTTTAATGCGAAAATAATTTACATAAATAAATATTTTTTAACATTTAATAGTGAATCGAATAATCGTATAAATAAGCACTTTTTTTAGATATGTAGTAGTTAGCCTTAAATAAGTCGTTATTTCCCACCACCTAAGCAATCAGCGGAATCAGGTGACAATCTATTTTTAGCGATCCACTGAGCGGTCGTGTAAGTATGCAAAGCAAGCGCATGAACGGGGCCTGCTAACTCTTCTCTCAATAACTCATTTAGCAAACGGTGGCGTGCGATGAGGGGCATTCCCTCAAACATTTTGCTCACGACAGTCACTTTAAAGTGTGTTTCTGAATGGGCAGGCACCGCATGACGGTGACTTTCGTTTTCAATCTGTAAAAATTCAGACGAAATATTCGTCATTATTTTTTTTTCAATTATTTTATGCACACTCATTTTTACTACCTTGTGATAATGTTAATATTTCACTCAAAACTGTAACAAACACAACACATTTATACTCATGATACACTAGGGTGCTTTATACATGTTGAAGTAACATCGCTACTGTCATGTTTATTGACCATATTTAACGCCCATAGGTGAAATTTGTCCACTCAAAAAGCCCTATTAAATGTCGCCATAAGTGATGCATTCCCCTGTTCATATCTGAGCGATCAGCAGGAACAGCTACTGCTGCTTATCGATCCGCAGCTGAATGGTCGGCATTTCTATCCGACTTTATTGGCAAATGGCTTTCGCCGTAATGGTGATCAGCTCTATCGCCCACACTGTAGACTTTGCCAAGAGTGCCAATCACTGCGCACCCCTGTTCAACAGTTTAAAGCTTCGCGAAGCCAGAAACGGTTAAATAATAAGAACAAAAAATTTCGTGTGCAAATAAGTACCAACACCAGCACACAATACTTCAGCTTATATCAAAATTATATTAACAAAATTCATAAGGACGGCCCGATGTTTCCGGCATCCGTAGAGCAATATGATGATTTTATTAACTCGACTTGGAATGAGCCGTTATTTATTGAAATTTATGACCAAGAAAAACTAATTTCAGTGAGTGTAACAGACCAAGTAAAGAGTAAAAAAAATCAATCATGGAGCGCATTCTACTGTTTTTATGATCCTACTTATCAGCACTATTCACTTGGTAAATTTGCCATATTAAGCCAGTTAAAATTAGCGAAAAAACTTGGAATTGATTGGTTATATCTCGGCTATTACATAGAAAAATGCCAAAAGATGAATTACAAAACAGGGTTTATGCCCCACCAGCGATTTATAGGTGAACAGTGGTTTGATTTTAATTAAAACAGCTAATTTAGCTGCGCTCACTCTTTACTTACTATAAATATCATAAATGGCTCAATAAACAAGCAACAATACTTTACCCTATTGGATAATTCTGGCATTATGCGCCGATTGAAAATATTTAAGTTTGCTCAAACTATTTGGGTATATATAAAATACAAAGGATTCATCGCCAATGGCAAAAGAAGATAGTATTGAAATGCAGGGCACAATCTTAGATACACTGCCTAACACAATGTTCCGTGTAGAGTTAGAAAATGGTCATATTGTTACAGCACATATTTCAGGTAAAATGCGTAAAAACTACATCCGTATTCTCACCGGTGATAAAGTAACCGTTCAACTTACACCTTATGATTTATCTAAAGGTCGTATTGTATTCCGTGCGCGCTAACTTAAATGTAGTAAATATAGCTCTTTAATGTTCATTTGAAAGAGCAATAAAAAACCAGCTTCAGGCTGGTTTTTTATTGGCTGTTAAAAATAAATCAGCTTAAAACTGACGTTTTAGCATAGTGAAAGACGATTTCCTTGTCCTCGGTATCAAAGGAAACAGCGACACTTCCCCCATTTTGTAATTGACCAAATAATATCTCATTAGCCAGTGGTTTTTTTAGTTTCTCTTGAATTAAACGCGCCATCGGACGTGCGCCCATCGCACGATCATAACCTTTCTCCGCTAGCCAGTTACGCGCGGTTTCACTGACCTCTAAAGAGATCTGTTTTTTATCTAATTGCGCTTGTAACTGCACAATAAATTTATCAACGACCCGATGAATAACAGCGAGATCCAGGTGATTAAACCAAATTATATTGTCCAAGCGATTACGGAACTCTGGCGAAAATAACTTATTGATTTCATCCAACACCTTATGTGAATCTTTTTGATCTTTAAAACCAATACTTTGTTTTACTGTTTCGCGTGCCCCTGCATTGGTTGTCATCACCAAAATAATGTTTCTAAAATCTGCTTTACGGCCATTGTTATCGGTCAAAGTCCCATGATCCATCACTTGCAATAGAATATTGTAAATATCACTGTGTGCTTTTTCTATTTCATCCAAAAGCAGCACCGCGTAAGGCTGCTTAATAACCGCATCAGTTAATAACCCAGCTTGCTCATAACCAACATAACCAGGAGGAGCCCCCAATAAGCGCGAAACCGTATGCTTTTCCATATATTCGGACATATCAAAACGCAATAGTTCGATGCCCATGGCTTTTGCAAGCTGCTGCGTCACCTCTGTTTTGCCTACACCAGTAGGACCGGCAAAGAGGAAGGATCCAATAGGTTTCAGCTCTTCAGAAAGTCCCGATCTATTTAAATGAATGGCATCGGTTAGCGCATCAATTGCATCATTTTGACCAAACACGGTCATTTTTAAACGCTCTGATAATTTCGCTAACTGATCTTTATCTGAACTGCTTACGGATTTTTGTGGAATACGCGCAATTTTTGCAATAATGTTTTCAATTTCGGATACACCAACGGTTTTTTTACGCTTGCTTGCGGGTAATAAACGCATTTGCGATCCCGCTTCGTCGATCACATCAATCGCTTTATCGGGCAGGTGGCGATCATTAATATATTTTGCACTCAACTCTGCAGCGGCTGTTAATGCTTTATTGGTATAACGAATATGGTGATGCGCTTCATAACGAGAGCGTAAACCGAGTAGTATTTTTTCCGTTTCTTTAACGGAAGGTTCGAGCACATCTACTTTTTGGAAACGACGCGCTAACGCATGCTCTTTTTCAAAAATTTGACCAAATTCTTTATACGTTGTGGACCCCATACAACGTAGTTTACCGCCACTTAGTAAGGGTTTTAATAAATTAGCCGCATCAAGTTGCCCTCCTGTTGCCGCCCCTGCACCGATAATAGTATGAATTTCATCAATAAATAAAATGGCATTATCTTGCGCCTCTAACTGAGTTAATACCGTTTTAAAGCGTTGCTCGAATTCACCGCGGTATTTTGTGCCCGCCAGTAATGCCCCCATATCAAGCGAATAAATAATATTATCTTCAATCACTTCGGGTACATTTTTATTAACAATACGGTACGCAAGTCCTTCTGCAATTGCTGTTTTTCCGACCCCTGCTTCTCCAACCAATAAAGGGTTATTTTTACGGCGGCGACAGAGGATCTGAACACAACGTTCGATCTCTTTATCTCGCCCAATTAGCGGATCGATAATACCGGCTTCTACCTGCTCATTTAAATTGATGGTAAAAGGCATCTCTTCAGTTTGCTCAATAAGGGTTTCACTTTCCTCACCATTTTGTAAGAATTCAGGCCTGTAATCGCTTCGGCTAGCTGCCCCATGAGAAATATAGTTGACAACATCTAAGCGTGAAAGCTGTGCTTTTTTAAGAAAATATACCGCTTGTGATTCTTGCTCGCTAAAAATCGCCACCAATACGCTGGCGGCAGAAACCTCAATATTGCCAGAAGATTGAACATGAAAAATAGCACGTTGTAACACACGTTCAAAAGCGATTGTGGGTTGAATTTCAACCTGTTGGGCCTGCACTTCGGGTATGCCAGGAATGCCCTGTAAAAAGGTAACGATATCCACATGCAAGGAGACTAAATCAACCGAACAAGCGTTTAATAATGTCTTAATTTCATCATTTTCTAAGAGTGCAAGCAATAGATGCTCTACCGTCATAAATTCATGAGACTTTTCAAAGGCAAAATGAAAGGCTAAATCTAAACTGTTTTCTAATGCTTTATCTAACATAAAAGCCTCCTTAAAAGTTAATTACTGCGAGAACATAGGCCATATTTATGATTCTTTTTCCATCGAACAACGCAGTGGATGCTCACTTTGTTGCGCATAAGCCATGACTTGTGCCACTTTTGTTTCCGCTATTTCGGCAGTGAATGTCCCACAAACACCGATCCCTTTGTAATGAACGTTGAGCATAACTTCTGTCGCTCTTTCATTATCTAATCTGAAGAAACGCTGCAGCACCTCAATCACAAAATCCATCGGCGTATAATTATCATTATGTAACAATACATTATACATCGACGGAGGCACCAGCTTAGTTATTGATCGCGCTATCGTCGCAGATTCATTACCTGTTTGAGAGGAGGTCTTATCGCTCATTTTTAAGTTTAGTCTTAATTAGTAAAGTTAGGAAAAATTTAATTTTCGGTCAAAGTAATCTGTTAATAGGTATAACCACTATACCTCAATATTTTTTATCAGGACTCAGTTCAGAGACCAGAATAAGGTGCAGTATCAGGCCTTTCGAGCGATTAACTGCGTTAATCCTCTACCGACAGATGTAAATGCGGATTCCCTTATCGAATGCTGCAACGCAATACTAGTTTTCGAGCAGATCCTCGCAGGGCAAGCCAAATTGCATATTCAAATATCATGGGTATAGATTAATGCTTCGTTTGCAAATGTGCAAACAGTGCGTCTTAGTAAGACCATAACTTATGATGTTATAACAGAGCAAATTAATATGCTAATTTGCTATAAATTAACTTAGCAATAACTCACTATTGCCCCCCCTCACATTAACAAACGCAAACCCATCTCCCATTCAATGATACAAAGACCAACCAGACTGTCATCTCATTGTCACTTAGTTCCTTATAATAGTAGAAAAATATGAGCGATATATTTAAGCTCCGCTCGGAGTAATGAAATATAATTTACCATTAAAATCATCAAGTTAAAATATAACAACATGTAATGTTAATCATTTTTTATAGTGCCAGCAACTCAACGAACAATCGCGGGCTATTGCTCGTTGGATTAACGCAGAAATACACGAAAATAGCTGTACTGTATCGATTTACCTGTTCCGAGCTGAGGGTATTTATATCAAGCAACCATTTTTAGTATAAAGACAGGAAATGCAATGTCAGAGCAGACTGGGCACTTAAACTTAAATCCGCAATTTAAAAAGCAACTTGGCTTGTTACAAGCAACGGCAAAAAGCGAATTTAATATTCATATCTCACTCGATAAAATGGCTCAAGATAAACAATATAGAGAAACCGTACTGAATGAACTCAGCGAGTTAGGTAATGAAACATTAAATGAGCAAGTGCACCTGTTAAGACGAGTTCGCATCTATTTAAAGTCTGCTCCCAGCTCTTTAGTGTTAGATTCTTTACCCTCTCCAGTGCCTTCAAACGGGAAAAAGGACTGTCAATTTAATCTACTCGCTTTCTTTTTTTTACTGTTCGTTTGCCTATCCGCTATTGCGGCATGGCAGAACGGCTACCTATATATTTCCTTAAGCCAATGCCCTATCACAGATCCCCCCCTGCTTATTGCAGATAAACAAGCACGATTCATCACCGAGACGGTAATCGCAACGCCCACTATAAGGGAGATAACGACACCGGCTATGAGTAAAAAAACGCTGACTTTACCGAGCGAAGATCGAACCATTAGTTTACGTTTACATGGTTCAAATACAATTGGTGAAAACCTCGCGCCCGTATTATTAGAGAATTATTTAAAATCGCAAGGGATCTTGGATATGCTTTGGATCAAAGGAAGTGAACAAGCTGAACGCGAATTACAATATATTAAAGACGGGCATATTTATGCGATTGAATTACTGGCGCATGGTTCCAGCACCGGCTTTAAAGATATTATAAATGGCCAAGCTGATATGGCTATGTCATCACGGAGAATTAAAAATAAAGAGGTGCAATTATTGCGACCTTTATACGGCGATTTAGGATTATCCGCACAAGAATATATTATCGGGTTAGATGGACTGGCTGTCATTGTCAATCCTAATAATCCTATTACACACCTGACAAATGAAATTTTAGCAAAAATATTCTCTGGAAAGATAGTTAATTGGATAGATCTCGGCGGCCCTGATTTAACCATTAACGTCTATGCCCGCGACCAAAATTCAGGTACTTGGGATACTTTTAAAAACTTAGTACTAAAGGCCAATGGACAGCAATTAATAAGCTCAGCAAGACGTTATGAGTCTAGTAGTAAGCTTTCTGAAAAGGTGGCGAAGGATCCCGGTGCTATCGGTTTTATTGGGCTGCCTTATGTTAATAACAGTAAAGCCCTTGCTATCGCCGCATCAGACACTACGATACCTATCTACCCGACCCGTTTTACCATCAGTACAGAAGATTACCCGCTTTCACGGCGCTTATATGTTTATGCCCCTTCAGTCGGTAACAAAATGGTCAAAGAGTTTGCTCATTTTATTACCTCCCATGCAGGGCAGGAAATTGTTGAACAGATAGGGCTTATTTCACAAAATATAAAGCTAGAAACTATTTATAAAATTAAAAATGCACCGCAGGTTTATAACGATTACAGCGGAGTGGCGAAACGCCTTTCGGTCAATTTCCGTTTTGAAAGTAGTCGTAATGAACTAGATAACAAGGGCAAACGCGATCTGTTACGCCTAATTGAGTATATGGCCGATAATCCTGGCCGCCGTATCGTCCTGATGGGGTTCTCAGATTCACTCGGCGATCCTGAAAAAAATAAAAATCTGTCTTTACTACGCGCCAGCGTTGTTGAGCAAGCATTAATAGAAAGGGGGATAAATGTGATTGCCGTTGAAGGTTTCGGTGAGCAATTGCCGATAGCCTCTAATCACAATGCACTGGGTCGAAGTAAAAATAGACGCGTAGAAGTCTGGTTTTTCTGAAAATACGCGGTTATCCATTAAGGAGATAAGAATGCATTTACTAGATAAAATTAAAACCACATTAGTTGATTTTTTCAACAGCTTTGATCCGCAACAAGCGGTAATGATGGCACAGAACATTCAAAAAAAATTAGTAGAGCCACTGTCACCAGCACATCAAGTATTACTTTTAATGGACGATAAAAACATTAAATTGGATGATTTTTCGGCTGACAAATACCTTCCATTGCTGCATTTTTATTTGCCCCCGATTAAAATGCAGCAAGCTATCTTTTTATCTCAAGCAAAACTTGCACAGCTGCAACAATCATTTCACAGCACGAAAACATGCGATTATTTAGATTGTTTTTATCAACTACAGGCGGGTAAATTACAGGTAGTCAACACTCAGCAAAGCTTTCATCAAAATATGATCTTATATAGTGAATTATCGCCGCTACAGCAATTAGAAGCACAAAAATTACTTAAGCAAAAAAGAAATGTGGCATCGGCTTAAACTCTCATAAAAAATCCTATTAACCTTCTATTAATTAGCTGCAAGCCCGTATCCCGTTAGTAAATATATATAGAAAAATAATATAAAAAAAACATAATAAAAGGGTGGGAATTCGCATTATATTGTCCTATACCTATTCTGAAAGATGGGACTTTCCACACGACCAGCAATATTTATAAGGAGTCAATAATGAAAATTGTACCCAGAGATTCATGGTTTACCATGGATAATTTTTTTGATGACCTGTTTGCACATAGGCGCTTAATTGGTGATTCAGGCTCTTTTCAACCTCGGGTTGATATTATCGATAAAGACGATCAGTATGTATTTATCGCTGAGCTTCCCGGTGTAAAAAAAGAAGATATAGGTGTGAATCTGCAAGAGGGTGTATTAACCATTGAGGCTAAAGTAGACGAAGAGAAAACATCAGAAACTGATCGTATGATCCGCAAAGAAAGGCGCTCAGGTTTCTTTAGTCGCAGCATTAACGTCGGAGAAAATATTGATGCTGCTGATATTAAAGCGGAGTTTATCAATGGATTACTGAAGCTCACTGCACCTAAGCCGCAACAAAGCAGCAAAGAGATTAAAAAAATAGAAATCCTTTAATATGTTGGCAGGCAGTCTTAATATAAGTGTCGGCAACGTTCGGCACTTTACAGTCTCTCCCCCTTAAAATTTGTATACAACATGAAAAACCGGATACCCATCTATTTATCTAATATTTAAGAAAAAAATCAATAGCATCGGCTTGATACTTATTTACAAAACAGATCAAGTAGAGTGAAGTATTTGCTAGCCCACAATTAAAAAATAAAAAAAAAAGGAATAAAGTTAACGGCTTTATTCCTCTATTTTATATAGAATGGTTATTTAACGCTTTTATCAAAACGGTGAACAACCTGATTAGCACTGCCACGCCAGACTAGGTTTGGCTCAACTAACTGCTCAATAAACTTTCCATCAATGAGCACATCAATTAGGGAAACAATCTCTTGCTGCTGAGCATTAAGTTCCGAAAACAGGTATCCAGTCCAGAGCCAGATATCTTTGTTAATGCATTCTGCTTTAACACGTTTGATCAGCCTCAGTACCTGACCTAGATTAGCTGGATGCAGTGGGTCACCACCAGAGATGCTTAAGCCCTGCTTTTTAATACGCTGATCATTAAGGTCGGCAATGATCTGATCGGCAAGTTCCTCTGTAAAAAGTTCCCCCGCATCAGGCGACCAAGTTGACTGGTTATAACAGCCTTTACATTGATGTATGCAGCCAGAAACAAATAGCGTACACCGGGTGCCCTCACCATTTAACACATCAAGCGGATAATATTTGGAATAATTCATCTATCAATTCCTAAAATAAAAAACCCCACATTGAGCGAGGTATTTTTATATTAAATAAGAAGATTAAAGGTGCTTAACACGACGCTTTACTTCTTCTTGCTTACCTTCATTAAACGGACGAGCATCCGGGCTACCTAAATAACCGCATACTCTGCGGGTCACGGCTACTTTTTCTGAATCTGAATTACCACAACTTGGACAAACAAAGCCTTTGCTGGTGCAATCAAACTCCCCATGAAAACCACATTCATAACACTCATCGATGGGTGTATTAGTCGCATAATATGGAACACGTGAATAGCTATAATCCCAAACATCTTCGAGTGCTTTAAGGTTATTCTGCATGCTCGGATATTCACCGTAACAGATGAAACCACCACTAGCGATTTCAGGGTAAGGCATCTCAAAATCGAGTTTATCGTAAGGATTAACCGCCTTTTCAACGTCTAAATGGAAGCTATTGGTATAATAACCTTTATCAGTGACGCCTTCTAACACACCGAACTGCTTTGCATCCAAACGACAGAAACGATCGCATAAATTTTCTGACGGTGTGGAGTATAAACTGAAACCATAGCCCGTTTCTGCGGTCCAGCATTCTGTAGCCTCTTTTAAATGGCGGATAATCGCAACGGCTTTTAGTTGCTTATCTTTATCATCAAACAGATGCTGCGTACTGCCATACAATGCATTAATCGTTTCATGCAGACCGATATAACCAAGAGAGATAGAAGCACGCCCATTTTTGAAAATATCGGCAACACAGTCATCCGCTTTTAAACGAACACCACAAGCGCCTTCCATATAGAGGATAGGTGCGACACTCGCTTTGACTTCAGATAAACGTTCAATACGTGTATCCAATGCTTTTTTAACTAACTGTAAACGAATATCTAATAATTTATAAAAAGCTTGTTCATCACCTGCCGATTCTAATGCAATGCGCGGTAAGTTAATGCTTACGACACCAAGATTATTGCGGCCGTCATGAATTAATTCATTATTTTCTTCGTAAGTACCTAAGAAGCTACGGCAACCCATTGGCGTTTTAAACGAGCCAGTTACTTCGACCACTTTTTCATAGTTTAAAATGTCAGGATACATACGTTTTGAAGCACATTTTAGCGCGAGCTGCTTAATATCGTAATTTTGATCTGTGCTTTTATGGTTAACACCATCTTTTATCGCAAACACTAATTTAGGGAAAATAGCCGTTTTGCGATTTTTACCGAGACCGGCAATGCGGATATTGAAAATTGATTGTTGGATTAAACGCGATTCCCAACTTGTCCCCAAACCAAAACCAAAGGTCACAAAAGGAGTTTGTCCGTTCGCTGTATGTAACGTATTAACTTCATATTCGAGCGATTGAAACGCATTAAAACACTCTTTTTCTGTCTGTTGCATGGCGTACGCTTTACTATCAGCGATTCCCCACTCCTGCGCGGTTACTAAATGTTTTTCATAACTTTTAGTCACATAGGGTGCAAGGATTGTATCGATACCATTAATAGTCGTACCGCCGTAAATATGACTAGCAACTTGTGCAATAATTTGTGCAGTCACAGCGGTTGCTGTTGAGATTGATTTTGGCTCTTCGATTTCTGCATTACCCATTTTAAAACCTTGGGTAAACATCCCTTTAATATCAATTAACATGCAATTAAACATAGGGAAAAACGGCGCGTAGTCTAAATCATGATAATGCAGCTCACCTTTATCATGTGCTCGCACAACATCACGCGGTAAAATATATGACTTAGCGTAATGCTTAGCCACGATCCCCGCCAGCAAATCTCGCTGTGTCGGAATCACCTTACTGTCTTTATTAGCATTTTCATTGAGCAATGAGGCATTACTTTGCTCAATCAAACCATAAATTTCACTGTTGAGATGACTTTTGCGTTCACGCGCAATATCTCGGTCATGGCGATATTCAATATACACTCGCGCAAGCTCAGTATGGCCACTTTTCATTAAACAGACTTCAACCGCATCTTGAATATCATGGATATCCACTTCATGCTGGTTTTCTAATTGGCTCTCGACTTCATTGGCAATCGAAAATGCATCAACACCTTTACAGCGCGCGGCACCTGAGGCTTTTAGGATGGCTTCCGCAATACGCAAGGCATTAAAAGGGACTTGACTACCATCTCGCTTAATAACGACAGGTTTCATAATAGGCTCCGATAAAAAATAAAAACACAATATGTAGTGGGTGCGAATAATACATAACACTATATGTAGAGTATTGATGTAAATCAATTTTAAACTAAGGTAAATATTTACTGTTAAAAAAGTGCTTCTTTATTGCACTTTTTGTTTTTTTATCTTGCTATTTTCAGTGGCCATTTGTGTGATGCTTTATAACAATAGTCATCCCCCTCCAACCAATCCGATAATGAAAATAGACAGCAGAGATTAATTAATAGGCATAAGGACAAAATATTGGGAAATAGTCGTTTCCATGAGCTGCCGATAAGATAACTACACAAGCAGACTACTTTTTCACTGATTATCTACTAATTTATTGCTATCATAGTGCTCTATTTTGCGCTAGCAAATCCCTTACATAAGTAGTGGAATTAGATTCTTATGAGCGACTATGTTTTACTGTTTTTTGGCACGGTACTGGTTAACAACTTCGTATTAGTAAAATTTTTAGGTTTATGCCCCTTCATGGGGGTTTCAAATAAAGTGGAAACTGCGGTTGGCATGTCTTTTGCGACCACCTTTGTTTTAACATTAACAGCGGCACTCTCTTATATCGTCAATACTTATCTGCTCATGCCGCTTGACTTGATTTATCTACAGACCTTAAGCTTTATTTTGGTGATTGCTGTTGTTGTGCAGTTTACTGAGATGGTGATGCACAAAACCAGTCCGACTTTATATCGGTTATTAGGCATCTTTTTACCCCTGATCACCACTAACTGTGCCATTTTAGGCCTAGCACTCCTTAACATTACTGAAAATCATGATTTTGTTGAATCTATCATTTACGGATTTTCTGCAGGTATCGGTTTTTCTTTGGTATTAGTGCTGTTTTCTTCAATACGCGAGCGCTTAGCCAGTTCAGATGTACCACTTCCTTTTAAAGGCGCATCCATTGCGATGATCACAGCAGGCTTAATGTCACTGGCCTTTATGGGCTTCACGGGCCTTATTAAGTAATAAGCGACAACATACGGAATAAACCAGATGCTAATCAATATTGCCATCGCTATTTTTACACTCGGGATTTTAGGAGCTATTTTTGGCGCCATATTAGGTTACTCGTCACTGCGTTTCAAAGTGAAAAGCGACCCTATTGTTGAAGAACTTGATGCTATTTTGCCACAAACACAATGTGGTCAATGTGGTTATCCCGGTTGTAAGCCTTATGCTCAAGCGATTGCCAATGGAGAAGATATTAATAAATGTCCACCAGGTGGCGATGCGGTGATGCGCCAACTCGCGGAGCGCATGGGCATTGAACCTAAAAATTTAGAAGGTGAAGAGAAACCTAAATTGATTGCTTTTATTCGTGAAGATCAATGCATTGGCTGCACGAAGTGTATTCAAGCCTGCCCTGTCGATGCAATTATAGGCGCGACGAGGCAAATGCATACAGTGATCACAGATGAATGCACTGGCTGTGCACTGTGTGTCGATCCTTGTCCCACTGACTGCATTGATATGGTTCCGGTTGTTTTAACCACACAAAATTGGCAATGGGATCTTAACCTTATCCCCACTAAAAACAGCACTGAGCGCTAGTATGACAACAACCCCTATTAATCTGCTCAGTGAAGAGCAGCTTGCAGAAATATCATCAGGGAAACACTGGTCTTTTCACGGAGGTATTCACCCTCAAGAGAATAAACAGCAAAGTAGCAAAGCAATTATTAAAGATGCTGGGATCCCCCCTTTTTTAGTTATAGCCGTTGAGCAGAAAGGAGAGAGCCCCTTACTGCTAGTTAATATTGGTGATTCCGTATTAAAAGGACAAGCTTTAACGAAAGCAACTGACGTTATGGTCGTACAAAACGCGAGCAGTTCAGGTACTGTCACGGCTATCGAGAAACGCACCGACCTTCATCCCTCTGGCTTACCTGTTTTGTCCGTAGTCATTGCAACTGATGGCTTGGATCGGAGTGTAGAATATAGCCGCTGTGCTGATTATAAAGCGCAAACAAATACACAACTTATTGAAAAAATTCAAAATGCAGGCATCATCGGGTTAGGTGGAGCGGGTTTTCCAACACATTTAAAGCTGGCCCATTATGCAGCTATTAAACTACTCATTATCAATGCGGTTGAATGTGAACCCTATATCACTGCAGATGACCGCTTAATGCAGGAGCATGGCGATGAAATTATTGATGGGATCACGGTACTGCAGCATATTCTCAAACCTCAATTAATTGTGATAGCCATTGAAGATAATAAACCAGATGCTATTGCAGCGATCAAGCGCGCATTACAAAAAAAACAATCATCACAAAGCGCTAATATCATTATTCGCACTATTGCGACTCACTATCCATCGGGTAGTGAAAAGCAGTTAATTGAGATTATTACAGGGCAACAAACGCCTATTGGCAAACACCCTAGCGAGCTAGGAATTGTCATGCACAATGTGGGAACTGTTTTTGCGATTAAAGAAGCGATTATAGATGGTAAACCGCTCACCTCTCGTATTGTCACGCTTACCGGTGAGGCTTTTCGCAAAAAGGGAAATGTTAGTGTCCGTATCGGCACGCCGATTCAGTACCTATTAGATAAATATGAATTCACTCCCACGGCATCACAAAAGTTAATTATTGGCGGACCAATGATGGGATTTTCGATCACACATGGTGATGTTCCGGTCACAAAAACCTGTAATTGTATTGTTGCACCGACCTTGCAAGAGATGCCCGAATCGCCACCTGAAATGCCCTGTATCCGCTGTGGGGAGTGTGCAGAAGTTTGCCCTGCACAGCTATTGCCACAGCAGCTTTTATGGTATGCAAACAGCAAAGATAACTCTAAATTAGATGAGTACAATCTTTCATCTTGTATTGAGTGTGGTGCTTGTGCATTCGTTTGCCCTAGCCATATTCCATTAGTGCAATATTACCGCATCGCTAAAGCTGAAATAAGCAGTGCCAAACAGCAAGCGGAAAAAGCAGAAATTGCACGCATTCGTTTTGAACATCGCGCGGCTCGCTTGCAGCAAGCCAAATTAGATCGCCAAGTAAAACATAAACAAGCGGCTGAAAAACGTAAACAGCAGTTACAAGAGACAAACGGCGGTGAAGATTTAATTGCCGCCGCTATCGCCCGTGCTAAAGCGAAAAAACAGGCAACAGCTGACCCTAGCGACGCGCCTGCCGATAACAAAAAAGACGCCGTAGCTGCTGCCATTGCCCGTGCTAAAGCAAAGAAACAGGCTGCCGCCGAGCACAGCGACGCGCCTGCCGATAATAAAAAAGACGCCGTAGCTGCTGCCATTGCCCGTGCTAAAGCAAAGAAACAGGCTGCCGCCGAGCACAGCGACGCGCCTGCCGATAATAAAAAAGACGCCGTAGCTGCCGCCATCGCCCGTGCTAAAGCGAAGAAACAGCAAGCCTTAGAATCGACGCAGATAAATACAGAAATAAATCCCGAAAACAGTGCGGCTATAGCAGCACGTAAAGCGCGTAAAGAGCAAGCAAGATTACATAAGCGACAAGACCTGCCAGCACAAATAATTGACACAACGATCGCTGAGCCGCAAACGATTGACACAACCATCAAGGCGAGCGACGACAAAAAAACTAAAATTGCAGCCGCCATTGCGAAAGCGAAAGCGAAAAAAATTGCACAAAAGGATCAATAAAGATGGCATTTATCAGTTCAAGCTCCCCTTATCAACGCGTCCGACGCAGCACTTCTGAGATTATGTTGTTAGTGCTGTTGTGTTTAATTCCGGGAATATTTTTACAGAGTTATTTTTTCGGGCTAGGTAACTTATTGCAGATATTACTGGCATCTACTGTTGCCCTGCTCAGCGAAACGCTGATCTTAATATTACGAAAGCGACCAATTTTAAGTACCATAAAAGATGGCAGCGCATTATTAACCGGCGTACTTATCGCCATTGCCATTCCTCCCCTCGCCCCTTGGTGGATTGCGGTTATTGGCACTGTTTTTGCGGTGATTTTTGTTAAACAGTTATATGGCGGACTTGGGCAGAATATTTTTAATCCAGCCATGGCAGCTTATGTGCTTTTGCTGATCTCTTTTCCAGTACAGATGACAACTTGGATCCCAGTGCAATCGTTGCACCCATTTTCACTTACAGTGATGGATCAGATAAACGCATTGTTTACAGGGTTCACCTTGGATGGTTATTCTGTTGCACAGATTAGCACCAGTATTGATGGTTTAACCATGGCAACCCCGCTTGATACCGCAAGGAACGCCTTGAATTCGGGCAAAACAATCAGCGAAATATTTAACAGTCCTGAATACAAGGCTTCCTCTTGGCAAGCGATTGAGTGGGTTAATCTAGGCTTTTTAATCGGGGGGTTAATTTTACTCTATAAGCGCGTTATTCTGTGGTATATCCCAATTGCTTTTTTGGCCGGTATTAGTATTTTTTCTTTTATCGCTTTTGCCTATAATCCCGATCTAAATATATCACCGCTTTTCCACCTTTTTTCCGGCGCAACCATGCTCGGGGCTTTTTTTATATTAACCGATCCGGTTACAGCGTCAACAACCGTCAAAGGGCGCATTTTTTACGGGGTATTAGCCGCTTTAATTGTCGTTGTCATCCGTAACATCGGCGGTTATCCTGATGCACTGGCATTTGCCGTATTACTTGCCAATATGTGTGTGCCTTTTATTGACTACTATACTCAACCAAAAGTGTATGGGAGGGGACGTTAAGATGTTAACCACAATAAGCCGTAACGCTTTATTATTAGCTGTATTTGCAATTATATGTACCGGCGCAATCGCTATTATTAGCCAGTTAAGCCAACCGATAATTGCACAGCAAGAGCAAAAAGCACTGTTAAAAACACTTAATCAGCTGATTCCAAAAGCATCTTATAATAACGATATCTTTGCCAGCTGCTTTATCGTCAACGACGATAATTTACTCGGTAAAGGTCAATCACAGCAAGTCTTTGTCGCAAAAAAAGATAATCAACCCGTTGCCTTGATGCTGCAGGCGAGTACCTTTCAAGGCTATGCGGGTGAAATAAAACTAGCAATCGGTATCCATGAAAATGGCCAGCTTGCAGGAGTACGCGTTATCCGCCATAGCGAAACGCCCGGACTAGGTGATAACATTCAAACCAATAAATCTGATTGGATCTTCTCCTTTAGCGATAAATCTTACCAGAAATCTCAAGATAAACGCTGGGACGTGCGTAAAAATGGAGGCGATTTTGATGCTTTTACAGGAGCAACCATCACCCCTCGGGCAGTGGTTTTAGCCGTGAAAAATGCCTTAATCTATTTTGCAGAGCATAAAGAGACTCTTTTTAAACACCGAGCAAACTGCGGAGAAGCGCAATGAGTGAACGACAAACAGAGGTCACCACGCAACAAATACCCCCTAAAGATCCAGCGGTAAGTTACACCGAGATAGCCTGGCAAGGTGTTTGGAAAAACAACCCCGGCATTGTGCAGTTGCTCGGTTTATGCCCTCTACTTGCGGTCACCAACACAGTAACCAATGCCCTGGGGTTGGGGATTGCCACCCTATTTGTGCTCATTGCATCGAACACTCTCATCTCCCTGATCCGCAGTTATGTGCCACAAGCAATTCGCATCCCCATCTTTGTCATGATCATCGCTTCATTAGTCACCTGCGTACAACTGCTAATGAATGCTTTTACCTATGAACTTTACCTATCACTGGGTATTTTTATTCCGTTGATTGTGACCAACTGTATTATTATTGGTCGAGCGGAGTCATTTGCCTCTAAAAACAGCGTTAAATATGCTGCTTTTGATGGTCTGATGGTGGGGTTGGGCTTCAGCCTAGTGCTAATATTATTAGGTGCAAGTCGTGAAATTTTAGCTCAAGGCACTCTTTTTGCGGGCATTGATGCATTATTAGGAGATTGGGCTAAAGAGTTAACCCTTGAGCTTTATCACGCTGACAGCCATTTTTTACTGGCAGCACTGCCACCAGGCGCTTTTATGATTATGGGTTTGATTATTGCGTTAAAAAATAAAATTGATCAGCGAGTCAGCAAATAGTGAATAAAATAAAGCGTCGTGAAATATTAACTCGCCTGCGTGCTGAAAATCCGACTCCACGAACAGAGCTTCACTATCATTCTCCATTTGAGTTACTGATTGCGGTTATTTTATCAGCACAAGCTACCGACGTCAGCGTTAATAAAGCGACCGCTAAACTTTACCCCGTTGCCAATACGCCGGAGTCAATTGCCGCTTTAGGCGTCGAGGGCCTAAAGCAGTATATAAAGACCATCGGCCTTTATAATAGTAAAGCGGCTAATGTGATTAAAACCTGCCAAATGCTCGCCGAACTTCATCACAGTCAAGTTCCGGAAAACCGCAATGCGCTGGAAGCCCTGCCAGGTGTCGGCAGAAAAACAGCCAATGTGGTTTTAAATACCGCTTTTGGCTGGCCAACTATTGCCGTTGATACGCATATTTTTCGCGTATCAAATCGCACTAAACTGGCTGTCGGAAAAAACGTTGAACAAGTGGAAGAGAAGTTGCTAAAAGTGATCCCTGCTGAATTTAAAGTAGATGTACACCACTGGCTTATTTTACATGGCCGTTATACCTGCCTCGCCCGTAAACCTCGCTGTGGATCCTGCATTATTGAAGATCTCTGCGAGTACTCTCCACCAAAAGAAAGCGTAAAGAAAAACAAGTAAAAACCTCGGAACAACATACATACACACTCTTGATTGAGTATTTTTCCTTTACAAAATTACAACCACTACCTATAGTAGAATTACGTGTAGGTTAGTCAAGGTTTTGTAATGGTTAATTTCGGTAAAAATATTAAAGTAAATATTTATAGAGATACCATGGGTTACTCATTTCCTTTGGTGGTGCGAAGCAATGTTTTCCCTGCTTGTTTGTATCTCAATGCGTACTTGAATGGTAATCACAACTCACCTTTTTCCAAGGGAAATAAAGGCTCAAGCACGCAAGCGCCAAGTCTAAATACTCGCATAAAGTACGCTTACGAGTTAAAAATTTTGTATTGTTATTTCACAAAAAAGGACATAAATCTAGTTGATAGGGTTGCTGATGGTGAGCTCCTTTCAAGGGTAGAGGTGAAGGATTTTGTTCGAGCATGTAAGCTCTATACTGATGATAACGCTTCGCAAGAAAGCTCGAATGTAACCAGTATTACAGATAAGCGTATCAGAGACGCTATCCATGCAACAGCAAACAGTCACTCGCAAGTATCTGCGCACACCTTTCGTCAGCGCTTAATTCGTCTGAGAAGCTATATTGAGTATTTGTACGTCTGCCATCATTACGACCAAGCCTCTACAGAAGAGAATGCTAAAACTGACGATAAATTCAGAGCTTTTCAGCTCTATATCAATAAGTTTATTTCAGGCTCTCGAAAAGATAACACAATCACAAAAGACGCCTTTGAACCCGCCATTTCAACAGATAAATTCTTTGAGTTGCTCGAAACCATTAAAGAAAGCTCACCGAAAAACCCATTCAAATCGAGTAAGCTGAGAAATCAAATCATCATGCAAATACTGATTGATACAGGTGTTCGAGTCGGCGCAGTTTTAAAGCTCAAGATTAGTGATTTAGTGGATGATTGGGATAACCCTCGATTCCTTCTTACTAGAACGCCTGACGATGCTACGGATACTAGGCGTATACCTGCTGCAAATAAAACCAAAGCACTTTCAATATCGGTCTCGTCAGATTTAATGAAGCTAATCAAGCTCTACGTATCAACGATGCGGGTATCACGATCTAGCGCTCATGAACATGATTTCGTTTTTGTTTCGGAAAAAGGAGTTACATCAGGCCAACCTATATCTTACAAGGCAATTCACAAACTGGTGGATAAGTTTGGTGACGCAGTTGGTATCAATTTGCACCCTCACAAGCTAAGACACAAGTGGAATGAAGTTTTTACTGACAAAGCGGAAGAGGCAGGTTTTGAGCCGGCGCAGATTGAAGATATGCGTAAATACAGCATGGGTTGGGTTGAAGACTCCAAAATGGCGCAAACCTACAATGAGTTTAAATTGGCGGTAAAAGTTCAAGAACTCTCTGCGAAAAATCAATGTAAATCTGTACCAAGTCTTGGAGGCGTTAATGAATAAATCTCAGCTCTTCACCTTAAACAAAGAGTACACTGGTCAAAGAACGTTCTCAGCTAGAGAAAATGGCTACACATTTGATATATTGTCTGATGAATGGTCGCTTGGATATAAAAACACACTTTATTTAGAGTGGATGAATGAACTGAGCGTCGATAACGCCACTTTTCTCGATTTGAGGCTATCAATAGCCCATTCTACTTCGTACTATGCATTCAGTAGCGTGAATGGTCACGTAAGCACACTTAAAACTATCATCAATCACCTTGATATCAATGAATTTAATGCATGGTGGTTAACGCTAGATAGTTACAAAAAAAATGTTCGAAAGGCACTGTTTTTTTTTCAGCGTAGTGATGAATACCACTCATCAACACTTACCCCTTTGTATGACTCAATTAAAGAGGTAAATCTAGGTGGCTGGAATCATATTAAAGGGATTCTTGACATAAAAAAAGGCGCTTACAGTGAAATTGAGCATGATAATCTTCTAGAGGCACTTCGTATTGAAACCCTTCAAGCGCTAAATGGCGAAATATTGACCCACAAAACATTTACACGTTTTCGGAACGTGATTGCAAGCCAACTCATGGTGGCAATTGTAAGGCGGCCTGTTCAACTTGTGAAAATCAAATGGTGTGATGTTTTACGAGTTGGTCAAGAGTTTCAGTCGCACAAAGAACCTGACCGAGATTGGCACCCCATTACACAGCATCTATTTTCAGATGTCGAGCAGTTACACCTTCGAACTTTTAAGGGTAAGGATGGGGAGTTTCGTTTTAACGCAGAATCACGTTCACACCGTTTAGAGCCTGATTTTTCTAGAGTGTTATTATGCTATTATCAGGCTTATGAAAACCTCCTTTCAAACCAGTTACATAAAAGCAATATCAATCTATGTGGTGATGAAATGACAGAGTTAATGAGGCGTTTACCCCTACTGCCAGAGCAAAGCCTCTTTAGTTCTGGGTATCAATCAAAGCCTGAGATTTTCATGGCAATCAGTGACACCTCGAAAGCATACCACATGACTTCAAATAACCTGTCTTCAGGCATCACCTATCTATTTAAAGCAAAACTCAATGCGCAGAGTGATCGATTGCTCAATAAACCCTTAGTTCTTTCAAACAATCGGTGGAGACACACGCAATTAACGCAAGCAATTTGGCAGGGATTCAGCCCTGCGCAAGTGGCATCAATTACAGGCGTGACCATTGAAGCCATTTTGCCCTACATAGATCTCAAGGCTCAAGAGCGCGTCAAAATAGACCAAGCTTACGCGGATAACCATATTATCAAGAGGTTTGATACTGCATCGGTTCAAGAGTTACAAAAGGACAAGGCGTTTTATGTCAAAAGTCAGTTTGATGAAGAAGTGGGATACAAGTTAACCCCTGAAAATTGCTCAAGTTGCAAATCCAAAGGTGGTGCACCAATGGGTTGCTACCCCTGTGACAACTTTAGGCCGATCGAAACAGCAAACCATCAGCAGTATCTTAATAAGGCGCAGCGTAAGCTTGAAATCAATAGTCAATCGGCGCACCCTTCGACGGTAAAAAGACTCAAGAAAATCATCATTTACATCAAGGCAACCATTGCCCTTTGTGAAGAAAGAAAGACATTGAAGCTCGGAGGTAAAAAATGACAGCATTTAACCGCTATATTGCTAACCAACGCGCCTACATTGAAAATAAAATGCTGCAACCTTTAACGGGCTTTAAGAATCAAAAAGGAGAACAAGCCAAATGGGATGATATCGCGGTCATTTTTACGAATGCAACAGGGGTAACAGCAAACTTCTTATTCAATAATGACAATCAATCCAACGCAAAAATAGGCAGCGAGTTCACCAAGGAAGACAGACTAAATGCAGAGACGCATCAGTTGCTTTTCGCTTATTTACTGGATGTACTTAAAAAGAATGTCAGTATAAATACTAAGAAAGCTAGGTTAGCCATCGCCAAGCAGTTTCTTATTAAACATGGCAATAACGTTGCTTCAACCAGTTTGACTGATATTCAGCGCACCATTGACAACATGGCTTATAGTCAAGGGTTAGTCTCTTTCCTTAACTGGCTTCATCAGCATAAAATGCTTGCTACGAGCTGTAGTCCGAGTATTCCAGTACAGATACGTGGAATGAGATCTAAATCTGGGCATGAGGCAATTGAGGCAGAAAATAGCAAACTTCCCGACGAAAAAGCGCTCCTCGCGTTAGGCGCTATTTTTCATGATGTTATTCCTCCTTTCAAAAGCGAGCAATCCGATCTAAGCGCTTGGCAGCACCTTGTCCACCTTTCGTTATACCAACTTGATGCCTTTACTTGTACCATGGTAGCTCTCGCTATGTCATCGCCTAACCGAGCAGCAGCAGAGCAAGTTCTTCTGACGAAGCAGCGTTTAAAAAGCCATACCGAAACCGTTAAGGGAAAACAGGAAACCGTTTATTATCTTAACTGGCGTGGCTCTAAGGGATATCTAGATAACCAAAAGCATTTCAATGCTGAAATGGCGAAAAGCCTTGATCGGGCTTTGCATTACACAAGTATTGTGACTGAGCCAGCAAGGGTGTTAGCAAGATTCTATAAAAATCCCGCTCAACCACTGAAAGATGTTCTTGGTGAGTTCAAACCAAGCATTGAGAATCTTAAATTGCAGTCCCCTGCGATGGGAAAGCCCATTACCCTCATACATCTTGCGTTACTCTTAGGTTTTTTCGATGGTACAGATAAAGTCGCCCGAGTGACACACGATACGCAAGGATCAATCGAGGCTCCAAACCCCAAAGGACAACCAAAACACATTAAGCCTATTGCAGAGCTTTCCCCTTTCGATAAGCTATTGATGATATCTCAATGCTCTTGCGCTGCTGCACTTCTTGGGGTGAAGCTACACACAAAAAAGCAGTTTGAAAAATATTGCGCGGGGAGGAAAGTGCTCACGGTTGCAGAGTTTCAAAATCACTTTGTTCACACCAACCAGCCAAGCCTGACGGGTTACAATAGAAAACAAACCAAGCAAGTGGATTATGAGAACGCCCTATTCGCCTTTACCGCAAAGCAATTAAACGAGCAAAAAGCGTCACATTTTCTATTGGTGCCTATCTCATCTTTGGAGCAATTCTTCTCTCAGGACTTAATAAAAAACAAGGGAAAGACTCAAAAAACCATCTTTGAGCGACACGGTTTTTCTGCGGATTTTTTTATTAAACCTCATCAATTTAGGCATTGGCAGAATGATTATTTGGCTAAAAAGGGCTTACCTCACCTACTCATCACAATGTTGTCAGGTCGAAAAAGCGCAGAGCAAACCTTAACCTACATACACACAACAGACGCTCAAAATTCCTCAGTTATCAGTGATATCATGTATGACCAAGAAGCTGAATGTGAGGTTGAAGAAAACGTAGGTAAGCGTATGCAAAGTAAAACTCAGTATGACGCCGCGACTGAAAACCTCACTCCAACGTTCGTAACAGAAGTGGGGTTTTGCGTTCAAAACCTCACATTATCACCTTGTACATACATGACTGAATTTGTAACTCAATGCACATTATGTCCATCTTCCTGTCATGTTGCTCATGATGAGGAAGCCATTGAACTATTAAAGAAAGACCTCAAGGTGCAAACCTATGATTTAGAGCGAGTTCAAGACGCAATTAACTTCACCACGAGCGATGGGATGCAACAATGGTACTTAACGCATTATCGTAATACCTGTATGTTAAAAAATTTAATAGAGGTACTTTCAGACAAGACCATAAAACAAGGTTCGATTGTACGGTATCTCACAAGCTCAAATATAATACGCATTACAGACTTGGATACTAAAACAGTTTCTGAACGAAAGTTGACCCTACCGAATCCAAACAAGGCGTTACAAGCTGCAATTGAAGCAAAAACAAAACCCGATAACACGATTGCCAAAAACAATTTTTTAGGCTTTTTGGGTTCTATATAAGGAAACGAGAAATGGCATCAAAGTCACTTGATACAGAGCAACAAATCTCAATACAAGCTGTAATTCGCAGTTGGGATGGTAAGTTAACATGGGATTTACTGGTCACGAAAATTGAATCTAGCCTTGCAATTACGACGTCTCGACAGACGCTGGACACATACGTCAACATCAAAAATGAATACAAAGAGAAAAAGCGTTTACTTAAAGGTAAGCCTATCTCAACAACAGATACAAAGCTTGTATCGTATCTTGAGAAGGACATTGACTTAGCTGAAAAAGTTATTCAATTAGAAGCGGAAGTGAAAGTGGCAAAGGATGAAGTTGGCTACTTGCAAGCCTTTATACAGAAAATTGCCAATATTGGTGAGAGTAATCCTGCTGTAATGGATGTTTTCAATAGAACATTGCAAGACATTGAGTCTAAAGCTAAATAACACTCTTCTATAATAAAATATGTTAAACCTTAATCGAAAAAAACAGAGGTCTAATAATGGCAAGTGGTCAGCAAAAAGCGCAGCAAAACCTTGAGGCATTTGAGGTATGGAAAGCGACACAAACCGATGATGACTTTAAACAAATCGTGTTCAGAGGTCAGCTTAACCGCATCGAAGTGGCAAAAAGCATCGGCTGTGGAAAATCAGCCCTAAATCAAAACCCAGCCCTCAAAAAAACACTCAAGGCATTAGAAGATGAACTACGTGACAAAGGTGTGCTCCCTCCTTTAACGGAATCGGCCAAGAAGAATGCGGATAAACCCAAAGCCTACGACAGCACTACTAATCGTAAGTTACTGGATTCAAAACGGGTATCGTCATTAGAGGTAGAGAACATTGAATTGAAAGCCAAGGTCAAAGAGCTTGAAAAGCGACTTGAACGCTTTGGTGAGCTGTCTGAGACTCTATCTGAAATGGGATTAATGCCGCGATGAATCCCGTTTTGAATGAAGACAAAATGCGCGTTACGAGCATCCCTTATCGCTCAACTAAATTGGTGATATTTAGCGGTGTACCACTGGCGCTAGACTCTTACAAAACCAATAATGGCAAATATTATGTCACCATCAAAGCTAACCCTGATAGCATCCCCATTCAACCCACGCTAGGTCAGCATTGGTCGGTCAAAGGTACTCGCCAAATTAAAGATGTCGAAACTGGCGATTATTTAATGAAGCAACACACCTATGATTCACCAGAGCATATTGAATGTGCCTTGCCAGAAACAGGTGAGCAACTGATACGCTTTATAGCTAAAGAAAAGGACTTCAAAGGGATTGGTGAAAGCAAAGCTAGAGCGCTCTGGCAGCTCCTAGGTAAAGACTTCCATGCCACCTTGAGAAAAGATACGTCTGAATCCAGAGAATGCCTGACATCGATTCTAAATGAAGGCTCAATAGAAGCGCTCTTTAAAGGCTACGCCAAGTATAAGAATCTGTCGTATTGCAACTGGATGAGTGAGCACCAAATCCCCGCCAGTGTACAGCAACGGCTACTTAAACATCATGGCGAAGCCTCCATAGATGTTATCAAGGGTAATCCCTACACACTGATTGGCTTTGGTCTGTCTTTCAGCGCCATTGACGATATCATTAAGGCAACGGATTTTAAGAGCGATATTACACAGGATGACCCAAGAAGACTCAGTGCGGCTCTAGAAATGGCAATCCGAAAAGAGATTGAAAAAGGTCATACTTACACCACTCAGAACGCCATAAAACCAACCGTTAAGAAACTTCTTGGTAATGCCGAACTGACAAGCCAAGCATTTGTGGCTGGTCATCAAAAGGCACAATTCATTCTAAATGGCGAGACAGGTACATACCACCCAACAGCTCAACTGCTGATGGAATCTGTGGTAGTAAAACGGCTATTAGCACTTGCTGAGCAAAAACACTTATATGATGAGCATGCAAATTCGGCCTATTTGTCTGCGGCTGATGAATTGCCCTATGAGTTAACTGAACGCCAAAGCGAAGCTGTAATGACTGCTTTAGACAATGCGGTAGCTTGTATTACAGGCGGTGCAGGAACGGGTAAAACAACAGTGTTAAGAACCGCACTTCGGGCTTATCATCAATTAGGCTATGAGATCCACGCGGTAGCACTATCAGGCCGAGCGGCTATGCGTTTGCACGAATCGATTGGATTCAAAACAATGACGATTGCGGCCTTACTACGCAAGGAAGTCATTGAACCAAGCAATGAACAACCTAAAAACCTGTTAGTCATCGATGAAGCTTCAATGATTGATCTGCCGACCATGTACCGATTGGTGATCCATTTACATCCCTCAACACACATTATATTCACAGGTGATCCAGACCAATTACCACCTATCGGCTGTGGCAAGGTGTTATCAGATATCGTTGAGTCAAAGGTCATCGCAAATACCATGTTAGACATTGTTAAACGACAAGACGGATCAACAGGGATACCTGAGTATTCAAAGTTAATTAACGCGGGGGTTGTGCCTGAAAACATTAGCACTGGATCGATTACTTTTCATGAAACACAGAAAGAAGAAATTGCTCAAACTTGTACAACGCTATTCCAAGCCTCTCCTGATGATAGCCGTATAATGGGGGCAACAAAGGTGATGGTTGCTGACATTAACAAGTTGACTCAAAACGCTACAAACCTTAACGGGCAAAGACTTGAGTTTGAGTGGCATGGTGAAAAGTTCTTCCGTGACCTACGTAAGGGTGACGTTATTTTGTTCACGCAAAACAATTACGATAAAGGCATTCAAAACGGTTCATTAGGCGTGTTGTCATCAGTTGAATCCGTTGGAGAAAGCTATGGTTCTGTTGTGCTAGATACAGGTGATAATGTTGAAATTACACAGCCTGTATTGGACTGCATGGAATTAGGTTACTGCATTACGCTCCACAAAGCACAAGGTTCGCAATTTCCACGCATTATTATAGCGTTACAAAAAGGTATGATAGTTGATGCATATTCTCACCCATCCCGATCACCCATTCTCATGTAAGCCGATCACTTGTTCTCACTTACCCCGATCACCTATTCTCATCGATGCCGATCACTTTTTTTAAGTAAAAGGTACTCAAAAATCATTTTGCTTTGTTAAACCCGCATACTTTCTTTTTGTTTTTAAAAAGGAAAGGTTTATGCCAGCAGAGTCAATTTCAATGAGAAAACTAAAAGAGATATTGCGCTTAAAGTATCAAGCCAAACTATCACACCGTAAAATAGCTAAAAGCCTATCGATATCAGCATCAACGATCTCCAACTACATTACTCGTGCAAAAATGATGGGGATTGAAGCGTGGCCATTGCCTGATGAATGGACGGATACAAAGCTTAATAAAGCCTTTCTACAAACTAAACACACACCAAGAACGGCTATTCCTTTACCGAACTGGCCTGAATTTCAACTTGAGTTAAAGCGTAAAGGGGTTACTAAACAACTGCTCTGGCAGGAGTATGTTGAGCGTAATAGCGACAACTATTACAGCTACCCACAGCTCTGTAGATACTATAAAGAATGGGCAAGGAAGCTACAGCCTTCAATGCGCCAAAACCATAAGGCGGGTGAAAAGCTCTTTATTGATTATTGCGGGCCAACACTCCCGCTTGTTAACCCTGACACTGGAGAGATACGAACAGCACAAGTCTTTGTCGCAGTACTTGGCGCCTCTAATTACACTTATGCTGAAGCAACACTCTCTCAGAAGCTTGAAGATTGGGTAATGAGTCATGTGCGGTGCTTTGAATTTTTGGGTGGTGTGCCTGACTTACTGATCCCCGACAACTTGAAATCAGGAACAACTCGCGCTTGTAAATATGATCCTGATTTAAACCCCACGTATCAGCAAATGGCAGCACATTACAATGTCACCATTTTACCCGCCAGACCACTTAAACCAAAGGATAAAGCGAAGGCTGAGAATGGTGTGTTGATTGTTGAACGCTGGATAATGTCGGTGTTGCGTCATGAGGCATTTTATTCTTTAACGCATTTAAATCAACGTATTAAAGAGTTACTGTTACTGATGAACAACAAACCTTTTCAAAAAATATCGGGTACTCGGTCATCATTATTTAACAGCATAGACTTGCCTGCATTGAAGCCTTTACCCCGGCAACATTATCAATATACCTACATTAAAAAAGTGCTCGTCCACATTGATTATCATGTTGAAGTTGAAAAGCACTACTACTCAGTCCCTTACGGGCTGATCCGAAAACGATTAGAAGCGCATGTTACCCAAAAGATGATCTGTATTTACCATCAAGGTAACTGCATTGCACAACATATAAAATCAACGAAAATCGGCGGACATAGCACCCTCAATGACCACATGCCTAAATCTCATCAAGAGTACACAAAATGGACGCCTGAGCGTTTTGAAAGCTGGGCAGGCTCATTGGGTGATGCAGTATTAGAGTGGGTTAAATTTCAATTAAACAATAAGCAACATCCGCAGCAAAGCTATCGCGTCTGTCTGGGGCTACTTACTCTGAATAAAAAATATCCTAAAGATCGCCTTAATGCAGCTTGCAGACGCGGGCTTGATACAGGGGCATATCGATTGCAAAGTATTAAAGCAATCTTAAATAATCGCTTAGACCAACTACCACTGATCTCTGATTCATCCGATAAATTAATCAATGTCGAACACGATAATCTCCGTGGCGAAAACTATTACCATTAAGGAATACTCATGAATAAACACTTATCCGAGCAACTTAATAATCTACGTCTTAGCCACGTATTTAGTGCACTTGAAGCACAAAATGCACAGCCCCAACACTATCAAGATCTCAGCTTCCAGGAACGATTAACACTACTACTTGATGAAGAAATTACGCAGCGAGAGCAACGTAAAATAGGACGGCTAGTCAAGCAAGCTAAATTCCGATTACAGGCAATTCCAGAGCAGATCGATTACCGAGCGGGTCGTGGTATTGAAAAAGCAAAGGTTCGCAGTTTGCTTGAAGGTCACTGGTTAACTCACCACCAAAACCTTATTTTTACAGGTGCTACTGGCTGTGGAAAAACATTTATGGGTTGCGCCATTGGCCAATACTTCTGCCAGCAAGGCAAGAGCGCTCGCTACTTTAGGTTAAAGGGATTGCAAGAACACCTACAACGCGTCCATGGAGAGGGAAGTTACCCTCGATTTCTTGCTCAACTTAATAAATGCCAAATCCTGATCATTGATGACTGGGGAATGGAAAGCTTAACGGGTCAAGAACGGAGCGATCTACTTGATATTATCGATGCGCGGCACGGGCAAAGTTCGATGATCTTGATGAGTCAGCTACCGATTTCGAAATGGCATGAGTTAATTGGGGAAGCAACTTATGCGGATGCGATCATGGATAGATTGATCCACTGTGCAGAGCGATTTGAATTAAAAGGCGAGTCGATGCGTAAAATGGGGGCAAAGGTATTGACGAATATTGAATAAAGCATTACAACTCAATCTCACCGTAAAGTGACGAGTAAAAGTGATCGGCATGAATGAGAATGACTGATCGGCTTCGGTGAGAATGAGTGATCGACATCATGAGAATACGCAATACCAATACAATATCGTTATCAACTTAATCATGTATTAGATAATCACATTAATATTCCACTTTTGAAGCAATGTGAAACGGTTATAAATCGTATCCCATAAACTAAAATATTCAGGTAAATACTCATTACACTTCGGCCAACTGTTGCCTAGGCAGCTGAACAAGGGGATTTTAAAATCAAAAACACTATAAACTACCCTATTCACCATCTTAATCGTCGCAATGAGGACTCGAATCTAACCCGCTTGTGTTTTTGTTACATGAGCGCCAGCGCCTTTCCAAATCAATAACACGAGAACATCGGCATTCCTACTGCCTAATAAGTACGCAAAGCTTCCGTTATTACATTTAATTCTATTGCACCCAATTGGCTTCGAAGTACAGATTTGCGATATTTAACCTTTAGATTATTAAACCTACATTCCTATAAGATCTTAATATTTATCTAAATGGCTATTTGTGCTGCTATTGAGTCTTTTTCAAAGACCGTGGCAAGACCAAAGCCTCTAGTGCGGTTTCTTATAGTTTAATCCTCTTAAACAAGACCAATTCATTTCCTGAACCATACTCTTCTATTCTTCCATTTCGAGTTACACCCAAGGTAGACTTATACAATTCTTCTGCATAATTCCCTTCCGAAGTGGTTACCATCACGGCACCAACATCAAGGCCTAACCCCGCAATATGAGATTTAAAAAGTTTAAAGGATTCAACAATTAATTTTCTACCAATGCCTTGTTTTGCGTGAACCGGATGAACACCAAGCTGTTCTAACTCAATAATAGTGTTAGACCGAAAACCATTTCTTACGCTCCATAATATGTAACCTTGAATACACTCATGACTTTCACAAACGTAATAGACAGATTTAGGGAATGAATTGAAGCAACAATTTATCCACATATCATGATTCCTTTCTCTGGGGAAACAGGCTGAATAAACGTTTGAAATATGTTCTAAATTTGATTTTGTGGCTTCTCTAATTATCATAATCGAACCTTTCTTAAAAAGTTAGCATCCAGTGGAACGCTTGTTGAACAAAGCCGCTTTGCTGCCGAAAAAAGCGCTCCATACTCTATTTGACCAGACCGCCATCTGGGTGGCGCCTTATGGAGTACCTATTATGGAACCCCTTGACGAACAACACTCGCCCCTTTTATCATCAATATATTATTAACTTAATACTACAAAGGAAGCGCCCTGCCACCATTGATGCGTATTCTCGTGCTGTACGTCGCATTGCAGATTACTTTCAACGTATCCTCGATACCTTAACGCCCCAAGAGCTAAAGCAACATATCGATACTCTGATAAAAACACGCTCATGGAGTACTGTAAAATCAGATCGTACAGGTTACAATTCATCTATCACTTCACGCATGAGGAAAATGGCAATGGACCGATACAGTCAAACCACCACTACTTATCATTGCCTGTGGCCCGTTAATCCCTCGGAAAAAACAAGTTGGATCTGCCCTTGCTACCATCAAGTGATACAATTTGATGGGCTAATTCAACTGCGATAGGGATGTAATAATAATGGTGACCATTAAATAGAGGGCATGAGCGCATAAGCAAACTCACTAAAAACAGCCTAACTAATTGATAAATAAAAATTCAAATTCCAGATTTAGTGGGGCTCAGCATGGGAAATGAAACTGAATAATACACCTCTCCAATTACTTCGTATAACCTGCTATAAATAAGCAGAACAAACTTGTTCTATCTCCGCATAAGGTGTCGGCGACACAACTTCTATTCTTATTTGTTAGCTATCATCATTCAGAAACTCGGCATAAATTTCTAAATCGATTTTATCGCCGACAATAGGTATATAGTTACTCATACCAAAGTCTGAACGTTTGATTTGACCAATAGCACTAAAACCAATGGTGTATTTTCCTGTTATCCAATTATTAGCACCACCGTGAAAAGTAGCTTTAAAAGTCACTGGTTTGGTGACTCCCTTAAGTGTTAAATCACCCGAAAAATTAAAACTGCTATCAGATACTGGAGTAACAGTATGACTAGTAAATGACGCTTGTGTGAATTCCTCGCTGTTAAACCACGTAGCGCTTTGTAACGTTTCCGCTAAATCTTCATCATTAATATCAATCGAGCTGATATACACTATGGCATTTAGTGAGGCATCAGACATATTCTTTGGATCAAAGTTGAGTTCCGCATCGAATTTATTAAAGCGACCGACATAGGTTGATAATCCCAAATGCTGGATTTTAAATATTAATGCAGCATGCTTACCATCGAGATGATACTGGCCAGCTTGCAGCTCGATTATCTCAGACTTAACAGTAGGAGCTATCCAGCTAACACAGCTTGATAGCGATAGCACCGCTAAAATTACTAGCAGAGTTTGTTTAACCATCCATTTTCTATTCATTGAAGTCATCATTATTTAGCTCTTGGTTAGTATTTCTGCAGACGATGCAGAATAGTTTAGTGTGATTTTTAGAAAATAGATATTCATACACGTTCGCTATGATTGCTAACGCTGCAACCACCGACACACAGGTTTGGCCTCGTTTTTGCTAGACTTAAAAAACGATGACAGTCGTTAAGCGTCGAGTGCTTAGCTTTATAGCTGTATATTATATAAGCAACAAGAATTTTCTTAAGTCACGTTCTTGTCTCATTATATGTAAAATGAAAACATTGCCGTTTTCTATTTTATAAAATAGACGACAGGGATTCACAATAATTTCTCGATAATTAAGATTATTTAATTCAAACGGTTTCTTACCCGACTCAGGAAATGCTTCAAGCCGTTCCACTTTCTCAAAAATAATTTTCACCAGTTTATTTGCCGACAACAGATTACTTAAAGCAATATATTCGGCTATGTCATTTAGATCTTCAAGCGCAGGTTTTGTCCAAATTATTTCAGCCATTTATTCATTTTCTCTTTAGCTTCAATATTAGAGGTAGTTTCCCCTCGACTTATTGCGGTCTCACCTTTAGCAAGTGCTTCGAGAATTTGCATTCGTTTTTGCATAAATTCAAAATCATCTACATCAACAAGATATGCGGATGGTTGACCATGTTCAGTGATTAATACGGGCTCTTTAGAAGTGTGTAGTTCAGATAATATTTTCGTGGCTTGCCGCTTCAGTGTCGTAACTAATTCAACTTTCATAATAAACCTCAACGATAAAATGTATCACTATAGTAGCACTTTTGCGGCTTATTGCAATTTGAGATATACAGCTAACGCCTCAAGCACTGCCACTTAGGTTAGCGCTTTTTTTACCGCTTTTTATTTTAGCAAAAACTGCGTCGAGTCCGCGCACAGCAACTTATATGTACAATTCACTCAGTCTTTAATCTAGAATGTGAGGTTGTTTTACCTATTTACTTTGGGGTGAACAAAGAAGATTTCCTACCGTTACACTGTCAAACCTATGCGATTCACCCCAGCAGAACTGGGGGGTGGATTAAGGTTAATAATCACAAGTGGTATTACATTTAGTGGGTTAAAACCAGGCCTTTAGATTGCTCCAATGCTGCAGCAATAGCCTCAGTGGCAATAGCGCCACGGCTGAAATAGTTGTATTTACCCATCGGCATATCCATGAAATAATCATTTTTAATTTTGAAATCGATAAGTTCACCTTCAAATTCATTCGGCATTTTCATAAAAAACTCTTCGACAACCGGGAAAATTATCGCTTTTGTTTCTGGGTATTGAATCCACTCTCGCAAGCTGGTTCGCTCATCAAATTCAATTTTAAGCGGCTGTTTTGAGTTCAGTTGAATGGTACTACGCAGGCGGATATCTTCGCTTGATGCCGCAACTAGAATTTCAAACTGACCGGATTCGGCTATCCAATCGCTAAAAGACTCATCGAAATATGAAAAATCACGCGTTGTTAATTCAAACTTAACGTTAGTTTTTTCACCTGCTGACAAGCTAACCTTGCTAAAGCCTTTAAGTTCTTTAATCGGTCGAATCAAACGAGATTCTTTATCACAAACATTGGTATTAATAGAACACCATTATTGAACCATGCTCCTAGACTGAAGACAGGCACCGCGACGTAAAAAGCAAGGTGGGATAGGTGATTGAAAGATCATAACCCACGGATACCAGCATGAAAACCGTCGACATTGCCGCTTCATAGCGTGTATTAACTTTTATCGATTTAATTGCTTTGTCATATTTGCTACGCTAAAATGTACGGCAACACCGTACTTAAATAGCGAGATAAATATGCATAGCATAAGTGTAAATCAGTTTAGAGATAACTTAAAAACATATATTGAACAAACTGTTAGCGACCATGAACCTATTAAAGTAACAAGACGGGCTGGTGAATCTTTTATTGTTATGAGTGCCGATGATTGGGAAAGAGAGCAGGAAACCTTGCATGTGCTACAAAGTAGCACTTTAATGCAGCAAATTGCTGAATCAATCGGTACACATAAAAATAATGACGGTTATAAACCAACACAAGAGCAATTAAATGAGATCACTAGTCTTTGAAGGTAAAACTTGGCTCACCTATGGGCTATTGAGAGAAAATGACAAAAAGCTACATAAGTCATTATGCAAAATTTTAAAAGAAATGCTGCGTTCCAATCCTGCAACTGGACTAGGTAAACCAGAACCGTTAAAACACAATTTATCAGGGTTATGGTCAAAGCGGATTTCACAAAAAGATCGACTTATCTATAAATTTGATGACGTAAGTATTTATATTTTCGCAATCGGTGGCCATTACGAGCAACACTGAAAATATAATCATGGTAGAACGATCTGTTACCAGACCGCCCCACACACAGATCCAGACGTGCGGAACTACCGCATCCAGCTCTTCAGTTATATATTCACTCGTGTAAAACACGACCCTAGTACCAGTCGACAAGCACATTTCTGGCGCTAACTTTCGCTACCTCAATTTTAAAATACGTTAACATCTTCTTGAAATTACTCCAGTTATAACTTTGCCGACCACTGCGCCTATTGAGCCATTTGTACAGTGCATGCAAAACATAACTATATAAATTCGCTACGCTTCGGCTGTTATCGAGTGATCCAAAATAATTTTTAAATCCTAGCATTTTTCGTTTCAATTGCGGCAACCACTCTCTCAGTTTGAGTGATCGTTTTGCCTTTATCCATTGGTAATATTCACTTAGTGTGGCTTTCTGCTTCTTAACCGCAGTTCTTCGCCTTAACCTCGCTTTACCATTGGCATCTGTTCCCCAATAAAATTCAAATCCTAGAAATACAGAGTGACGTTTTTGCCCGACATGAAATCGGCTAAAACGCATTAATGATGTTTTATCTTCTGCCACGTCCAAATTGCTTATTTTAAAGTGTGTCTCCAGCCCTACTTTGCGGACTATGTGTCTGCTTAACAACGGATATAACTGTCAGCTCCTTTACCATGTACAAGGCTTTCTCCTGCTCAGACTACTACGGGCTGAGCTGACTTCCAAAGAGTCATCGTTGGCCTTACTTTTTTGGATCTCTCAATGAGCCTTAAGCCAGTAAAAGGAAGATACATCTCTTCATACATGCCACGACTTAACTTTCACCTTCAGGGAAGCCGCTGACCCGCCACAACCTTACCATTACGGTTGCTTTGCTTGGACTTCGATGACACTTTCGTTGAGAAGAGAAGAAACCTCGTCAGTCAGATCTAATATTTATCGGAGCGATACCAGCACTTTAGAGCCACGACAGCCCCTATGGCCTATATGATTCTCTGTGTAGGCTTCACCTATATTGTTCATCTAGTGCGACTAAATCGCTGATAAGTATTTCACGAATCCTAGATTCCGCCATAGGCGCAACACTCGTTACAAGTGATTGGTTAAACCTTACCTGGCAGGGACTTATACCCTGCAAGATGCATCAAACTTCGCTTGACGCACTAACGCCGCAATAAACAGCAACAGCCGTAATGCGTCCGATTTAATTGCACTTGTTATATTTCTATTTAATGAATTAACTCATGAGTGAACCTGTCACGCCCTTTCCAATAATTACATTGCGGACATGATCCACCATTAGGGTAATCTATTCCTTCTTCATGGGGGCAACCAATAATTCCATCAATCATACTCACTGACTTCACTTCATTTTCTTCGATAAAAGCTAAAACCTCACCAATTGTTTTCTCTGATTTTCTTATATCTGAAGTTGAAAACCATTTTTTCATCGGCTCAGCATCTGCGCCATCGTATGCAATCACGGCACAGACTAATTTTGATGCGGTGATATTGGTTGGTCCATAAAAAGAAATAGTAGCAATTGGGTAGCCCTTATTGCCTTTTCGGATTCTTTTAGTTAAAAATTTTTTATTGCTACCTTGAGCCATTGGAATACACCTATGTGAAATATAAAGCTTGCAGCAGGGCCGAGGCGTCATCAGAGTCCGAGTGCAACAGCTTATAGTTTGACCAAGCCACTTATTTAATAGATTAATTTCCTACTATATAAGTGGAACATGCTTCTGTTGGTTACGAATATGCAGCAACAAACATATTATGTTTCTAACAAGACGTTCGAGCCAACAGAACAACTCGCTTCAAAACGCATACTCAGGGATTGACAACCACGACTATCTATAAGACCTGCGAGAAACGAGCTTTAAGCACATTCCATCGTTAACTT